>WLWV01000198.1 GCA_012103395.1 Gammaproteobacteria bacterium
TGATGGCTCAACATTCAACACCTAATCCAGAAAAACCGGCTTTGGCTTCGTTCGCTACGCTCACTTCGCCTAAGCCAAACGAACATCGCTAAAGAAATAAATTACAGACCTCAGGGTACACTACCTTTTGAAAATTATCGAAGACTCAGCCAGCGGCACCCACGATACGTTGCTCGCTGCGTGTGATCGATATCGATACGAATTGCTAGGATGTAAAGATTATCATCGAAATTGCACCGATAATTTTTGGGAGGCTATGGTTGATGTTGGGTGTAAACCTGTGGGGCTGCCGTCGCCGTTTAATTTGTGGCAAAACACGCCGGTAGAGCTGGATGGTACAATTAAACCGAATCCTCCGGTGACAAAAAAAGGAGACTATATAGTTTTGCGTGCGGAGATGGATTTAGTGATTTGCTTGTCTGCTTGTCCCCAAGATATCACTTCAATTTGCGGAAACAAACCACGTACTGCGCACTTCGAAATATATTAAGGCGTCTCGTCATAGTGAAGCCGCGATAGAATACGGCTTCACTACTCAATCAGGTTTGTAAACCTTCGCTGGTTATCATCCAAGACCCACCAACGCAGGCAACGTTCGTCAACGCCAGATAATCCGCTATATTGCTTGCATTTACCCCGCCTGTGGGACAGAAAGAAACGTGGGGCAGGGGCGCCCCCAACGCTTTTAGTGCTGCAGCGCCGCCGTTAATTTCAGCGGGAAAAAATTTCAGAAAATGAAAACCCTTCTCCGATAAGAACATGATTTCACTCGCAGTGGCAGCACCGGGCAAGAGCGGCATTGAATGGCGCTGACTCGCCACAACTAAAGACTGAGTACTGCCGGGAGAGACGGCGAAACTGGCTCCGGCTTCCTTGCAAGCTACCAATTGAGCTTCGTCCAATACCGTGCCCGCTGCAACTATCGCGCCATTCACTGAGGCCATTTTTTCGATGACCTTAAGTGCATTCGGGGTGCGAAGGGTAACTTCGATGACGGGCATTTCAGCGTCTACCAGTGACTTGGCAAGGTCGACGGATGCAAGAACATCGTCTGTTGCAATCACTGGAATAACATCAATTTTTGATACAATTTCTAGAATAGTCGTTGAAGCTTGTTTAGGGGTCATTGCTGATTCTCTTGTCGTTAGAAAAGAACGCTGGCGCCATCTTCAGCACTGCCTACACGATCACGAAAGCCAGTGAAAAGTTCTCTACCGCATCCAATTTGGTTTGCCGATAAGTCCGTGGTGGTCTTTGCTCTATCGCTTAAATCGCTGGCGTTCACTGATAACGTTCCTCGATTGCCATCTATGGTGATGATATCACCATCTCGAATCGCCCCGATCAATCCACCGCTTGCTGCTTCTGGGGAAACATGGATCGCAGAAGGTATTTTGCCTGATGCGCCGGACATTCGACCATCGGTAACCAGTGCGACCTTAAATCCCTTGGCTTCAATGTTCGACAACATCGGCAGCAAGTTATGCAACTCAGGCATGCCGTTTGCCTTAGGGCCCTGGAAGCATACAACACAGACCAGATCGCAATCCAATTCTCCGCTTTTGCTCGCATCCATCACTTGTTGCTGAGAGTGGAAGACCTTGGCGGGGGCATTCACAATCATTTGCTCCGGTTTTAGCGATGACGTTTTAAACACGGCACGACCAATGTTTCCATCCAGAACTACCAAACCGCCAGTTTTTGCAAAGGGTCGTTCGACGGAGCCCAACACATCGGGATTGCTGCTTTGAATTTTTTGAATGCTCCATTGAGTTTTTCCTTGAACGACTTCCGGTACTCGAGTGTAGTCTTCAAGACTTTTTCCCGCTACTGTGGTCACATCTCGGTGAAGCAAACCGTGTTCTAACAATTGCGCAATGAAAACCGGCATTCCCCCAGCGTCTTGAAATGCGTTAATGTCCGCCCATCCGTTAGAGTAAACTCGGCTGATCATGGGCACGATCGCAGAGAGATCAGAGAAATCTTGTAAATCCAGAATAACTCCGGCTGCACGAGCCATGGCGACCATGTGGATAACCAAGTTGGTGGAGCCGCCGGATGCCAATAACCCAACTATCCCATTGACGAAGTTCTTTTCACTGAGAATTTCACACACCGGCGTGAATTCGTTACCAGATTTTACTAAGGTGAGAAGTTGTTCTACCGCAGCGATTGTTAGGGCTTCGCGGTTCTGGGTCATCGGGTTTACAAAGCTTGAACCAGGTAACTGCAAGCCCATGATCTCCATGATTAATTGGTTGGTGTTTGCAGTTCCGTAAAAGGTGCAAGTGCCTGGACTGTGGTAAGAGGCCATTTCTGCTTTTAGCAATTCTGATTTATCAATTTTCCCAGCGACATAGGCCTTTCGGGATTCAGACTTTTCTTCATTGGGCAGCCCTGACGTCATTGGGCCAGCAGGGATCATGATGGACGGTAGGTGACCAAATGACGCGGCTGCAATGGTGAGGCCGGGGATGATTTTGTCACAGATACCGAGAAAAATTGCCGCATCGAAACATTGATGGGATAGTGCGACGGTTGCCGACATGGCGATGACATCCCGGGAAAATAATGACAACTCCATCCCATTTTGGCCCTGAGTGACGCCGTCACACATGGCGGGTACGCCGCCGGCAACTTGGGCAGTTGCCCCTTGTTTTATGGCAATTCGCTTAATATGATCAGGATAATCCTTGTAGGGCTGGTGAGCTGATAACATGTCGTTATAGGCGGTCACGATCCCAATGTTTGGGCTTTGTTCGTTTACATAAAGTAATTTTTCTTTCAACTCCGCTGCGGCGCAAGCATGAGCCATGTTGCCGCAGGACAAGGATGATCTTTTTACGCCTTGTTCTATTTCTTGGGTCATTCGCGCCATGTAGTCGCCACGAGTGGGAACACTGCGTTGAATGATTCGTTGAGTGACTTCAGTTATTGTCGGGTGCAAATTCTGTTCCATGTTATTTGTTGCTGCTAAGCATAGTAGATTTCAATCTTTGGACATGCCGCTAATAGATGGCTAATTGGTAGGGAAAGATCACAGGCCAAAGCTGCGGTTTCCAATACCTTCTTTTTGTCTGAGCCACGAACGAGTAGATAGTGACTTTCCGCGCTCGCCAGCGCCGCCAAGGTCAAACTGACGCGCATGACAGGTTGACTCGTGGAGTCAACCGCGATAAGCCCACTTTTTCCGTTGGGGTCCAAATGAGCCTCCAATTCGATGATGTCTGGAAACAACGATGCAAAGTGTCCATCCAGCCCCATGCCCAATACGCATAAATCCAGGGGCATCCACTCTCCAAGCTGCTCATTAAGACCGGCGATGGTCGATTCCATCGAACCTGCTTCGCTGTAGTAAGAAACAATGTTCACGTCTTGAGCGGCATTGCAAGCTAACCTGTTTCTTAATAGCGCTTCATTCGATAGGGCAGTGGCTGTACTAACCCATCGCTCGTCGCTAAGTAATACATGGACATTTTTCCAATCAAGTTCCATTTTACTGAGCTCATCAAACAGTAATCCCGGTGTGGTTCCACCGGGCAAGCAGAGCGTGACCCGTTGTTTTTTCTTCAGCAAACGCCTCATGTCTCCGACTAAGCGTTCGGCCAAAGCATGAGCTTGGGCGGCATTGTCTCTAAAGGTAGTTAACTTCATTGTATTGTTCTCCATCGATGTCCCGCTTGCGCGATTAATTCGAATGCGCCTGCTGGCCCCTGGCTCAATGCTTCATAGGTTTCGGGGGCTTCTCCAGAGGCCTGCCAAGCTTCAATAATCGGGTCAACCCAAGCCCATGCCGCTTCGACCTCATCGCCTCGCATAAACAGTGTTTGATCCCCCCGCACCACGTCCAGTAGCAATCGTTCATAAGCTCTAGGCATACGGAAGGACTGATTTGTTTTACTGTCGAATGTTGCATCTAAGATGGATTGTCGAAGACGCATCCCCCCAGGGCCAGGCTCCTTGGTCATAATTTCAAGGTCAATTCGTTCATCAGGCTGCAAACGAATCACCATAGCATTCGGTTTGGTAGGGGTGTCTAGACCACCAAAAATAGAGTGGGGAACATGACGGAACTCAAAACTGATTTCCGTCATGTTGGTTCGTAGTCGTTTGCCTGTTCGAAGGTAAAAGGGAGTGCCAGACCACCGCCAATTGTTAATGCCCACGTTTATTGCGACGTAGCTTTCGGTGGTTGAATTTGGGTTTTTCGCTTCTTGTTGATACGAGAGATGCCGATCATTTGATAAATATTGGCCGCGTACCGTATTGCGTCCAACGTCACTTCCCGAATAGGGTTGCAGGCTACGTAGTACTTTCAGTTTTTCATCTCGGATGCCATTGGCATCATAAGAGATGGGGGGCTCCATTGCGCTTAAACATAGTAGCTGCAACAAATGGTTTTGTACCATATCGCGCATTGCGCCGGACTTGTCATAGTATTCTTCCCTACCGCCCATACCGATGGACTCAGCAGCGGTGATCTGAACGTTTGCAATATATCGGCTGTTCCACAGTGGTTCGAAGAGTGAATTTGCGAAACGTAGCGCCATCAAGTTCTGCACGGTCTCTTTACCAAGATAATGGTCGATTCGATATATTCGATCTTCTTCAAAGGCGTCTAACAAAATGGTATTCAGATTCTTAGCGCTTTCAAGGTCGAGCCCTAGTGGTTTTTCGACAACCAAACGTGCATTATTGTGGAGATTGTGTTGTTTTAGGCCATTGATGATCGGCATGAATAAGCTTGGTGCCACGGACAAATAGAACACAATGACTCTGTTAGTTTGGTCTGTTTGTTCTATCACACTGGCGAAACTACACCACGATTCTGGATCGCTAACATCAATTTTCTGATAGCTGATAATAGACAGAAAGTCTTCAAGTAGTTTCGCATCCAGATAGTCTGGTTTCACCTGATCACGTATGGCATTAGCGGCTAGTTGTCGATACCCTGGGGTATCGAGTTTCGAACGAGAGCAGCCAATCACCCGTGCTGACTGCGGGATCTGGCCATCGATAAATCGATAATAAAGTGCCGGCAGCAGTTTTCGTTGTGCGAGGTCTCCGGTGGCACCGAAAACAAAGTAGTCAAAGGCCGGGACGGGGATGATTTTGTGTGTCATAGCGATGGACCTTGGTTTCCAAAGAACGCATTGGAGAGGAATAGCGGTTCCTCAAGAGGTCTCCCCTTGTTTAAGAGGAGCGAAGTTAAAACAGAATATTAACCTGAATAAGGTTGTATTCAACAAAACAAATAAGGTAACCCAATTCGCGATACAGCTTCTTGGGGTTATGTATTTCTGCGAAATTTTGAGACAAATTATACGATGGGGAAAAATGGACACGTCCTAGTGTCGATAAACGTTCAGAAGGTATCTCAAAAAGAAAACCCAAATCTGTAACTTAGTACATGAACAATTTGCTAAGTGATGTTCCAAGACCGTCAGAAATAGCGTCGCCCTTGCCGGTGGTTTCCGCGTTTCTGTCGTAGTCAACGTGGTTATGTCATTACCAAAATCATAGTTAGCAAATGGATTAACATGCCTTCATTCATATCCTCATTGAGTAGTATCAAAAATCAAAAAACCGAGTTTAAAATATCAGTGGCATTGTGAATTTATCTCCAGAACTACACCTTTAACTAACGAACAAATATAAGTGCTGATCAAACAATTTGATCTTGGTGTTAAGAATAAAGCACATTTATTTCATTTTTTAATTTACTAAGAAAGAATGGTAGCAAATCACTCCCAGCCATCCTGATACGGAATCTGAAAATGCCAATACTCCATTGCTTATTAACTGGCCCTAGAATGATTAAGCACAGTACATTGGTTGTAGTCGTGTACGGCGCTTAGTTTATTTAGTATTGTTTCCGAATTAATTATACCACAAAACAGCACAATTAGAGCCGAGGCGGTCAATAGGGGGTGAAAGGGAAATTCAGAGTTCGTCTTGAGTAGAAGGGGTGGTTTTCGTCAACTCTCATGGGTAAAAAAGAAGAATGGTTATATGCGGCTCCCTGTATCTGGGTCAAAAAAGACAATACGTTGAACGTTAATTCCCACTTCCATTTTGTGACTACCGGATTCGATTGAGCCCGGGTGACAGCGACAAATCACAGGTGTGCGATTTAATTCGGTATGGACCAACAAGTCGGCACCGGTAAGCTCCTGAATCTCTGTGTGGATAGTCATGTACTCGTCGTCCTGTTGAGTTTTATTATGAAAGTATTCAGGGCGAATACCTGCGATGACTTGCTTTCCACGGTAGGCTTCCATTGACTCCTGGCGTTTGAAACTAGCAGGAAAGTGTTTTTCTTCCGCCTGAGAAGTGAGCGACGATTGTGCAACCCTACGTCTGTAACTTTGATTTAGGTTGAGTCATTATCGTCGTTCCACACGATATATCGCTTGTCGGCATTGCTCCATTCATCGTCAATCTCGACGAGGATGGCACTGACAAGC
>WLWV01000199.1 GCA_012103395.1 Gammaproteobacteria bacterium
GGCTCAACATTCAATACTAAAGCCTGAAAAACCGGCTTTGGCTTCGCTCTCTACGTTCACTCCGCCAAAGCCAATAGCGAAGCTGCAATAGAAAGCTAAATTACAGACCTCAGATTACACTACCTTAGCAGACTGAGCATGCCGGATAAGATAAAGACGCATAAACTTTTTTGGTCAAATTGGAGGAGCTATTGTTGGGAGTGATACGAATTATGAAGCAGGGGGATCATAAAGTAAGGTTAAGCACAGACACAGCTAGCAACGTAAGAATCGCGACTCCGCGAAACGTTTTCTCGCTAGATTGGCGAAAGCCAAGTGAACCAATCCATGTTCCGAGTACATAAGTCGCCGCTCCGGGCAATGCAATCATTACGTCTGTTCCAGTTGTGGTTCCGTTGTAACCGGAGGCAAGTGCGAAAGCCAATGCGGCGAAGAACGACCAGGCAATAATGAGTGTGCGACCTTCTTCTTTATCATAGGGCCCTAGAAGGACCACTACTACTGTTAGTAAGGCAATGTAGGTGCCGCCAAATACAATGCCGGAAATGACCCCAAGAATCACAAGAAACAATGTGTTCATCTTTTTCCTGTAACGGAATCCAGCTAACATGAGGATACAGCTAAGCGAAATGGTCACGGCAATGATTCGTTTGGCTACTCCAGGGTCAATCTCCATTAGCAACCAGTGTCCCATTGGGGCGACGAGTATCGTAGGAAGCGCAATCTTAATAACGCTGGGCCAGTGGATTTTGCGGAAATGTTGTTGAAATAAGTAGATGCTGGCGAAAAAATCCACTACCAGAATTTTCGATATGACGGAGATGGGTGGAAAAAAAATAGTGAGTATGGCCAGCATGAAAGCCGGGCCACCGAAGCCGGTGAAGCCCCGAATGAGTCCAGCACCAAATGCGATGATGGTGATGATCACCATCCCTGGATCACTTGCTAACAATGATATTGCGTTTTGCAAAGTGAGAACCTTGAATGGACTAAAAGTACACGTGCTGCTTAGCGATAAACTTCATCGTCATCAGTATGATAGATCGACAAATAGTTCTGGTACCTTGATAAGGATATTTCTCCAGATTCAACTCCCTGTTTAACCGCACACTTTGGTTCGTTTTCATGGATACAATTGGAGAACTTACATTCCCCTTTTCGCTTTCGTATTTCCCTAAACTGATTCATAATGTTTTCTTTTTCCATGTAGACAATGCCAAAACCTTTAATGCCAGGAGTATCAATGATGTATCCACCATTAGATAAGGGAAACATTTGTGCAAAGGTGGTTGTGTGTCTGCCAAGGTGATAATGATCAGAAGTATCACCTGTTCTTAAATCTAATTCAGGCGCTAAACCGTTGATCAATGTGGACTTGCCAACACCGCTATGTCCGCTGAACAGGTTTACCCGATTACTTAGACGATGTCGAAGTCGATCCATATCCTGAGTGTTAAGCGCCGATACCTCAATGCACTCGTAACCGATAGACGCGTAAATTTCTCGATAGGTTTCTTGGAGTGCTCTATCGTCTTTGCCATAGAGATCAATTTTGTTAAATACAATGCAGACTGGTATGTCATGGGATTCGGCGGTTGCTAAGAATCGATCAATGAACCCGGTGGAAGTTGGTGGATTAATCAGCGTCACGACCAAATAGGCTTGATCAACATTTGCGGCGATCACATGGGCATGTCTTGATAACTTGACAGCTCTTCGGATAATACAATTACGTCTTGGGTGGATTGATTTAATGACTGCTTTATCATCGCTTGCGTCCTCAAAAGCCACGTGGTCACCTACCGCCACTGGATTTGTGGTGCGGATTCCTTCAGTCCGTAATTTTCCTCGAATTCGGCATGTTCGTGTTTGTCCATCATCAGTAAGAACCAAATAAGAGCTTCCAACGGAGTACATAACGACGCCGTCCCTGGTTTGTTTTCTATCCATGATTCATTTTAGTATTCTAGTATTGTCATACGTAAATTAGATGGTCGTCACTAATTCTGATACTTCAGAATAATGGGACCTTAAAAATCCTTAAGAAGACGAGTGGTTTTTGGATCCATGAATCCAGCGACGGTAGCATCAGTTTCTAGTTTCAATGCGTTAGTTAGATCCGTTACAGCAGTTTGATTTAGTACACGTTTCATTGCTCTTGATGACTTACTGGGGAAACTCGCGAGTCGATTGGCAAGTTGATGGGCCTCACTCATAAGATGAGTATCATCAACGACCCGCCATGCGATACCAAGCCTATGAAGCTCATCGGCACTGTATTTGTCCCCAAGCAGGAGCATTTCGCGAGCCTTGTTGAGTCCAACCATGGCCGGAAGTAAGCTCGTCACACCACCCGTGACAAAGAGGTTAAGTGATACTTCAGGGAAAAAGCCTTTGGCGCTTTTGGCCCATATGGCAAAATCGCAATTGATAGCCCACTCAAAACCACCACCCACAGCCCAACCATTGATTGCGCCAACGACAAGTTTATCACCGAAAATAATGGCCCGTGTCACTCGTTGTATCGCATGCACCAAATGGACTGCGTCACGTTCGTTCTGTGGATGAATATGCTCATTACGATCGTCGCCTGCACAGAAAGCCCGTCCTGCTCCAGTAAAAATAATGACATTGACAGTGGCATCCATATTCGCTAAATCAAAGGCCCTCGCCACTTCATCGATCAGCGCTCCATTCATTGCATTGAGGTTTTTTGGTCGACTTAGAGTGATAGTACAAACACGATCCGCTATTTCAATTTCTACATGCTTAAACTTATTCATTGATTAGGCTCATCGATCCAAAAATCGGTTAATAGCGCTTAATGATACGCCTACTCTTTCCTTCCGTTCTTGGTAGAGAATCGGGAGGGAGAAGAATAACATCTGATTGAACCCCAATTGGTGTTTTTATGTTTTCCTCAACCTTGCGAATTAAGTCATCGCTGGCCACTAACTCGCCATGATGCTTGTCCAATTCGACGTCTAGTAGCAGACGATGATAGGGAGGAGGGGAGTTGAGTGTAATGCGATACTCGCCGGATAAGTTGCAGATTTTGTTAATAATTTCAGAGACCATGGTTGGAAATACATTGATTCCCCTTACCACAACCATGTCATCGCTTCGGCCAATTACTTTGAATCTGGGTGTGCTACGACCGCAGGCCGCAATGTCCACTGCGGTAAGCTGGATGATGTCATTGGTTCGAAACCGAATAAGGGGTTGAGCCTGCTTACAGAGGTGGGTCAATACTAATTCCCCCGTTTCTCCCGGTGCCTAGGGTATAGGGGTGCCTAGATCTGGATCAATCAGCTCGGGGTAAAGTACATCCAGAGCGACGAAATGCAGGTCGTTGTCCAAGGTGGATTGGCCAGCGAAGTTACACATTACGTCGGTGACACCATAGTTGGCATTCCTTGCTGTAAAGCCCCAAGTATCTTCAAGCCTACGTCGAAAAGCAGGGTCGTCCAGTCCAGCTTTCCCACCAAAAAGGGCAAGTTTTAGCCCAAGATCTCTGGGATCGAGCTGTGGAAAGTCAGCGTCAATAGCTTGGGATAGTGCAGCAGGATAGGAGGGGGTGCAGGAAATAGCATCAATTTTCAGGCTCTGTATCGTCTCTATCAGTTTCTTTGTACTGCCTACACCAAAGGGGATCACCATGGCTCCGGTGGCTTCTAGTGTACTGTGATCGGTGTAGCCCCCCATCCACATTTGGTAGTTGAGACAGTGCACCACTTTATTGTGGGGGCCGAGTCCTGAAGCCCGTTGTGCACGAGCACCCACTTCAGCCGTTATTCTTGCATCTTTTGCGGTGAGAGCGAGGTTCATTGCTGTACCAGTCGTACCTGACGTACGGTGCATACGAATGACGTTAGATTCATCCGTGGCTAAATAGCTGCCGAATGAGGGGTTGGAAATTTGGTCTTTACGTAACATCTCCTTGTCTGTCAATGGTAAATCTGACAGACCAGCCAGTGGTATGGTTGGAGCGATGTGCCCAAAATAGCGCCGATAGAACTGCGAATGATGACAAACATACTCCCATTGGTATTCCCATTGCCTATTTTGTAGTGACTTGATTTCCGCCAGAGAAGTAAAGTCCGCATTTGAAATGGCGGTGTGGTATTGTGTTCCCATTCGGATTGCCGATGATGATGCCTGACTGACTGACTGACTGACTGATTGATTGAACAGTTTACTTTAACTACGATTTAAATCCGAGTCTAAGGCAGTGGCATATGACACGTTTACGCTTCGACCAACGGAAAAACGACTTTGGCCCGATTGGAGTAAGCCGGATTCGAATCATTAATCAAACAGCTTCTGGTTGCGCGTTTGCCATCATGTATCTCAGGGAAAGACGATGAAATCGCCAGGCGAGCAAGGATCCTGCGGCAGTTAATCCCATTGCTAAGCCCCACCACAAACCGGCCCCCCCCATATTAAGCCAAAATGCCATGACTGACCCGCCACCGATGCCGAGAACCCAATAGCCGAACGTCGCAATCCACAGTGGCACTATATTGTCCTTGTAACTTCTCAAGGCGCGCGCTGCGACGGCCTGAAGTCCATCAAATACCTGAAAAATGGCACCTATCCAAAGAAAATGAGTGGCGAGTTGAGAAACAATAGAGAAACCAGGGCTCCCTTGACTAATAAAAAAACCAATGATGTACTCAGGGAGTCCAATGGGAATCACAATCAGCACAGTCAGTATGCCGATGCCGATGCCCATTCCCAGCATACCGGATTTCCTTGCGTTAACAAACTGACGGCTTCCCACACCGTGGGCAACGCGGATCATAGTGGCTTCGGCAAGTCCGAGTGCGATCACAAAAGGTAAACCGAACCAAGCTAAAACGATTTCATAGGCTGCCAATGTCTCAGCACCAATAATTCCGGAAAGCACTGAACTCGCTGTAAACAAACCGGCTTCCAGAAATACCAATGCAGCGACGGGTACGCCGAGACGCATTATTTCAGAGCAATAGGAGAAATCAAGCTTCCAACCTTTCTGAAACAATCCATAGCCGCGGAGATCTTCTGTGCGATAAACGAGAAAAAGTAGACCAAAGAACATTAGCCATGACACGATACTAGTCGCAAGCCCCGCACCCGCCAAGCCCATGCTCGGCACTCCTAATCCGCCGTGTACTAACCAGATCGTTAGGACATAATTAACGCCCACAGCGATTACCGAGATAATCATTACCATGTGTGGCCGAGACAGTGCGGAAACAAAGTTTCTCAGTACCGCAAAAAATAGTAATGGAAGCATGAATCCGCTCAGGTGTTTCAGATAAGGAATGGAAAGTGCAGTAACTTGCGGGTCTTGCCCAGTCCAGATCAAAACAAGATCAAGATTCCAGACCACAACGGTTGCGGGAACACCGACGAGTAGAGAGACGATGAAGCCCTGCTTCACAATGATGCCGACTTGTTGGTTATCTCCGGCCCCAACAGACTGGGCACAAAGGACACCCACAATTGAAAGCAGCCCCATAAGAATGACGTTGAGTTCGAAAGATAAACCACCAGAAATACCAGTTGCCGCTAATTCAAGATAACCCAGTTTCCCAACCACCATTTTAGTGGTGACAAACATCGCGAATTCAGAAGAATAGGCGGCTATTAAGGGAAGGGCGATATGCATCAACCGCCTAGTTTCAATGGTTGTTGAATTGGCTATTCGTATCATTGGATAAGGGGACTAATCTTCGGTGTTAGCACTTATGACCGAGTTACCTTCTTATTGTCTTCTGGGTTACGACTTGGATTCGATGAAGCGCTTTTGGTGCTATCCCCCTGGGAACTTGGACTGTTTTTTTCCTAAAATCAGAGCGCACTTTTTTTGTTGTGGAGGCTTTTTTTCTGCCATTAGGTGTGTTGGTTTCAGTACGATGTCTTTGCGTCCGGTCGGTTTCGCGTTGACTAAAGGAAGTTCTAGGTTTTTTAGGTTTTCTTTTTTTTGCGGTAGTGGTATGACTCGGGTCGCAGGAACTTCATGATTAGGTTCAAACCCAGCGATAGTCTCCCGGGGGATGGAGCGCTGAATCAATCGCTCGATGTCAGATAATTGGTTAACCTCGTCCGCACAGACCAAAGAAACGGCTTCTCCTTTCGCCCCCGCTCTGCCAGTTCTCCCGATGCGATGAACATAGTCTTCAGGTACAGAAGGGAGATCAAAATTGACAACCTGAGGGAGTTGGCTGATGTCCAAACCTCTTGCTGCGATATCTGTTGATTGTGCAACCCTACGTCTGTAACTTTGATTTAGGTTGAGTCATTATCGTCGTTCCACACGATATATCGCTTGTCGGCATTGCTCCATTCATCGTCAATCTCGACGAGGATGGCACTGACAAGC
>WLWV01000200.1 GCA_012103395.1 Gammaproteobacteria bacterium
CGGGTCTTCCCGAACGACGCATCTTTACTCAGGCTTGTCAGTGCCATTCTCGTCGAGATTGACGATGAATGGAGCAATGCCGACAAGCGATATATCGTGTGGAACGACGATAATGACTCAACCTAAACCGAAGTTACAGACGTAGGGTTGCACAATCTCCTAAAAATAGGTGTGGATTTACTAATCCATGTCTCATACCAATATCTAATGATTCCCTGCCTAACTTGGTATATGCCGAACGAGATTGTGGAAAATCTTGGCCCAAGATTCAAGATTTAGTCTAGCAATTTTTCGATTCTGATCAAAAGAATCTTTAGCTGTTCTTCTGCTGCTATTTTAATTTCTTGTTCTGGCGGGTTATGAATACGTTCTTTCACAAGGTTAAGCATTTCATCCGCCGTTTTACCAGTGGCACATACGATGAAAATATACCCAAATCTCTCCTCATACCGATGATTAAAGTCGGCGAGTTCGCTAATTGTTTGATCCGATGCGTGTTTTACCAGCGATTGTTCGTTAGATGCGGTGGCATGGGTTGCGGCATATTTTGCTTTTAATGACGCAGGATCACCAATTTTCGGATGTCCGTCAAATGCTTCGAGATAGTCGCTATCATCCATTAGCGACCAGTGTGCCTTTGCAGCTTGCGTTAACTGTTCGATGGACTGATAGGGCGCTGATTCGGTCATTAACGTGAACCATCGACTGGCGCTACAGCACTTTTCAAACAAAGTCAGTCGCTGTTTTCTATCGAGGCTATTGAGTTCATTCAGGTTCATGGTTAGACGTTGAGCTACGATTAGTTTACGCCAATATTCAGATTTCAGCGCTGATGTAGGATATCTGATGATGCCACTGTCATGTCTTCGGCTTCGGTGTTATTTTGATGTTGTTTGACCAAATGGTCAAGTTGTTCTTTTTTTGAAATCATGGATTGACTATAATGCTGATCCTCCTCCAAGTTTCGATTCTTCAATGTCACTAACCGCACATCGGGGTGAAATTCTTCATTTTCTAAACGATCCCACTAACACAGTCAGAATGGATGCTGATGACACCAATGTTACTGATTGTTGGCATTACTTTAAAGACGGCTTGCTGGTATTAGAAGCAGGTTATGTGCGTAACTGTGGGGCCAGCGCTGATTTACTTAAGACGCTACCAACAGGAACCCCCATTATTGAACACCGTCATGGGTTAATCATGCCCGGGTTTGTGGATGCTCACGTTCATTATCCCCAGTGTGAAGTGATTGGAGCTTATGACACGCAATTGCTGGATTGGTTAGAAACCCACACTTTTCCCGCCGAATTGAAATTTAGTGACCAGCAATACGGTGAAGAAATTGCGGCATTCTTTATTGACCAATTGCTGAGCAATGGCACTACCACTGCCCTCGTTTTTGGTACAGTGCATCCCGAGTCGGTGGACGCGTTTTTTACCGTAGCAGAACGCAGAAAACTTCGTATGATTTGCGGAAAAGTCATGATGGACCGACATGCACCGAAAGCTCTCTGTGATACACCAGCGTCTTCCTATCAACAAAGCCGAGACTTGATCCGTCGATGGCATGGGAGATCACGTTTGAGTTATGCAGTTACTCCCCGCTTTGCTCCCACATCATCTCCGGAGCAATTGGACATGGCCGGGAGACTAATGAGGGAATTTCCAGATGTATATTTACAGACTCATTTGAGTGAAAATCTCAAAGAATGTGAATGGGTGAGTACACTATTTCCTGAGCAAAAAGACTATCTAGATGTGTATGACCATCACGGCTTATTAGGCCGCCGTTCAGTTTTCGCTCACGGAATCCATCTCTCAGATGATGAATGGCAACGATTGCATCAAACCGATTCCAGTATTGCATTTTGTCCGACTTCTAATTTATTCATTGGCAGTGGATTGTTCCGGTTGGATAAAGCGGATGAATATCATGTCTCGGTGGGGTTGGGTACGGATGTGGGAGGGGGCGACAGCTTCTCCATTCTTAGAACCATCAACGAGGCGTACAAGGTGCAGCAGCTCCAAGGGGATAATCTCTCACCTTTTCGAGCCTTGTATCTGGCAACATTAGGCGGTGCCAAAAGTTTAAATCTAGAGAGTGTCATTGGAAACTTCGAATCCGGCAAAGAAGCGGATTTTGTTGTACTCGACTATCAAGCAACGAAATTGCTGGATTTCAGAATTAAAAAGTGTAAAAGCATAATGGAAAGGCTCTTTGTTTTGCAGATGCTAGGGGATGATCGAGCGATTAGAGAAACTTGGATAATGGGAGAAAAGCAGATTCTGGATTAAAGTGATAAGTGAGTATCACTCTTCAGTTTTTCACAATGAATGATTTGCTATTTTTTGGGGTATGATCTCATCCTAAAATGGGTGTTTTTGCCTTATACCCTTAACCATAAGAACCAGAAAATGAAACGAATCGGTTTGCTACCGCAACCTGTCATCTCCTCCATGAAGATACCATGAAAGGCATCGTTGTCTTTCTCGCAAAGTGTGGTCCATCATAGGATTGTTAATGGAGTCATTAATTAATTATCTTCATACCCATGTTCCGCAAACGAAGAACATGGGTTTTGAGGCGGGTTCATATCACGACAAGGGGCTCACGCTACATGCCCCTTTGAGTCTTAATCTCAATGATAAGCAGACCGCCTTCGGTGGCACCTTAGCGACACTTTGCACCATCGCAGGTTGGACCATGGTTTCTATGATTTGTCGTGAAGAACATCTGACAATCGACATCGTCGTCGCTGAAAGCCAAATTAAGTATCGATTTCCGGTGCGTAGTGATCCCATTGTGGCTTATGCTACTAGACCTGATAACAAAAATATTCAGAGTTTGATCAATGGATTAAGGAACCATGGCAAGGGATCAATTGGCATTAATGTCGTGGTAGATGGCGATAAACCAGGTGCAGTGCAGTTCAATGGCACCTATGTTGCTAAGGTATTGTGATCTGCTCTGGCAATCTCATCCGACTAAGGTTGAAGAAGTTGTTTCTCACTAAGCGGCAACTGAACTGCCTTAGACAATAGAAAATAGAAGAGCCAGAACCCTTTTTCGCTGTTTGGCTTCACCGTTGAGTTAACAATGGGGTCGCTTAAGTACCGCTTGGTGCTCAACCGTCATTTGCAGGCACTGAGCGTCGACTTGTTCAGTAACTTCCACATTCACAGCTACACTTCTGACCGCTTGCGATTAAACGAATGTCAAACAGCCGAAGAGTGCGATTGCAGAGAAAGTGGAGCCCGGGTATTTTCAAATCTATATCATTGATTTGGCCTCCCGTGTTTGAGCACCAGAAAATGGAGCACCAGGAACTTGGTCAAACTTTCGCATCTAATCTTGGCGCTTCAAGACGGGCAAACAAATGACACGGGGTTTACTCAAAGAATGTGTTGAACCATCAAAGAGGGGTTTTGGGCATGTTAAGTCTGTGATTGCATTGCGCTAAAGAATCATAGAAAATGGGAAATAATCACATAATTTGCATAATAAAACATAGATATGCAGGATATTCTGCAATCACTAGTGCTGGCGGTCAATCTCGTTTTTTCTGGTGACTCGGATCTTTTCGAGATTATTGGACTTTCTTTAAGGGTGAGCTTTTCGGCGGTAGTTTGCTCGGTTGTACTAGGTCTACCCCTCGGCTCCTTGATGGCCGTGGGCAATTTTCGTGGAAGGCAGTCTTTGATGATTGTCCTTAATTCACTGATGGGGCTGCCGCCGGTGGTGGTGGGCTTGGTGGTGTATCTTTTTCTTTCGCGATCAGGGCCATTGGGGTGGATGGAGTTACTGTATACGCCCACTGCGATGATCATCGCTCAGGTTGTGTTGATTACCCCTATTATCGCCGCCTTGTCCCAGGAAATTCTGTCGCAGTTGTATGAAGAATATGATGAACAGTTTCGATCATTAAACGTACCGCGTTGGATTGCTGTTCGTGCGCTTTTGTGGGACGCCCGGTTTAATCTGGTTACGGTGTCATTAGCGGGTTTTGGTCGTGCGGTGGCAGAAGTGGGTGCCGTGATGATAGTGGGCGGCAACATTGATCACTTAACCCGTGTTATGACAACAGCCATAGCATTGGAGACTTCCAAAGGTAATCTAGCGCTAGCGCTGGCTCTGGGGCTGATTTTAATCACCATTTCCCTGATTGTTAACGCGAGTCTATTTTTTGTAAAAATTCGGTCAGAACAACATGCGCGATCTCAATGAACGAACTGAATAAGGTGGTGATTTGAGTAAAACGTCGAATCCTCCTGCCATACCCATTTACGGCAATCCGCTGCCATTAGAAGTTGAGGCTTTGTATCACTGCATTAATGGCCGAAACCTAATCGATGGATTGAATCTCAAGCTTGAGACTATGGGCATTACTGTGGTGATGGGGTCCAATGGCGCTGGGAAAAGTATTTTGTTACGGCTTATTCATGGTTTGTTGCAGCCTACTTCGGGTAGCATTAAGTGGGGTGGGGAGATGATTGGGCCAGCGATTCGTCAGAGTCAGTCATTGGTGTTTCAAAAACCAATATTGCTGCGCAGAACCGTGTCCCAGAATCTGGAGTTTGTCCTGAAGCTTCCACAAAATCAATCTAAAAAAAGGCCCAACCCGAACGGTGAAGGGTTAGCAATGGGAGATCAGTTATTAAAAATGGTGGGCCTGAGAAGCAAATCTAACCAGCTTGCTCGTTCATTGTCTGGCGGTGAACAACAGCGACTTGCGCTGGCTAGGGCTTTGGCAACCAACCCCAAAGTGCTGCTACTTGATGAAGCCACCGCGAGTCTGGATCCCGCATCGATAAGCATCATTGAAGGCATTGTGTGCAAGCAGAAATTATTGGGTGTGAAAGTGATTATTGTGACCCATGATCTGGCCCAAGCAAAAAGGCTGGCAGATGATGTGGTTTTTATGAGTCGGGGGAGAATACTGGAAAATACGTCAGCGGAAACTTTTTTCTCCCAACCTAACACACAGGTCGCACGGGACTATTTATCTGGTAATTTGTCCTTTGAAGAGACGAATGCGAGCTGATGTATGGTGAGCTTTTCTTAAATTGTCTCTTTACCTATTTATCTAACTATTCTCTTCTTTTGTAATGCTACTGATGAAAAAACTAATTGCTGGTTTATTTTTGGCCTTCGCAATAAATAGCACAATGCTGATTGCAGATGAACCATTTATTACTTTGCAGTCCACCACCTCTACCGCCAACTCGGGGCTTTACACCGCTATTTTACCGGTGTTTAGAGCAGAGTCAGGAATTAAGGTCAATGTCGTACCCGTTGGCACAGGGCAGGCGATCAAGAATGCCAAAAATGGCGATGGAGATGTTGTACTGGTTCATGCCCAAATCGCAGAAGAGAAATTCATTGCTGAGGGGTTTGGAGTTGAACGCTTTGATGTGATGTATAACGATTTCGTATTGATTGGTCCCGGGAATGACCCTGCATCGGTGTTCGAGAGCAATTCAATATCGACGGCATTGAAAAACATAGCCATAAGCGGAGCCATCTTTGTCTCTCGTGGGGATGATTCTGGCACTCACAAAAAAGAAAAAAGGCTGTGGAACGCAGCTAACATTGACCCCATGTCAGACAGCGGAAAATGGTATCGGGAAACTGGTTCGGGTATGGGGGCGACGCTTAATGCTGCGGTGGGAATGAATGCCTATACCTTAACGGATAGAGGGACTTGGATTAGCTTTAGCAACAAGCAGAATCTTGAACTGTTGTATGAAGGAGATGATTCGTTATTTAATCAGTATGGTGTGATTTTAGTGAGCCCAGAACGACATCCTCATGTAAAACAAAAAGAAGCGCAGGTTTTCATCGACTGGCTTTTGGGTGAAAACGGTCAGCGGGCAATCGGGGAATACAAGTTGGTGGGCCAGCAATTGTTTTTCCCCAATGCCAATTGATCTTTCTTCTGCGAATCCCTTGGAACAGGAAAAGAAATCCCGATACGGGAGATTGGTTAGTGTGGGCAATTGAAGTGGACAGTGCCCAGTCCGGTGCAGTCGTAGCCACTTAGTTCAGTGGCCTTTTCGCTAAAGGCAGGGCTTTTGAAGAATGTCAGCAGAGATTGGAAGTGAGGTTCGAACCAAGCATGGCGATTCACCAATAAGTCAAACCGTTCTTTTGTTATGGGAATGAAACGAAGCTGGTGTTGGAGAGCGACGGAACGAAGTCCAAATGTGTAGAAGTTTAGACCAAATCTGACACCGTATTAAATCAATCCGAGCGAAGCGAGGGTTGATTTAATGAGAGTTACCCGTTTTGATGTAGTTACCAAACAATATCAAAACACAACGAGGTAAC
>WLWV01000201.1 GCA_012103395.1 Gammaproteobacteria bacterium
GATGGCTCAACATTCAACACCTAATCCAGAAAAACCGGCTTTGGCTTCGTTCGCTACGCTCACTTCGCCTAAGCCAAACGAACATCGCTAAAGAAATAAATTACAGACCTCAGGGTACACTACCTTGTTTGTCCCTGATTGCAGTACGCTGAGGTGCTGAACAAAATTATTTAGAAAGGTAGGGTTTGTCATACCAGTTTTCGCTACTAAGAATGTAAGCCGCATCAAAGGCATTCGGCGATTGTTGATATAGCGCCTCCAGAATAGCCATGGGTATCAAAGCATTTTTTACAACGCTGATATTTGGCTCCATGATCAAGATGTTTGGCGGATCAGGTAGGGGGCCAAGATCACCTATCGTTGCAATAAAGTCAGGCTCCCAAATATAGGGCGCAATTTGTGCGGGACATCCATGGATCACTTCCATGAACTCTTTTTGCTTGGCGTGCTGTGGCAACAACCACATGACGTCCTGAACTCGCTCGTGGAGACCGATAGGGAGATTGTGTTTTAAAAACAAACCCTCCATGTCCATGAAAAGCGGATTGCCGCAACGCAAGCCAACGACATTGGCACCGCTCGCTTCTCTAAGTAGAGCGTTATCATGCGCTGATATCGAGAGTCCGGCTTCGATGATTAAGTCCAATCGGAAACGCTTTTTGACTACATCGGTATAACTTAGTGTTTCGTAACGTGTCTCGCCAAATTCGATGGTGGTTGAAGGCGCTGATGGCTGATCTGGGTGCGAGATGAGAAAGACAGGTTGGTGCCCCATCTTTTGGAGGAGGTCGAAATAAAATTTAATGTTCTGACCAATGCCATTGCTCCACCAGCCCTGATTGAGGCCAATGGTTTGGTCAAATGTGATTCCAATGTGTAATTTCGTCACTGACGTGTTGTCCGGTTTAATGCAAAGTGTCCTAACTGGTGCTGTCTCTTGCTTCAGGGTTGTCGGAGTATAAACAGATTCTAACAGGGAGCATAAGTTGGATTGTTGAGAGCCTCGCATCAATAAATTTTTGATGTTACCCTCAGCTTTTACGAGGGGTATTCATGTGTTCACAACTTAGGTTGTTTCTGTGCTACCTATGTTGCGAATTCATCGTCTTTGCTACCTCGTATGCTCAATTAATTTTTTAGTGATGTAACCCCATTTTTAAGAGGAGCCGGGTGCACGACTCTCAATCTAATCTGCAATCAGCTATCGCGATGCTCAATCAAAAGCGATACGCGGAGGCTGAGCATCAGGCGATGAAAGTCAAGGCTGGTGATGCGTTGTTCTCTCGCGCCCTGGAGGTCGCGGCGGTATCCATTGAGCGCTTGGATCGATGCGCAGAGGCTTTGATATTGTTGGAATATGCGTTTTTCATTGAACCCACTAATGCGAATATCCAGTATAACCTTGGTGTCTTTTACGCCAAGGTTGGTGACGAAAATGCATCCATGATGGCATATCAAACTTGCCTCAGGATCAAGCCGGATCACGTCGATGCACTTTGGAACTACACTGAGCAACTTCGTATAAAAGAGCATTTCGACGCAGCCCTATTGTTGCTTGAAAGGTTGGAGTCGATCTTGCCTAAACATCGTTTGGGTGATTTTCATCACCGTTTTGGAGTAACGTTATTCTATCTTGGACATATGGATAAGGCTCGTAGGGCTTTTGGGCGCTCGTTGGCCGTTGGTGGTAGTGAGCCCGCGGTTACTCAATGGGAATACTCGCATCTTTTGTTGGCTCTTGGGGATTGGCAAAAGGGCTGGCTGGCATATGATTATCGATTTGCTGCGGGGCATAGAACTAATGTTGTTTGTCATCATTATCCATATCCGCTTTGGCAAGGGGAAAACCTAGAAGGGAAAACGTTATTGGTTCATGGTGAGCAGGGGTTGGGTGACGAAATTATGTTTGGACAGATTCTGTTTGATATTGAAAAGGAAGCTGGTCAGATTGTTTGGGGCTGTCGACCGTCACTGGTGAGGTTGTTCGCCAATTCACATCAAGCAATCGATGTGGTTCCTCATCGTGTCATTGTTGCTCCAGCAGATGTCTCGGGGAAAGAGATTCATTATCACGTTCCGATTTGTAGTCTTGGACGTTGGAGGCGAACCGAATCCGCTGATTTTGAAGTATCACGGGGCTTGCTGAGAGCAGATTCAGAGCAAGTAGTCGAGTTCGACCGAGCGCTGGTTACATCGATGAATGGCGTAAAAAAGTATCGTGTGGGTATCATGTGGGGGGCTAACCCTGCCTTGGGTGTTCGTTCTGCTCGTCAACGGTCTGTTCAAAAAAGTATCCCCATTGATTATTTGAGACCATTAGTCCAATACTGTGATCAGATTCAGTTTGTCAGCTTGCAGAATAAAGAAGCTGCAATGGAAGCAGCATCTTTACCTCAGTTGGACATGATTGATTTCGCCGACACAGCCGCTTTGGTGGAAAACATGGATCTGATTATTAGTGTCGATACGTCTGTTGCTCATCTTGCCGGGGCGATGGGAAAACCAGTGTGGGTGTTGTTGATGCATCAGGCCGACTGGCGATGGATGCGTGAGGGAGAGAAGAGCGTTTGGTACAAATCAGCGAAACTGCTTCGTCAGCCTCGACAGGGCGACTGGGGTTCAGTGATATCTGATCTATGTAGTGCGCTTGACGAGTGGTTAAGGATTCTAGAATGATATGCGGCGCATTGACATTTGCTAAAATGATTTGACTGTAAAGAAATAATGAATAGTACTGAGAATGAATTTACATTCAATGTGTTAACTACAACTCGGTTTGGACGTATGTTAGTTAACAAGAATGATATATATATTGGCCGTTCGCTCATCCACTATGGCGAGTACTCCTGGGAAGAGGTTGTTGTGCTTGGACAATTGGATTTGTCAGATTCTAATGTTATTGAAGTTGGGTCGAACATAGGATCCCATACCGTTCCGCTATCTCAACGGCTCACTGGAACGGGTCGGTTGTATGCGTTTGAACCACAGAGGCTTGTTTATCAAACGCTTGCTGCAAATCTGGCGTTGAATCAATGTGACAATGTTCATGCTTTTTGGGCAGGGGTGGGTTCGAAAGTTGGGACGATGCAAATACCTGAACTCTCTCCTCGCCAGGCCTTCAATTTTGGTGGTGTCGTGGCAAATGAAGGAGACCAGTCTGCGTCGATGATCGAAGTGCCCTGTATGACGATTGACAGTTTGAGATTAGATAACTGCGCTTTAATAAAGATGGATGTGGAAGGAATGGAGCGAGAGGTGATACTTGGAGGTGAAAAAACTATTAGAGCTTTTCGGCCTGTTTTATATTTGGAAGCGGATCGGCGAGAGAAGCTCCCTTCTTTGATTCGAAAGTTAAAAAGTTTTAATTACGATCTTTGGTGGCATACGCCGAGCCTATTCAATGTGGATAATATTTTCCACGAAAGTGAAGATGTCTTTAATGTGATATCAACAAACATTATCGGGTTTCCAACAGAGAAAAAAGTACCCGTTAGTGGTTTGAATCCAGTGGTCGGCGAAGAAGGCGGGTTTCGATAGCGATGCAAAGATGGAAGTCTGATTCCGGTTTTAGCAGTAAGGTAGAGACGAGTGCCTTATATTGCGATAGTTTTGCCACAACTAAGGGTAAACAGCGCTATGGCGCTTAGCAAAGGTAGATATATCAAGTGAGCCGCGCTTACCGAATTCGATTGCTGCTGGATAAGTCTGATTACTATCAAGCTCAAGGTCTGGTGGGGGAGGTAGAGGAGTGCTTGCGACAAGTTCTGGAACTGGACCACACTAATTTACATGCCATCAGAAAGTTGGCGGAGCTTAGGTCTTTAAAAGGGCAGTTTGGGTATGCTATCGCACTATATCGGTTTCTATTGGTAAATGGTTCATCTGAATCGGAGAGTTGGCTAGATGATTGGAAAGGACTCATCGGTACCAACCTAAAAGCCGGTTTATTGGATGAATCTGACCAGAGTGTAAGAAAGCTGACCTGCTCGGGAGTTGAGTCCCATGATGTCATCTGCGAGTATGTGAAAATGCTTCGCTCAGGTGGTTATGATGAAAGAGCGCAAGTTTGGATACAATTGCTTGACCGCGATAGAGTTGCAAAATAAAGTGGATTAGAGAATATAGACCTGTTTTTTGAAAAGGCTATTCTGGTGTAAATGGGGATCAAACGTGGCATTGTGATGGCCTTCTGTTGCCGTAGATGTTTTGGGGATTGTTACAAACTTGGAACCCAAAAAAATGACTATCGGTAGTATGTCGATATTAGCGTGCCGAATTTTAGTTTTGACAGCAAAATTGATAATGTTGTTTCGGCTATTCCTTTAGGTAAATTTTCCATGCTCCGAAAGAAAAGCCAATTTCTGAACTATTATATTGAGAAATAACAACAAGATATACGCGATGTTTATAGTAGATTTTTTTTTTGATGGTGGTATCCTTTTCACACACGCTAGCTTTGTAAGTAGAGTGTCTGGATGTTTTAGGTAGAGTGTTGGGTAAAAGAATCCCGGTTCGCCTGAAAATTCCAAATTAGCGAACCCAGATTCTGGAAACGGTGAAAAAGCAATTTTTTGATTGTGAGATTCGATATCACAATTTAAGCGAGACACAGTTTAATTATAATCTTTAGATTGGCAGCTAAAGTTCTCTATAATGAAGCCCGAAGCCTTATGAAAAATAATAATTTAGATCAAACAACTTCCATGAAAAGCAATAGTTTCATTGGAGCTAAGACAGCTGATCACTTAGAAACCAATGCCGGTTTTCAGCCAATGAAAATCGCAGCAGCAG
This sequence comes from Gammaproteobacteria bacterium, assembly GCA_012103395.1. Classification (GTDB taxonomy): domain Bacteria; phylum Pseudomonadota; class Gammaproteobacteria; order Arenicellales; family Poriferihabitantaceae; genus WLWV01. The sequence continues at coordinate 4,792 of WLWV01000201.1, forward strand.
TCGTCGTTTCACTCAATATTGCAGCGATCAATTCAGCAAATGCACAATCACAATTAGTGTATAGCACTGATGGTGCATCGGGAGTAGCCCCACATGTTAGTTCATCAAATACGGTTGCTATTGGATTTGGAACGACTACCGGAACCCTTGGTGGATCTAACACTTATGTAGGTAGTAATGCGGGATCAAATGTAACAGGTACTACCAACGTATTTGTAGGTATTAATGCTGGCTCTGGAGTCACAGGTAGTGGAAACGTCGCCATTGGTGCAAATTCAGTTACGGCGCTGAGTGACTTCACTGCTCCTACTATTGATACTACAGTAACTATTGGCGCGGTTACCGTTGCAGAGACGACCTCAGCAGCGGGTGGTGAGGTGTCGCTTGGTAGTGTGGGTGGAGAGAGATTGCTTACTAATGTTGCTGATGGTCAAATTACTGCTACCTCTACTAATGCAGTAAACGGCGCCCAGGTATTTACCGCAGTGTCTTCCTTGGATTCGTCTATAACAGTGAATTCCGCTAATATCGCGACCAACACAGCACAAATAGCTGCATTGGCTTCTGGGGCTGGTGTAGCAGGTGTTTCAACCAACTCAGCAAATATTTCGATTAACTCTGCAAATATTTCGATTAACTCTGCAAATATAGCTACCAATGCAACGAATATTGGTGTAAACGCCGCTAATATTCGTACAAACGCAAGTGGAATATCCTCCAACGCGGCGAATATCTCGGCTAACGCAGCGGGTGTTGCATCCAATAAAGCTGCCGTAGAAGATCTGAAAAAAGAATCACGTGGCGGTATTGCGTCACTTGCCGCACTCAGCAGTACTACTGGCCCAGCTTTAGCTCCTGGAGAATCAGGTGCGGGAATAGGAGTGGGTTACTTCCAAGGCGAGTCTGCGGTTGGTTTTGACTATACCCGGCGTTTACAAGGAAAGGATGGAGAAGGAAGGACTTACATTCAGTTTGGTTTAGGAACTAATATGGATGAAGTTGTATATAGGGCTGGTGTTTCTTGGAAATTTCGAAAGAAGAACGGCGGTCAATAGTATTCTTCTAGTAGACTGACTACCCTTTAGTATCAATCTAAAAAGCCCCTGCCTTTTTTGGTGGGGGCTTTTTTTTTGTAAAAAGAAACATTGTTAACCACTCTAATAACGGTTTCCTAGATGGTGGTGGTTAGTATTTTGATCACAGTCCAAATTCTCTTATGCATGGGGACTGCTCGGTTAGCTTGGTGACTTTCTATTTTTCGAATGAGCTCAATTAACGATCAAAAAACCTCTCTAGTGAAAGCCATTAGGTGGAACCCTGATGACATTCAGTCTCGATTCGCTCTAGCGTGTCTATTCCAAAACTCAGGTCAATTTCATGCAGCAATTCTGGAAGGTAGTGTAATCTGAGGTCTGTAATTTATTTCTTTAGCGATGTTCGTTTGGCTTAGGCGAAGTGAGCGTAGCGAACGAAGCCAAAGCCGGTTTTTCTGGATTAGGTGTTGAATGTTGAGCCATCA
>WLWV01000202.1 GCA_012103395.1 Gammaproteobacteria bacterium
GCTTGTCAGTGCCATCCTCGTCGAGATTGACGATGAATGGAGCAATGCCGACAAGCGATATATCGTGTGGAACGACGATAATGACTCAACCTAAATCAAAGTTACAGACGTAGGGTTGCACAATCCGTAAATTGGCTACTTTGATGTCACGACCGCGAAACAAACATATACCATGGATGCAATGATTCTAGCTGCGGGCCGAGGAGAGCGGCTTAGACCCATCACTGATCGCATTCCAAAGCCATTAGTGATGGTGGGACACCATAAGCTCATCGAGTACCACATTCGAAGATTGGCTCAACAGTCATTTGATCGTGTGGTCATTAATACGAGTTATCTGGGTGAACAGATCGTTCAGGCAATCGGTGACGGCGGCCACTATGGTATCGAAATCGTTTATTCATCCGAACAAAATGCGTTGGAAACCGGCGGAGGGATTCGACAAGCATTACCTTTACTACGATCTGATACTTTCCTCGTAATTAACGGGGACATTTATACCGACCACCCTTTTAGCCAACATGTCCTGCCTGACCAGGAAAATATCCACCTAGTGATGGTTGAAAATCCTCCGCATAATCTACAAGGAGACTTTGCACTAGACAATCAACGCTTAATCGACCACCAACCCCACAGTCCCAAAAAACTAACATTTTCTGGCATTGGCTACTATCGGCGATCTGTTTTTGCGTCACTGAAACCTGGGAAGTTTCCGCTTGCACCCATTATCCGCTCCCATATTCAGTCAAATACTGCTTCTGGTGAACAACATTTGGGCATTTGGCTCGATGTTGGAACGAAAGAACGGTTAGCTCGAGCTAACGACATTGCACAACGTCACGCAGGTAACTAACTTTTCATTGAGAAGCCGAATTCCCGGCAGACTTGCCCGAGTAGACGGTTTGAAACTGTTTTGATATCAGAGTTGTGATCAGTATCTTTGAGCACCGTCTTCATTTGCGTGACCGCCTGCCCTTTGTATCCACAAGGATTGATCCACTCAAATGGTGTCAAATCCATATCAACATTTAGGCTTAGACCGTGGTAGCACCGACCCTTTTTTATGCGAAACCCCAAAGCGGCTATTTTTTCATCTTTTACATAGACACCCGGCGCTCCTTTTTTTCGGCTTGCACTTATCTGATACTGCCCAAGTAGATCGATTAACGCCTGCTCGGTCCTATTCACGAGTTCCTTAGGCCCGAATCCAAGCCGTTTGATGTCCAACAATAAATAGCAAATCAACTGGCCTGGGCCGTGATAAGTAATCTGCCCACCTCTGTCCGTGTGCACAACGGGAATATGCTCACCCTGCACCAAGGGTAGTTCTTTACAGCTTGTCCCTTGGGTAAAAACTGGAGGGTGTTGCAACAACCAGATTTCATCTCCTGAATCAGTGACTCTGTTCACAGTAAAAGAAAGCATCTGAGAAAAAGCCATTTCATAATCACAGAGCCCTTTGTTCAGGATGAATACCTCACTGCCCATGGTCATGTTTAGATAAGAATTATCAGATTCGAATCATAAAACCATCATAATCTCGGGATGGGAAGATAAACGTTGGAATACGTCATCCATTTCCTCTTTGCTATTAGCGGTCACTTTGCAACTGAGGGATTGATAGTTTCCCTTACTACTTTGTTTGGTCGTAATGCCATGAAAATCCTTAGAATCCAAGACAGTCAGAACCACATTCTTCACAATATCTCGTACTCCCTCCTGATAGCGCGCAAAGACTTTTATATCTATGACTGTTGGGTAAACAAAGCCTTCTGGCTCTGGTTGGTCGTTATCACTCATGGAGCCCTCCTAGAACAGCACTAGTGTAAAAATCGCTTAACTGAGCTCATCACTTTATCCACAAGCGATCCTTCAGCGTAACCTTCAACAACGTGTAAGCTTTTGTTCAGTACAGGCTCTCCCGCAAACTTGATATTAATGGAACCGATCTCTTTGCCTTTGTTTAACGGCGCTTCAAGGCTTTCAGGTAACTTCAACAACGCAGATAGATCCGTTGATTGCCCCTTGGGAAACAACACACTTAAGGTATTCATCAGGCCAACTTTTGCCTTATCCACCTTTCCCATCCATAAGGGTAAAGATTTAACCTCAGCACCGGCCCTATAAAGCACTAAGGTTTCATAAGCACTATAGCCAAACTGAAGGAGGGACTGAACCATGTTCGCCCTTTGTTTTTTACTTGAGGCTCCAGCAACCACCGCAACCAATCGCATTCCGTCGCGCTTGGCCGAGCCGATTAGGCAATATCCCGCCCGCTGGGTATACCCAGTTTTCACCCCATCAACCGATGCGTCTCTCCACAATAGAACATTGCGGTTTTTTTGCGTAATGTTGTTGTAAGTAAACTCTTTTTCGGAATAATAGACATAATATTCGGGAAATTTTTCAATCAAGGAAATAGAGAGAATAGTCATATCCTTTGCCGTGCTGTAATGATCTTCGTCAGGGAGGCCACTACTGTTTGTAAAATGACTGTTCGTCATTCCCAGCTTTTCAGCCATTCGATTCATTCTCTTTGCGAAGCCCGCTTGAGACCCTCCAAGGTGCTCTGCTAGCGCCACAGAAGCATCATTCCCCGATTGAATAATCAAACCCTTTATCAGATCTCCGATGGTCACATGGGTGTCAACTTGAAGAAACATCCTAGAGCCGCCCGTTTGCCATGCTGCCTTACTAATATAAACTTCATCAGAGAGCTTAACTTCTTTACTTGCCAATGCATCAAAAACCAAATAGCTGGTCATCAATTTAGTTAGGCTTGCGGGTTCGATCCTTTTGTCCGCATTTTCTTCTGCCAATATCCAACCGGTCTCGTAGTCGACTAACAACCACGACGAAGCAGAAACTTCGGGAACTGGATCAGAGGATTTAATGACATCAGGGATAGGGCTGACCGTCACACTGCCAATGGCGGAATAAGAAAAAAATAGGAAAAAAAGAGTGATTAGATAAGGCATGTCTCGTGTCGATTTAGCGAGCGAATCCAGGTGGAGGATATGGGTCCAAATTATATAACTATTTTCACCCTAGAGTTGAAAACACCCTCGCAGCAAAGGGAAACCTGAGCGATTTCGAGGATGTGGCTATTGTCAATTTAATACGAAATCAGCGTCATTACCTCGCCAAATTGAAGTTCTAAATTGGATTTAGTTTTCAATGCTTGATTGAGATCATGATAGGGGCCAATTCGCACTCGATAAGGTAAACCCGCATTTTTTTGGTCACGATCAAATTCCGGAAATAGCTGATATCCTAACTGCTTAAGCCGTCTTCGCATGGTGAACGCATTTTCTAATATCGAATACGCCCCTACCTGAACATAATGTTGTAACGAATTATCAGTGTTTGTCTTTGACACCGTTTCCGGGTTGCTACTCGTGGATAGACCGTCATTTGAATGGCTCACGCGATCAGCATGGAGCGCTTTTACCTCAACTTGTGCTGTTCCTGTTTTCGTCATTCCTATCTTAAGTGCAGCGGCATAAGACAAATCAATAATTCGATTGTGCAGAAATGGGCCTCGGTCGTTGATCTTAACAATAACGTGCTTGCCATTTGCCAAATTTGTTACTCTGGCATAGGTTGGCAAAGGCAGTGTTGTGTGCGCAGCTGACATCGCCCACATGTCATAAATTTCTCCGCTGGATGTCGGCCTACCATGGAATTTCTTCCCGTACCAGGAAGCAACCCCTTTGGCGACGTAACCTTTAGCTGACTTAAGCGGACGATACGACTTCCCCATGACAGTATACGGTTTATTACCGCTTTTACTCAGTGGCTCATATTTAACCACCGCGTTTGTGTCCAACTCAACGTCGTTTGGAACACTATCCGGTAGGTTATCTCCATTGTAAAACCCACCGGCAGAAGTCGGGTCTGATTGCTCGTAAGCGGCCTTTTTGCCACAACTAGCCAAGACAACTGCCAACAAAATTAGACAGAGTCTGATCATATTGTCACGCTTTAGAATATGCCTCATACGTTGAAAATCCAATCAGTTTTATCGGCTGTCGATGATTGCTTGAGATAGTTCTACAATGGCCATCGCGTAGTTCACACTCGGATTGTATCGGGTGATAGCGTACAGGTTCTTAAAACCCACAATGTATCGATTACCGTCGGTCTTCTCTAGTTTTAAAAGCGCCGCCTTGTCACTTCCTTTTCGGCTGTCGTAACTGACTCCAGATCCACTTAGCTGGGTTGCTGAAAGCTTAGGCTTTGCTTTACGGGAAATCAGCTCGTTCGCCTGCGCAGATAGCGGACCAGAAACATCAGCATAAATCGCCTGACCCCGAGTCCAACCATGCACATGAAGATAATTTGCCACACTACCAATTGCATCTTCATATTCATTCACCAGATCCCTGCGTCCATTCCCGTTAAAATCAATGGAATAAGCCCGATAACTACTTGGCATAAACTGAGGAATACCAATCGCGCCTGCGAACGATCCCAAGACGGTAGAGGGGATAATGTTTTCCTGACGAGTCGTGTTCAAAAATACCCTTAGCTCCTTGGTAAAGTACTTGCTTCGCCTTGGAAAAGCCGCTGACAGGGTAACCAGGCTATCGAGAACCCGCTTGTCTCCAATGCGTTGCCCATAGTGTGTTTCAACACCTAATAGCGCAACCAATATCGCCTGAGGAACACCAAATTTTTCGGTCACCTGATTAAGAATATTGGCATTATTTTTCCAGAATTCCACGCCATCATTGATGCGTCGCTCATTAATGAATAATTTGCGATATTTAAACCAAGGCAACGATTCATACTGTCTATCCATCAATTCCAATGTTTTGGAATCTATTTTTGCTTGAGATAAAACATCAATCAGCTCTTTTTCAGGGTAACCGTCTTCGCGAGACATCTGACTAACCAGCGACTTTAACACCGGAAAATCATTGACCTCAACAGCACGTGCTAGGGAAGTGAGTCCTAACAAAGGAGTCAACAGCATTACTACAAATTTAGCGTATCTTTTCATTATTCTCTGATGATTATCTTCTTGCCAAAAAGTTCTTATGCCTATCTATACCCATTAAAATCCCGAACGCGACCATCAGTGTCACTATGGATGTTCCTCCATAACTCATTAAAGGCAAAGGCACCCCAACCACCGGTAATATACCTGACACCATTCCAATATTCACAAAAACATAAAGGAAAAAAGTCACAGATAAGCTACCTGCTAACAACCTTGAATACGTGTCATGGGCATAAAACGCAATCATTAAACTTTTGAACACCAAGAAGAGATACAACGCTAACAGCACAAACACCCCTAATAAACCAAACTCTTCGGCAAACACAGCAAAAATAAAGTCAGTACTGCGTTCAGGGATAAACTCAAGCTGGGATTGACTTCCTGCTAACCACCCTTTTCCGTCCACACCACCAGAACCAATCGCAATAATCGACTGAATGCTATGATATCCCGCACCCAACGGGTCAGCCCAAGGATCAAACAGTGTGAGCACTCGCCTCCGCTGATAATCAAGTAGAACCAGCACCCACAGCGCAGGAGCAATGGCACCCAAAACCGCTAACACGGTCACAATAAGTTTCCAACCTACTCCAGCCAAGAAAATGACCAGCAAACCCGTCGATGCAATCAGAATTGCCGTACCCAAATCTGGCTGCAAAATCACCAATGCAGTCGGCAATAACACGAGAATCACCGACGTAATCAATGCTAAAGGTCTCGGTGGCAACGTCCATCGAGTTAATACCCATGCAATCATCATCGGCACAGCCAGTTTCATCAACTCGGCGGGTTGAAATCGAAAAAGCCCAAGATCAATCCAGCGTTGAGCACCTTTACCAATGATCCCTACAGCAAGCACGATCAATAGCAACACCATACCCACACCATAGAGGTACGGCGACCAGCGATAGAGAAATGACGGAGAGATTCGGCTGACAATTAACATCAATACAAATGCAAAACCAACTCGAATACTGTGTTTGGCCAGTAACTTCATGTCCTCACCACCTGCGCTGTATAGCACAATCAGACTAAGGCCGCAGACCATCAAAATGGCCGTCAATAACGGAATGTCAACAAGCTTTTGCTGATTCGATTTCATCAAGAAAAAATCAATTCCGACAGATACATTGAACCTAGATCACCGTTTCCAAGCACCAAGGGCCCAAAGGCAGTCAGGTGTAGAAGTTCAGACTTGAGCTGACAGTTACCCGTTTATCAGTAGCTGTCTGTCAGATAGAGTTTAGTTTACAAACTTTTCTTTCCAGATCGCTTTACCGTCGATGAGTGTTTCCATCGGCGTT
>WLWV01000203.1 GCA_012103395.1 Gammaproteobacteria bacterium
GCTTGTCAGTGCCATCCTCGTCGAGATTGACGATGAATGGAGCAATGCCGACAAGCGATATATCGTGTGGAACGACGATAATGACTCAACCTAAATCAAAGTTACAGACGTAGGGTTGCACAATCGACTATGGCCGTTATCCATTGAGGAAACACGAAATGTGCCACTGAATTGATAATCTGAGAAAACATGGGCATTGGCAAGCAAAGGTATTAGTATGGAAGACAGAAGGATAATCATTTGCCCACTCAACCACCTACATTACCGTCGAAATCAATAATCTGACCATTCCTTCCAACAGCGTTGTGTTTAATCAACGGATGTGTAAAAGCAGCAACAGTTGCTCATGGTCAACACGCTGCTGCTACCCATGCTCAACACGCCACACCACTCCGCCCGCTATCATCTCCCTTGTCACACAAGAACGCCCGTCTGGCACGTTTAAAAGTGTGATGATAGCAATCCCCCCCCCATACACCCTGCCCAGACCACCGACAAAAGGCTAGATAGCTTAAAGCCACTATCTCCGATAAAAGATTGTGCATGTAGTGACTAATGTAACGTTATGTAATGTTATGTTATAACATTACATTATCTATCATTCTCTGAGAAATCACAAACACCTATTTATTCTCGCGCAATCCATTTCATGATTGCGTTGTTCTTTTCAATGATTGCCGTTGGGCAAACTCAAAAATCAATTACGATCGCGGCACTTTGGGAGATCGCAAGCTATGATCCAGCGGTTTCTGGTTTTGCGATTCAGAAGCTGCAAGTTATGGAGAATCTAGTCGACGCAGATGAAACCGGCAAGCTAAAGCCAGGGCTTGCGACCTCTTAGGAAGTATCGGACGATGCGTTAGTCTGGACCTTCTATTTACGTGATGGTGTGACTTTTCACGACGGAACATCCTTTAATGCCAGTGTTGCTAAACACAGCCTAAGCCGTGCTTGGGAGCAGCCCAGCGTTTTAGGCAAAGCACCCATAGCTGGGATTACAAAAGGTGAAAATTCCGTCGTGTTTACGCTAAAAAAACCTTTCGCAGCCCTCCCTGCTCTTTTGGCCCACGCAACCGCCATTGTGACCGCACTGTCTGCGTTCGATACGGAAGGAAATCTATCTTCTTTTGTTGGTACTGGTCCTTTCAAGGTCACGAAATTCACCCCGCTGCAGAGTATCGAACTGTCGCACAACGACACATATTGGGGCGATGCTCCGGACATCGAGACCGTGAATTATCTTGCTGACAGCCGAGCTGAGACATGAGCGTTGTTGGCGTAAAGTGGAGATGCTGACATGGTATTTACATTGGACCCATCGGGATTTGCACGTCTTGTTGATATAGATACAGCTCAAACTGTTGCCGTGCCAATCCCTCGTGTTGTGGCCCTCAAAGTCAATGCAGGTCATCAGTTTTTTAGTGATGCCCGTGTTCGACAAGCGTTGAGTCTCGCGATCAATCGAGATGGCATTGCGGCTGCAATCACCCGTTTCCCAGAGTCCGCAGCAGGACAACTTTTCCCGCCAGCTCTAAACACTTGGCACAACATGTCTTTGCCACCTCTCATTCCGATACAGAAGCGGCCAAGGAGTTACTGAGTGACCTGGGATGGACTCCCGGCACCGATGGGGTTCTGGAACGAAACAGAACGCGTTTTTCGATATTGCTACGCACATTCCCAGACCGCCCCGAACTGCCGTTGATTGCTGCTGTGTTGCAAGACAGTTGGAGATAAATAGGAATCGACTTAGAAGTCAGCGTCGCCAACTACTCTGAGATCCCGGCTGGCCATCACGACGGCACTCTTCATATTGCGCTCTATGCTAGAAACTATGGGTTGACGCCCGAGCCAATCGGAACGGTACTCCAAGACTTTGGTGTTGGCGCGGTGGTTGGGGTGCTATGGGTTGGCAAAATCTTGAAGTGGCGGATGCTTTGGACTCAATTGCTGCAACGGGAGATGCCAAAGCCCGTACAGCCGACATTGCCAAGGTTACTCGGATACTCCATGAAGAGTTACCTCTCAACCCGATTGTCTGGTATCAGCACACGATTTCCATTGCATCCGGTCTCAAAGGGGTCATTATCGATCCATTGCAGCGAAGCTACAACCTCAGCGAATTATTCTGGGGCGAATAGCTTTGACTAAATGGCTATTCGCTGCTCTCGCCCAACGAGGGCTTCAGGCCCTTTTTGTGGCAGTAATCGTCGGTATAGTGAGCTTTTCCATGATGCAGGCGTTGCCAGGTGATGCGGCTTTTCGCATTGCTGCGGGGCGATATGGTTATGACATGATGGATGCAATGGCGGCTGAGGCAGTTCGAATTGAATTGGGTCTTGATCGGCACTTCTTGGTTCAACTTCGGGATTGGCTTTGGGCCCTAGGCCGTCTAAATCTGGGCGAATCGTTCGTTTACGGTGGACCGGTATCTGAAAAAATCGCGCCGCAACTGAAGTTTTCGCTTTTGCTAGCAGCCGGTGCCATTGTCACTTCGCTTTTATTTGCGTTGCCCATTGGTATCGCCGCCGGATTAGCGCCGGGAGGGATAGTAGACCGTGTGAGTCTGGCTGTTTCAATATTACTGCGTGCTGTTCCCGCTTTCGCTTTAGGCATTGCCCTAGTATTGGTCTTTTCTGTGCAGCTTAAGCTATTTCCTGTGGCCGGGTTTCGTGGTTTTTCGTATTTAGTCCTGCCCTCGCTAACCCTCGGCTTAGGGCTGGCGGCTGTCTCGAATCGAGTGGTACGGGATGCAGTAGTTGAAGCGATGTCTACAGAATGGCATCTCTTCGCCCGCACTATAAGGACTGTCATCAAATGTAACCTTGCGACGTCACGTACTGCGAAACGCCTCATTACCCGTGGCCACTTATGTTGGAGTCCAAATGGCCTACCTAGTTGAAGGAGTCGTAGTCGTTGAGGCTGTCTTCGCCTGGCCTGGGATCGGCCACGCGCTGGTTCATGCCATCTTCGCCCGAGACATCGCCATGGTTCAGGGCACTGCATTGACACTCGGATTGATTTACGTGGTGCTGAACTTAATCATAGATCTCGCCTGCCGTGGGATCGATCCAAGATCGAGAATGAAATGACCCACCACACACCACTCCTTGGAAAAAAAACCGATGGTTACGAATTGGGCGAGCTCGGGGGATTGGCCTTATTCTGCTAGGCGTATTGGCGATATGTACATCACTTGGTCCAGAGTTAGTAGGGCATGACCCAGCGAAGCAATCACTTCTCGAAGCTAGACAACGACCTAGCGCCGATCACCTGCTCGGCACTGACCACTTGGGGCGAGATATGGCCGCACGACTTCTTTCAGGCGCACAGCTCTCGTTATCGCTTGCTGCACTTTCTATGCTCTCAGCCGGCATACCGGGAATCCTATTAGGCATCCTTTCAGCTTGGTTCGGAGGGGTGACAGATCGCATTCTAACGAGCTTATCGGATGCGGTTTTAGCGCTGCCTGGGTTACTTCTGGTGTTAATGTTGGCGGCGATATCGCTAGGATCATGGTGGGCACTCTACACGGGAATATCATTGACAATTTGGGTGGAGTACTTCCGATATACCCGCCAACGAGCCCGAGTTACTTTATCCGAGCCTGCTATCGAAGCCTCACGCATGTTGGGTCTTCCATGGCATATCATTGTTTTGCGACACCTCGCACCGGAGATTGGCCCTGGTCTCCTAACTGTTGCTGCATTTGGTGCCGCCACCGCCGTAACGGCGATGGCCGCGCTAGGTTTTGTTAGCGTTGGCCTTCGCCCGCCCGCGGCAGAATGGGGCGTCATGATAACAGAGCTTGTACCCTATTGGCGTGAAGCCCCTTTCTTGATTTTGCAACCCATTATGTGTCTCGTTGTCACCGTGTTTTCCCTTCACCTGAGCGCCGGAGGTCTACGTAAAGCATGATTTCAATACAAGTAAAAGCACTCAGTGTCTGTGCCGAGAAACATTGCCTTTTGGGCCCCATTAGCTTCGAAATTTCGTCCGGCGGCACACTAGTTATCATGGGAGAGACTGGCGCCGGCAAAAGTTTAGTCATTCAGGCTATTCTCGAAACGCTGCCAGGGTGTCTCCGCGCAGAGGGCGAAATTTTTATTAACCGGCGTCGAATCGACAACCTCAATTACGCTGAGCGAACCAACCTTTGGGGTCGCGAAATAGCCTCTTTACCCCAGGAACCTTGGCCTGCGCTTAATCCGTTGATGGCATCTTGGCGACAGGCCGCCGAAACCCGCCGATATGTTTCTAACAGGCCTTCCAGTGAATCCAGATCAGAGACAGAGAAACAATTCCTAGCCCTCGGCCTTGACGGTGCTGAGCCTAAGCTACCAGGGCAGCTTTCAGGCGGGATGGCACAACGTGTTGCCTTTGCAGCTGCTACCGCCGGACATGCCCGGATTTTATTAGCAGACGAGCCCACAAAAGGGTTAGACAAGGATCGTCAAACTCTTATACTGAATTTGTTCGAACAGGAACGAAATACAGGTGGATCCCTGTTGACAGTTACCCATGATGCCTCTGTGGCCAAGATCCTTGGTGGCGACATTATTGTATTGCGTCAGGGTCAAGTTGTTGAGCACGGCAAACGGAAAATACGCTAGCGAATCCAAAGAGTGATTATACAAAAGCGCTCCAAGCAGCAGACCCCGCTGCTTGGCCCAAGTCGAAAACAGGAAAGTACGGAAAAACCCGACTTTCCACAGAGAACATGACAATCGGCCGCGGATCCCAAACCTTGCTGGATGGATTTTCTCTAAACCTTCACTCCGGGGAGAAAATAGCGATTTGTGGACCGAGCGGTATAGGCAAGAGCACGATACTTGATACACTTGGGGGGGGGGGGGGGTTACAACGACTGTCAATTGCTCGAGCATTGACCGCCAATCCGAAAGTACTGCTTGCTGATGAACCAACCAGCCGTTTGGACCCCATCACGCAGAAAGATACTTTAGATTTGATTGCCAAGATCAGTCACACCGAAAGTATCGCTGTTGTTCTGGTAACACATAGCCTAGAGATCGCGCAAAAATGGGCAGACAATGTCATCGATCTTACCAATTAGTATCCAATTGGTAGTTCGGTTATCTGGCGAGACCCTCCTGCAGAGATTAGAATGCATATACTTAATTTGGCCAGCTTTTTCCCAAAGCCTAACCTTACCTCCTAGGTTCAACTATTCAGCGCTTCTCTGGGGCGGTGATGAAGTCTGCCCATCATCGATGGTAACCGACTCTTGAGAAAGAACTGCCGAATCAAGCCATTCGTGTTCTCTAGCAGATTGCAGCCCTCATATAGTCCCTCTTAGCACGCTAAGTTGAATACAGGGATATGGGTGTAAATTAGTGATATACAGAAAGGCATTATCCTAGTTGGATAGACAAACTTCCCTATCGCTGCCAATACTATGCCAGTTATTGAATGATTAGGGCAATGTGTCACCTTTTTTTATCTTGCTGTCCGAAGATAGCCCTCCTGCCAACTGAGGGTATAACTGATCCAATCGCCCGCTAGGTAGAGACCATCAAAAAGCTGTTTCGCTAACTGGTCACGGAGAAAAATGGTTTTACCACCAGCCTCAATCTCCTGCTCGTTAAACTCAAAATCGAGTCCTACCCATGCGCTGTCTTGACAGGGTGTGTTTCGCCAAGTGATCGACATACCACCATCGAAGTGGACCATTTTGTTTTTAAAATCCTCTACCGTCACGGCACTACCCTGACTGGGCATATTGTGAATCTTCGCACCACCCTCTGCTGCAGATTCCAGTTTTTCTTGATGTGATTTCTTACCAAACTCCAATGCCACATCATCCGCATTATAGGCTCCGGTCATGGTCACATTGCGAGAATGAAAGTTCTGACTGGGATACCACATCTGGGTTATCTCGTGGGAAATCCAGCTTATTCCATCGAAAATTTCATAGTCCTCTTCAAACCAGCATCCTGTGCTTGCCAATCTACTTTGCACCATAGGCCTTTTGAAACAGTACTGAGATAGGTCGAAAGATTCTTCTCAGAGAAGCCCTTTACCAGAGGTCCTAGTAGGGTTGGTGACATAGTGGAAATACAGAAATCAAATATCCATTCACCCACTCTCTCACCGTCTGGCAAAGCCCGCCCGATACAGACCAGCAACTCCAAAGGTAGCGCCAGCTGGTAGTGTACCCTGAGGTCTGTAATTTATTTCTTTAGCGATGTTCGTTTGGCTTAGGCGAAGTGAGCGTAGCGAACGAAGCCAAAGCCGGTTTTTCTGGATTAGGTGTTGAATGTTGAGCCATCA
>WLWV01000204.1 GCA_012103395.1 Gammaproteobacteria bacterium
GCTTGTCAGTGCCATCCTCGTCGAGATTGACGATGAATGGAGCAATGCCGACAAGCGATATATCGTGTGGAACGACAATAATGACTCAAACTAAACCGAAGTTACAGACGTAGGGTTGCACAATCTAAAGAAATAAATTACAGACCTCAGGGTACACTACCCGTCTTTTGCCACGACATGATTGGGGAGTGTTTTATACGAGCCACGATGCCGACCATACTTGGTACTATGACGCAACAAAGTTTGGTGTAATTGGCGGATATGATTTTCGGTAAGATGCAAACCTTCATAGACCTGAAGCACTAACTCCATCGCTTCGGCGTATCCAACCACTTTCTGTTCATCATGAGTTTTAAAAGATGCCGAGCTAAGATTGGAAAGCAACGTTTCCACTTGTGCATCAGAAAGCCTTGCTCCTTCGATCCGAGTAGATGAGCCAACGCCTTTCAATCGTGGCTACCTTACGCAATTGTTGCAAGCGTTCTGGAGAGAGCGATTTTGGTGCCTGCTATTGGCTTTTGAACTCATCGATTCCAGCAATAAGCTGCAAGACATCCTGTCCAACGGTGATATCTGGCTCTTTCATTTGTGTCCAGTCGCAATGAGAAATACCCGATAATGCCCGGTAATACCCGATGTTCCAGTCCTATCTCATGGGCAATAATCATCGCACCCAAAAACACGATTTGATCTAGTTTCAGCGACGAGACGTTCACAGTATCCAACCAGCATATGGATTAGATTCTGGTTTTCAAAGGACGCAATGGGTAAGGCAAAGATAGCCATAGATAGCCATAGATAGCTAAAGTAGAAGCTATCAGGCCAAGTTGCATCCCTGACGATTCACGCCTTATTGTCACTCCTGCTCCGCTATCCAGTTTTCATAGACCAGCTGAATGCTTGGTCGCTCCATGACGGCATCAGCGATTCGTTTAACATTTGGAAACTGGTCGGCTGATGGGTGACCTCTGGACGGGCTTAACCACGTAGTCAACATAAAAAGATAGATATCTACGGCGCTGAAGCGCTCGCCTAGAACCCATTTATTGTCGCCGATCTGACCATCAATCACTTTCCAAGTTTCTTGAAGTCGTCGAATGCCACGTCGTTTAGCACTGGGCTCATCATCGGTTGTATCGGCGAAGCGATCTGGATAGTAATTTAGTTGGAAGGCATTTTGCACAGAATTTGAGAAGTACACCAATGACTGTAAATACACTCCTCGTTCTGGATCATCAAATCCAGGGGCAAGTTTGGCCTGCGGATGACGATCACAAAGAAATACCGTCATCGCAGCAGCCTCATACATCGCACCACCGTCCCAAGTAAGGACCGGTAACCAACCGTTGGGGTTTATTGCCATTTGTTCCTGGGGTCGTGGCAAGCTTCTATCCTTGGTCGATTGAATTAGTTCATAGGATGTTCCAATCTCTTCCAGAATGGCATGAACACCCATGGATGCACTACCAAGGTCGTAATATAGTTTGTAAGCCATCATTTGCTCCGTATTGTCTCATCATTTGATGAACACGATCTTATCAGTGAGTTGGTATTTTTGCTGGCTTGCATATCAACGTCATAGACCATAGATTGATCGACGCCTTGACAAAGACAAGGGTCAGGCACTCGCCAAATACGTGTTTGTTACGATCAACGAAGCTCATACTCCTTTTCCTCCAACCAAAAAAAGGGAAGCTCACGCTTCCCTCTGTGACACCACTATCAGTGTTTGCGGCTTACCAATAATCATGATTCATCATGATGAATCGCGTTGAACCCTTATCTAATTAGGATTGAAAATCAAATACCAGTTCATCGTTTTCAACTTTAACCACAACATGGCCGCCCTTAGATAGTTTACCGAAAAGTAATTCCTCAGCCAGTGGTTGTTTGATATTGGTTTGAATAACACGGGCCATTGGGCGAGCGCCCATGGTAGCGTCGTATCCTTTTTCCGCTAGCCAGTTTATTGCTGATTTTTCAACATCCATCGTCACCTGCTTTTCCGATAGCTGTTGTTCCAGCTCCATGACAAACTTTTTCACAACATGGACAATCGTGCTTTCATTCAGTCCGTTAAAACGTACAATATTATCGAGGCGGTTGCGAAATTCGGGAGTAAATGCCTTCTTAATCGCTTCCATGTCATCCAACGTATTATCCTGAGCAACGAACCCCATGGACTCACGAGCCGCTTCCGAGGCACCTGCATTGGTAGTCATCACGATAATAACATTGCGAAAATCAGATTTTCTGCCATTGTTATCGGTTAGTGATCCGTAGTCCATTACCTGTAACAGAATGTTGAATAAATCAGGATGCGCTTTTTCTATTTCATCGAAAAGTAGCACCGCATGGGGATGCTTGTTAACGGCTTCGGTTAACAAACCGCCTTGGTCAAATCCAACATAACCCGGAGGTGCTCCAATGAGTCGGGAAACAGTGTGCCTCTCCATATACTCTGACATGTCGAACCGGATAAATTCGATACCCAAGATATGTGCTAATTGTTTCGTCACCTCTGTTTTTCCGACTCCGGTGGGGCCCGAAAAAAGGAAGGAAGCGATTGGCTTTTCATCGTTTCCTAGTCCGGATCTAGCCATCTTTATCGAAGAAGAGAGAACAGAGATAGCGTCATTCTGACCAAACACGACCATCTTCAGGTCTCTCTCAAGGGTTTTTAGGGATTTCAAATCCGAGGCTGAGACGTGTTTGGGGGGAATTCTGGCGATATCCGCAATCATGCTTTCGATCTCTTTGACGCCGATGGTTTTTTTGCGGGTCTTAGCGTCACTCAATCTAGTTTTTGCCCCTGCTTCATCAATCACATCGATGGCGGTATCCGGCAGCATTCTATCGGAAAGATAACGAGCGGAGAGCTCCACCGCAGTTCTCAATGCAGGTTGGGAATACTTAACATCATGGTGTTCTTCAAATTTCTTCTTTAGCCCTCTAAGAATTTCGACTGCTTCATCAATGGTAGGCTCAACTACGTCGATTTTTTGAAAACGCCGGGATAGTGCTCTGTCTTTCTCGAAAATACCCCTGTATTCCTGATAAGTGGTAGATCCAATACACTTTAGTTCACCGGAAGCTAACATCGGTTTAAGCAAATTAGAAGCATCAAGTGAGCCACCAGAAACTGCCCCCGCACCAATAATTGTATGGATTTCATCGATAAATAAGACCGCATCTTCTTCTTGATCAAGGGCCTTTAGTACCGCTTTTAGACGCTGCTCAAAGTCACCCCGATATTTGGCCCCTGCCAATAATGCACCCATGTCTAGCGAATAAATTGTACTATTGGCTAGAACTTCTGGCACCTCGTTCTGGATAATCTTTCTGGCCAACCCTTCCGCTAATGCTGTTTTACCAACACCGGCTTCACCTACAAAAAGGGGATTATTTTTACGACGACGACACAGTATTTGTATTGTCCTTTCGAGCTCTTTCTGACGGCCAATCAGAGGATCGATTTTGCCATCTTTCGCCAGCTCATTTAAATTAGTGGTATAGGTCTCCAGAGGCCCCTCCTGTTGGTCAGCTTCCGTTTCGCCGTCACTCTCTTCGTTTTGTGATTCGGGTAGTCGATCACTTTCTGGCGTCTTTGCGATGCCATGAGAAACGTAGTTCACTATATCGAATCGACTAATACCCTGCTGACTCAGGAAATAGACCGCATAGGATTCTTTTTCTCCAAAAAGCGCCACCAATACATTGGCCCCTTCAACTTCTTTTTTCCCAGAACTTTGCACATGCATAATCGCACGCTGAAGAACTCGCTGAAACCCCACACCGGGCTGCGGATCTTCCTCAGATTCCTCGTCGAAAATAGGGACATCCTTATTCAGAAAACTCAACAGGGAGTTTTTCAACTGCTCTATATTACCGCCGCATGCAACCAAAACCTTGCGAACCTCTTTGTCTTCGAGTAACGCGTAAAGAAGGTGCTCGACTGTGATGATCTCATGTCTCTCACTTCTAGCTGTGTTAACAGCACTGCCCAAGGCAATTTCCAATCGTTCAGATAACATTATGAACTACTCTTTCTCCATCGTGCATTGCAAAGGATGTTCGTGCTTGTTGGCAAAGTCCATCACCAAATGCACCTTTGTTTCCGCGATCTCTTTCGGGAACACGCCACATACACCCACTCCTTTGGTATGAATATGGATCATAATGGATTCTGACTCATTCTGAGTTAAATTGAAGAACCGCATCAATAGAACGACAACGAACTCCATTGGCGTGTAATCGTCGTTGTGCAACAAAACCTTATAAAGAGGAGGTTTTTTTAGCGATGGCTTTGATTTTTCAACAATGACACCGGCGTCGCCAATATCCTGATTTTTTTGATTACTATCTGACATGCCAAAATCTATTTAAGATAACAATTGGATTAGCAAAATAGTTAGCTAGCCCCACCACAGCCTCCACAGGAACCACTACCACCAACTGCTTGGAAAACATTATTGAATACAAAAGAAGCATTAACTCCATCGTCAACATAATCAACCTCAGCCCCCCCAAGAAAGCCAAGCGCGATTGGATCAACAACCAACTTGAATCCTTTGTCATTTGACAGAACACTGTCAATGGATTCTTCAGCTTCGGCAAAAGTCATTCCGTAATTCATACCAGAACAGCCTCCCCCGGCAACATAAATTCTCACTGCAGCAACTTCGCCATTTGTATCGTTTACCAAACTGGTAATTTTTTCGATGGCACTTGGGGTAACAACTAAATCAGATTCAGTCAGAGTTTGGTTATACGTATTCATGATAATATACCTAAAAATTATTTTCTTTTTGCTGTCGGTGTTTGGATTATACTCAGTCCATTACTAGGGAAAAACCTCAGAAACTAGGACATTTAAAGACCGGAGAGCCCTGAATCTCATTATTATTTTGGCTCATTTCCAATCGGCAATTACCAATCTGATGTTTTATCAGATGTATGATTTCTCATGGTGTTGAGATTTTCCAATTCAACATTACCTATATAGCGACATTGTAACCATATTCAAGTAATCAACAAGCAGAATCATGACACGAATCGTAAAGTGCAGCCTATTAGGCAGCGAAGCAGAAGGTTTGGAAAAAGCACCCTACCCTGGTGAATTAGGACAACGAATCTATGACAACGTTTCCAAAGACGCCTGGCAGCAATGGCTCGAGAGGCTAGTAATGATAATTAACGAATACCAGTTAAACTCAGCCGACCTTGGCAATCAGCTACTAATCGAACAACACCTTGTGGGTTTCCTATTTCAGGAAGGAGAGTTTGGACAAGCTCCATCCGGTTTTAGCCCAGCACCGTGAGCAAATAGTACATTTCTGATCCCGTTCGGGTGATCATCTTACTACCAACATCGAAAACTACGGCACGCTTAGGCTCTCGCCCGCATGCCGTAGCTCGCCCCCTTTAAAAACAGCACATTCACGATTGGCGCTATCTTTTTGCAAACGAAAATAGCTCAAAGAAATTGTCCGTGGACTGTGAGGCAATATCTACAAGCGTTTCGCCTCTTAACTCAGCCATCATTTTAGCAGTATATCTAACGAAGCCAGGCTCGTTAGTTTTTCCCCGATTGGGAACTGGAGCAAGATAAGGAGAATCAGTTTCGATTAGAAAACGGTCTGATGGTACTTTCCTTGCTACTTCACGCAAAGTATCTGCATTTTTGAATGTAACAATACCTGAAAAAGAGATATAGAAACCAATATCCAACGCGCGTTTCGCCACGTCCCAAGTCTCCGCAAAGCAGTGCATCACACCTCCTGATTGACCGGCGTCCAACTCCTCAAGAATACTCATCGTGTCTTTGGCTGCTGCTCGAGTATGGATAATCAGAGGCTTTCCGGTCAGCCTAGAAGCTTCGATGTGTCGCCTAAAGCGCTGGCGCTGCCACTCCATGTCATCCGTCGGTTCGCCTTTCGAAGTCTCTTGCTTTCGCCCTTTAAAATAGTCCAGCCCCGTCTCGCCAATAGCCACAACTTTCTCGTCTTTGGACAGTTCCACCAGTTCTTCCACTGAGGGCTCGTGGCACTGCGTGTGCAAAGGGTGAACCCCCACTGAGGAGAAAATGTGAGAGTGCTCCTGGGCAAGCTTCCTTATCTGAGGATAGTCCTCGAAATTGACGGAAACACAGAGCATGATTGTGCAACCCTACGTCTGTAACTTTGATTTAGGTTGAGTCATTATCGTCGTTCCACACGATATATCGCTTGTCGGCATTGCTCCATTCATCGTCAATCTCGACGAGGATGGCACTGACAAG
>WLWV01000205.1 GCA_012103395.1 Gammaproteobacteria bacterium
CTTGTCAGTGCCATCCTCGTCGAGATTGACGATGAATGGAGCAATGCCGACAAGCGATATATCGTGTGGAACGACGATAATGACTCAACCTAAATCAAAGTTACAGACGTAGGGTTGCACAATCCGAGGAAGCTCCTCAGCTGGCGGAAACTGTTCCTCGATTACTGGCGCTCGATCAATCTCTCCTGAGAGCAATTTAGCTGCAAAGGTCGGGTCGGTAATAAAGGGTCGTCCCATGCCGATCAGATCAATCTTGCCGCTCGCTATTGCATCGTTCATGACACTGGTCGATCTGAAACCACCCGTGACCATCATTGGAATTTTCAACGCCGCCTTGATGGCAGCAGCGTATTCTAGAAAGTACGCTTCACGAGCTTCAATAAATTCATTTTTAGAACTATGCTGGTACGCCTTAGGTTCTTCGAAATTACCCCCTGAAATTTCTATAAAATCGACGCCTTCTGCTTCTAGCATCACTGCAACTAGAACCGAATCTTCATGATCGAATCCACCTGCTTGGAAATCGGAAGAATTTAATTTAACTGCAAGGACAAATTCCGGTTTAACCGCCGCACGAACCGCCTTGACAACTTCCAGTACAAGACGGGCGCGGTTGTCAAGGGAAGTACCTCCCCACCGATCATTGCGGTTATTGATACGCGGAGATAATGAAGAGCTAAGCAAATAGCCATGTGCCGCGTGTATCTCAACTCCATCAAATCCAGCTTCCTGAGCAAGTTGTGCTGATCGCACATATTGTTCTAAAAGAATTGATATCTGCTCTTCAGTTAACGGTTTAGGTTTACCATAGCCGGGTAGATCAAGTCTTATATCCGAAATTGACGTGGGATGAGGATTGACGATCTCTGGCGTTTGCCGCCCAGCGTGGGCTAGCTGTACGAGAAATGTCGCACCGCCACGTTTGCCTGCTTTTGCAAGAGCTAAGACTTTGTTCATGTCTGTTTCTGAGTCCAGGACAAAGTTACCAGCATGTTCTAGGTGCATACGATCAACGGGCGTATTGCCTGTGATAAGTAGGCCTGCGCCATGCTCCCCCCATTGTGCAAATAAATCGATGTGTGCCTGTGTCGTATCGTTATTTTCGTCCCCAAGTGCTTCGGACATCGCGGACTTAACTATACGATTTCTAAGTTTCACGCCGTTTGGCAGAATTAGCTCTTCGTTTATATTACTCATAGTAGTTTCTCGTTCTAAATTTCTTTCAGTTTCAATGCATGATATTGGGCTCTAGAACCTGCTGTACTTAAAGCGAAGGGGAGAGGGGAAACTTTTTCTGCCACCTAATTGATCGCTCCGCATCTCGTTCATTGTAAATTCGCATTGCTTCGTGCGGATCAATCGAATACTCATTCTCGGCGTCATTACCTAGTGCAGAAATACGCATCGTGTACCAAGCTGTCACTCCGCCATGTGGCGGTGAATCGAATATTGGAAAATCCGGGCTATCACCTTCACCAAAGAGCCAGTTGTTAGCAAGGTTTGGCATAAGAACATTGGCCCGTGCCAACCCACACATGTCCACAGCGCCACTTGTCACTGCTTCCATTGCATGATCTCGAGTCTCAAACCCACCAGTCAGCTGTAGCGGTTTTGTTGTTGCTTCACGAGCACGTTTTGCGAACTCCATAAAGTAAGGACCGCTGGAGGATGCCGCGTCCGAGCTTGCTTTTGCGCCTGGAAAATAGGTGCCACCACTGATATCAATTAAGTCAATCGAGGTGTTATCAAGCATCCGCACGACTTCATATGCGTCATCCTCGACTAGGCCACCATCCAAATTATCGGTCGAGTTGAATTTAATACTGACTGGAAATTCCGGACCAACTGTTTCACGAATTGCCTCGATGATCATCGGAAATATCCGTGCGCGCGCTTCAATCGATCCACCATACATATCTTCTCTCTTGTTGAACAAGGGTGATAAGAATTGACTAAGCAGGAACCCATGCCCAGCGTGTATTTGCACGCCTGGAAAACCAACTTCTTTTGCGTAAGCGGCTGCTCTTGCATAGAATCCTGGCAGCTCTTCGATTTCTTTGACGGACAGTGCGCCACATTTCAATCCGGGCACATCCATTGCTGAAGGTCCTTTGGGGCGACTAATAGGAGCGTGAGACAGTGCTCCGCAATGGCTTAGCTGCGGCCATAAGTGGGCGTCATTGCTGACAGTTCGATCAATCAAGTTCTTTAGTGCCTTGCGGTCACTCTGAGAGCCTAATACCAAATTACCTGGTTTTTCTGGATAATCTGGCATGATTTGCACTTCGCCAATAATAGCCAATGCAACGCCGCCTTCAGCCCATCTTTCGTAAAGTCGGGCTTGCGCTTCGGTCGAATCACCCTCTCCGTCTGCAAGCGAATCGGACATCGCGGTTTTGGTGATACGGTTTTTTAGGACTACACCGCAAGGAAGTTCTAGCGGTTTTTGAAGTACTCTCTTTAAAATTTCAGTCATTTTGTCTTCCATCGAAAAATTGGTTTATTTCGAATATTAGATGTATTTTGTTAACCTTTTACTACAAAACCATTAAATCGCTTAGGTTTAAATAATTATAAAAACTCTTTCTCTAATGCAGACAGGAAGGCCTGAATAGCATCGTCATTCCGACTGTAGAAAGTGAATTGCCCATGGCGCTCTGAGCTCACCAAGCCAGCTTCTTTCAACAAGCCCATATAATTTGAAATAGTTGATTGCGATAACCCTGCCTTTTCTTGGATGAAAGCAACACATACGCCCTCCAGGTCAGCATGTTCCGGTAGTGCAGGTGGAAAATTTGACCTATCTTTCAGCCAACCAATAATGTTGCGTCGGGTAGGGTTATTAAGAGCGGTAATAGTTTTTTCTATATTCATAAATCAGAATATATCGATATCTCAATGTAGCGTCAACCTATATTTCCGGTCTAGTCACGAATGATCGGTTCCTTAGACTGAGAAATAGTATCAAAAACAGTCGTATGACCGAATTGAGTGGTGGGTTCAACAGGTCGTTGCCAGATTATATCTAAACTTGATTTTATAACTATCAGATCAAGCCTGAGAATTTACACCTAAAACCGGCGAGCGGCATTATTCTATGGAAGGGGAACCCCGTTTAACCACTCCCCGACCAACTCAATCATCATGTCTCCCTGTGCAGAAAAGTAGTGGTTAGCGCCTTCAACGATTATCTGAGCAGAATGGGGATGTCCATTCTTGAGTAGCATTTCTTGGCGCTCAGAAACCATCCCAAGCGGCCTTGGATACTCCTCACTTCCATAAATATCTAGGATTGGGACGGTCATATTCGCGATGGGAAAAGGAGTCTCCAACTCCTGCCCTGCATCTGTGGCACCCAACCCCATCGCCACATAACCAGCGATCTGCGCATCCCCATTTTGATTCAACCAATCGTTAGCCATGTGGGCACCACAACTGTGCGATGCGAGAATAATAACGTCGTTACCCTCTTTCTTCAGAAAATCGATGGCCGCTTCTATCCTGCCATGGGCATACGGAATAATGGGCAGGTAATCATAGTAAGTTTTCCCTTTCTCAAGCACAGGCATTTGAATCGCCAGCGTACTCCACCCCTGTTCTGCCAATCCGACTCGCAAGGGCCCAATCAAGCGTTGCTCTTCTGGACTGACATCTCGTCCATGCATAAGTATCACAGCTCCTGATGCATCATCCACGGGAAGGTAGACGGAAAGAAAATCATGATTATTAGCATTTAACCACAGCGCCTCCCCATCAAAAATCCCAGGCTCAATCTGCTCAGCAATTCGAGCTTCTCGGCGAAAGTCTGGCGTTGAAGTCGAAGCAGCGGACTCTATAAACCAACACGTCAAAAAGGTCACTAAGATGGTTCGAAGTCCTACCGGTTGATTACTTAGGGTCATGTTCATAGGGTCTTATCCTGCATTAAAAACTTCCAACGCTTTCCCACTCGCAATGGTCGTTCGAGCAAAAGTGGCTCCCTCTTCAAGACCACGACACAATCCAAGATGGCTTAGCGATATTGCGGCACCATAAACTAGACTGTCTAACGCGGAACCCGATACATTTGCCAGCGCACCGAGACCGAGCTCTGCAGCCTGTTCGATTGCAGGTTTCAGGACTTCTGTGTTCTGGTAGGACGTTTGACCCATGCAATCAAGATACCCCTCCGGAATGGGTACCATCCTCGACTTTTGCTGAATATCAATGCGCTGTGGCGCCAATTTATACAATTTTAACTCACCACCATCAGCATAACCGAAATATCGCGAGACTTGACTTAACGAGGGAATACACCCCCCTTCTACGCCCCTGACTATTATGGCTGAATCATATCCCACCTGCTTAGCCAATTGGCAATAAACCGGAGGATATGCTTTATGAACAAACCCCGTCATTAGGTGGGAGTGTTGCGCACCGCTGATGGGCTTCAACACCACTTCCAGCGTCGATAGGCAGGTCCGTTTTACCATTGTATCGCGCAGGCCAACCAAATCATGTAATTCGGGAATCATTTCCTTCTGATCAAGGTATGACCATCCAACGTCTTGCTGGTCTAACCGCTGAGCTGCTTCATTAACACTTAGATCTACCTTCTTACCAACTGACTTCAATATCATATGCGCAGTAATCCCATATTTTGGCCCCATAGAGTGAACACCATGGATGTAGGTCGGTAATCCACAAGCCGCTAGGACGGCTGGAAGAAACGCTGTGATTGGGAGCCCTCTTAGATACCCATTAAACGGATCACTGATTGATAAAATCTGCCTAGATTTGGTGGTGACTGTGCGTAATTTTTTTTGTAGTGCATTTAACGCACCAATATTTTCGTCATCGGTTTCCCTTTTCATACGCAAGGCGATCAGCAAAATCGCGCTTTGAATCTCATCGACCTTTCCTTCCAGAATCAGAGATAGCGCGTCTTCCGCCTGAGCCATATCCAAAGACTTACTCAACTCTGGCCCGGTCGCAACTAATTGTAGATAAGATCGCATACGCAACCGTTCCTTACTAAACGCCATTACTCCTCACCCATTTCCAATTTAATTACGCACACATATAGTACCGTACACAACGACATTTTCTGGCCACTAAAAGTTTTCTTCTTCGACTTCCAAATAGCTCAAACTGACAATTCTACCCATACTTTCTTCGAATCCATCCCAATCTGAAAACTCTGAAGTGCGCTCAAGAACAATCGGCTTCATCTCAAAGTCAGATAACCCGTCTTCGAATTTTTCCTGCACCGTTTGATAAATCATGTCATTTAGTCGTTTTGCACTACGAATAATTTCCACCCCCGCAGTTATCCCATGCCCCGGCACCACAACGCTAGGACCAAGACTAATCAGATGATCGAGAGTTTCTGACAATCCTGCAAAGTTTCCATCATCCATT
Source organism: Gammaproteobacteria bacterium (assembly GCA_012103395.1). GTDB lineage: Bacteria > Pseudomonadota > Gammaproteobacteria > Arenicellales > Poriferihabitantaceae > WLWV01. The sequence goes on from WLWV01000205.1 coordinate 5,401, forward strand.
CTTCCAAGTCGCTTATTGAAAACGAGATCTCCCGTAAAGATGACATTTTCAGGCATTACCAATACTGCGATATCAGATGTGGTATGAGCCTGGCCTTTGTGGTGAATAGAGAAGATCGACCCACCTATGTGGATCTGATCACCATCATTTACCGGCATATCCGGTATAACGGCAACCGTCCCTTTTGTTGAGTCATTGGTTAGCTGCATCATTAAATCAATCCAGTTTTCAGCTTCTCCGCCTTGGGCCAATTCGATTAAGTCAGGATGCGCGTACATTTTTACTGCGGGATAGGCCTCATGGATAGCCTGATTTGCCAGCCAATGATCGCCGTGAATGTGAGTCGAAAAAATAGCAACAACCGGCAAATTGGTCACCGTTTCAATTTTCTCCAGCACCATTCTACCGATCTGCACACTACTTCCAGAGTCAATAACAACCACGCCTTCAGCCGTGATCACAAAGGCTGGATTATTCATGAATCCTTGGTTACCCGGATTTGGCAACCCCGATGGTCCGTGTATCACGTAAACAGAGTCACTGACCTGGGTTGCGCTGTATGTATCCCTCAGAGGTTCAGCTTCTTGTGAGTTATCAGCCGCGCTCGACAAACCCACCGCTAAACTCGATAACACCAAGATGAATCCTACAAAGCCCGGCAAGCACTGCTTTACACTATACGAAGAGCTAATCGTCATGGTTACCTCGCAAATGACAATAATTATTTATGAAAAATATACCCGAAAAAATACAGGGTAGTGTAATCTGAGGTCTGTAATTTAGCTTTCTATTGCAGCTTCGCTATTGGCTTTGGCGGAGTGAACGTAGAGAGCGAAGCCAAAGCCGGTTTTTCAGGCTTTAGTATTGAATGTTGAGC
>WLWV01000026.1 GCA_012103395.1 Gammaproteobacteria bacterium
TGAGGCATCTTTACTCAGGCTTGTCAGTGCCATCCTCGTCGAGATTGACGATGAATGGAGCAATGCCGACAAGCGATATATCGTGTGGAACGACAATAATGACTCAAACTAAACCGAAGTTACAGACCTCAGGGTACACTACCTTTGCTGGTTGTTGTCTGAGCAATCTGGTTATTGTACAGGTAGTTTTCTGGATATTGCAGGTGGACGTTAGCCTTGTTACCAAATTAGAACTATTACACCAACGTTATTAAAATAAAACCAATATTTAACATGGAACAGCCTACCCTTTATTATTTCTACGATCCAATGTGCAGTTGGTGTTGGGGGTTTTCTCCTGCATGGAATCAATTACAATCGGCTGTGATGAATGAAACTAACGTGGTCACTGTGCTAGGTGGCTTGGCACCAGATTCTAATGAGCCAATGCCAATACAAATGCAGGAATACCTGCAACAGACTTGGCGAATGATCGCGCTACGAATTCCTGGAACGGTGTTTAACCATGACTTCTGGACGCAATGCCAGCCTAGGAGATCGACCTACCCGGCATGTCGTGCTGTGATCGCTGCTCGTTTGCAAGGAAAGGGGTTTGAGAATATGATGATCACCGCAATTCAAGAGGGATACTATTTGCAGGGCAAAAACCCGTCGGATGACAGTACTCTGGTTGATCTTGCGGTATCGGTTGGGTTGAAGGGGAATCAGTTTGAAGAAGATCTAAACACAGTGCTTACCCAGGAGACATTAGATCGTGAAATTGCTTTTGGTCATTCCGTTGGAATTCAAGGCTTCCCTTCTCTTGTATTGATGCAAAACGGTAAGATACAAGTTATCCCTGTCAACTTTACAGATGCGGACTCGATGATAAGTTCGGTGAGAATGGGTCTAAACGCTGGATAGATTCCAAGTAGTGTTTGGGAGTTATCAGTAAGCCACTCCCGAACACCACGTTTTTCTAGGATGCTTCGATCTTCTTCGATTATGCTGGACGGGTTGCGGTGAGTATTTCACCGAATGAAACATATTGACTGGCACCAAGCCGCGCAAGTGGCTGTATCTTGTTTGCGTCAACTTGGAGGCGGCCTTTTTCGTTGATGTGCGTGCATTCATCGTCAACATAGATGGATTTCACTTCTGCGATGATTAATGATTGATGATTGTTTCCAATTTCTTGGATTTGATGTACTTCACACATAAACGCAATTTTTGAATCAGCTATTCGTGGCATCCGAAAGCCGTCTACAGATACTAGTTCAATATTGGAAGCAGTAACCTCTGATTTCCCCAATGGCAGCGTTGCAGATGTTTCATTAAGCACCGGTAGTTGGTCGCAGCTGGCGATATGAATGACAAACTCTGGGCGCTCAGACACATTAACCAAGGTATCTTTTTTTTGTCCGTTTGGTTGTAATCCTGCAGAAAAGGTAACCAACGGGGGATCGCTGCAAATAGCATTAAAGTAGGAATAGGGTGCTAAATTGAAATCTCCTCCCTGATTTTCTGACAATACCCAGGCAATGGGCCTAGGGACCACGGTTTGAGTCATTGTAAAGTACGTTTGAGCGGTGCCGAGTTCAGAAAGATTAATTAACATAAGGATAGTGAGATTTATATAAAGTATATTCGAGACGCAAGCTAGCCCTTGGTTGGCTTGTAACCTAAGGGCTAGGGAACCTGAGCAAGGGGGTATTCTATCTGCTTATTCAGGATCAATCATCTTTGGTGAACCGCATCACCATAAACACCAAAAGTTGCACGAAATGAATGCTCATTTGGAGGGATTTAATGTGTGGTATGTTCCTGATATGTGTATGAGTTTAACTAACGTGATGTCAAAAATGAAAAACACAGTGGATGTTCAAGATTTTCTAAAGCTATCGATTTGTACCGGGACTGTAATGAGTGCAAGTCTAAACGAAAAAGCGAGAGAGCCGGCTTACGTTATGAAAATTGATTTTGGACCAGAGCTTGGGGTAAAAACGACGTCTGCCCAAATCACAGATCAATACACAACTGAAGGACTAGTCGGTAAGCAGATTGTTGCAGTGACTAACTTTCCACCATTACGTGTTGCTGGTGTTAAGTCTGAGGTGTTAGTGCTAGGTGCGGTAACGGATTTAGGGGTAGTGCTCTTGGCAACGGATAACGAAGTTCCCAATGGAACCAGCATTAGCTAACCATAAAAATGACGCTAGAATCACAAGCTAAGAGGGGCTTGTGCTGAAGAAGCTGACCAGAGTAACTTCATCTGGAAAACAAAGTTACTAAATAAAAAGCCACCGATAATTCGGTGGCTTTTTATTATTTTACAAAATATCGATTAAAGATATCAAAGCGGAGTAACGTTTTCCGCTTGAAGGCCTTTAGGGCCTGTTGTTACTTCAAACTGAACGCTCTGACCGTCCACTAGTGTTTTTCTTCCATCTCCAATGATCGCCCGATAATGGACAAATACATCTGGCTCTCCGTCTCTCTCGATGAAACCAAAACCTTTGGTATCGTTAAACCATTTGACGATTCCGGTTACCAATTCGCCTGACATAAAAACCTCTTACTTCTAAAAAATTTGTCACTAAATGTGACGATTATAGGACGTCGAAACCATGATCTGGAATCGCCGATATGAATGCAATCTTACTAAGATTATAACACTTTTAGTCTGAATGTAAGCATTTATTTACACTCAAAAATAGCACACCCCTAGAGCAGGGTTAACTGGTTGGTTTGTTAACACCAGCTTTATGCGTTTGAGTGGTTACAATTCTAGCCACTTTCTCTTTTTCAGACTTTGACGACTTAGCTGAGCGAAGACTTAGATAGCGCCTTTTCTTAAGGCGATTAGAACCTCAACCAAGTCGTCCAAAGGAATCTCTTTTTCCTCACCAGTGGCACGGTTTTTGTATTCCACTATCCCATTATCAAGCCCTTTTTCGCCGATGACGAGTCGATGTGGGATACCTATCAATTCCATATCCTTAAACATAACGCCAGGCCGTTCATTTCGATCATCAAGAAGAACATCAACTCCCACTTGTTCGAGCTGGTCGTGCAATTGTTCGACAGCTGCTTTAGTTCTCTGGGATTTATGCATGCCGATGGGAACAATGGCAATGTCATACGGCGCGATGCTTTCCGGCCATATAATGCCTTTATCGTCATGGTGCTGTTCAATTGCGGCAGCAATGATCCTGGTCACCCCAATTCCATAGCAACCCATCCACATTTCCACGGCTTTGCCATGGTCATCAAGTACGGTTGCCTTCATGGCCTCGCTATACTTCTTTCCAAGTTGGAAAATATGTCCAACTTCGATGCCTCTCGCGATAGTTAGATTTCCAACACCATCGGGGCTTGGGTCTCCGAGTTGGATATTGCGTAAGTCGGCTACTTCTTCGAGGGGCAGATCTCTTTCCCAGTTAATGCCGAAATAGTGTTTGTCTTCTACGTTTGCACCAGCGCCAAAATCCGACATTTGAGCCACAGAGCGATCAATGATGAACGGGATCGGTAGATTAACGGGCCCAAGTGATCCTAGGCCTGCACCTATGGCGCTTCGGATTTGAGCCTCTTCCGCCATTTTCAATGGGCTTGCAACCATGGAAAGTTTTTCGGCTTTAATGGCATTGAGCTCGTGATCCCCGCGAACTAGTAATGCCACCAATGAGTGCCCACTATCCGGATCGGCTTCTACCACGAGTGTTTTAATGGTCTTTTCTATCGGCAGATCAAACTGTTCCACTAATGCTTTGATGGTTTTAGTGTTGGGCGTATCTACCAACGTCATGGCTTGGGTAGGTTCCGCGCGTTTTCCTGCCGGTGCCAGTGCCTCTGCGAGCTCCATATTTGCTGCATAGTCGCCGACATCTGAAAAAGCGATGGCATCTTCTCCAGATTCCGCCAATACATGAAATTCGTGGGAAGCGTCTCCACCAATACTGCCATTATCCGCGGCAACGACACGGTAGCTTAATCCCAAGCGATCAAAGATGGCACAATATGTGTCATACATGACCTGGTAAGTCTTTCCGAGTGAGGCCTGCGTAACATGAAACGAATAGGCATCTTTCATGATGAACTCACGACCGCGCATGATCCCAAACCGTGGTCTGATTTCGTCACGAAACTTGGTTTGAATTTGGTAGAAGTTTGCGGGCAACTGACGATAGCTGCGGATCTCGTTTTTTACCAGTGTTGTGATGACTTCCTCATGGGTCGGGCCAAGGCAAAACTCACGTTGATGACGGTCTTTAATTCGCAAAAGCTCTGGGCCATATTGTTCCCATCTGCCAGATTCTTTCCAGAGCTCCATTGGATGGACACCTGGGAGTAGGACTTCTTGGGCCCCGGAACGATTCATCTCTTCCCTGACAATGGCTTCGACTTTTCGAAGCACGCTGACACCCAGCGGGAGCCAGCTATAAATCCCCGCAGCAACCCGACGAACAAGGCCAGCGCGAAGCATTAATTGGTGACTCACAATTTCCGCGTCAGCAGGTGTTTCTTTCAGGGTGGCAAGGAGCCGTTGTGATGTTCTCATTTGGACAAAATCGGATAAAAATTGAAGTGAGTAGTCTACGTTGTTTTATACTTTGATTTCCACGCTATTTATTTTGCCTAGCTATAAATAAAAAGCGGCATTGTGCAAATTAATCAATAGAGAGACCCGGGGCTTAAGTCAGTCGTTCAAAGCCTACTCTAATAATAGTTAAATAAAAGCAGAACAATAGGGCCATGATTAGTGAAATTTCGAAAACCGGAGATAAGGCACAACTGGTCGCGGTAGGCCGTCTCTTAAAGCGAGAAGGGCTGCCAGTCAGTGATTTTCACCAAGTGGATTGGTTGGCATTATTAGTATGGACGGATGGTGACAACATACTGGGGGCGGGTGGTATACAACGATGTGGTGACTCAATACTTCTTCGTTCTATTGTGACAGATAGGGACTATCAAGGTCATGGAATTGCATCCAAGCTGATTGGTCGCCTACATACTATTGCCCAGGATAATCACTATGAAGAGATATATTTGTTAACCACGGACGCTGAGAATTATTTCAAGGGTGAATTGCTTGGGAGTAAGTCATCGAAAAACACACTTGACTACCAATCGATAGAGCGTGAATATGCGCCCTTGTCGATTGTGCATTCCAGTCAGTTTAGTGAATTGTGTCCTGCTAGTGCCGTATTGATGAAGAAGCAGCTTTGATTGGCTGGCCGCGTATGGGTAGCCAACCAACATCTAAGTTCAACCCATAGCTTGTGATCCGCAGCACGCGATAAAAGAGAATCTGCCATTGAACCCAATACTTGCCGAGGTGTTTAGAAAAGATATCATGGAGTCCTGCCATCGAGGCAGCGCTATTGTCGTGAATGCTGAGGGTGAGACCGTGTTTAGTTTGGGTGAGACTGATCGAAGTATTTATCCACGATCATCCCTCAAACTCTTTCAAGCCATACCCCTGCTAGAAAGTGGTGCCGCAGACCACTTTGGATTGTCAAAAAAGGAAATCGCATTAGCTTGCGCTTCTCATAATGCGGAAGAAATGCATGTCAGTACGATATCCGCTTGGTTGCAGCGGATGGAGCTCCATAAGGATGATCTAGAGTGTGGGCATGATCTGCCTCTACTCGATAGAGCAGCACATCAGCTTATCGCTAACCATGAAGCGCCGAGTCGAGTTCATCAAAATTGTTCTGGAAAGCATGCCGGAATGCTAACCTATGCGAAGTATTTGGATGTTGGAACCAAAGGCTATAGTGAATATGAACACCCCGTTCAGCAGAAGTGGATGCAAACATTCTCAGAGTTGATTAACATCGATGTTAACTCGCTGGAGTGGGAGCGAGATGGATGTGGAATGCCAGCGATATATATGCCCATGGAGCGACTGGCTTTTGGTTTTGCGCAATTCGCAAATCTGGAAAAGATGGGAGAGAAGCGTGGGAATGCCATGTCGCGTATTTTGGAGGCAGTCAGCACCTATCCAGAAATGATCGCAGGAAGCGATCGTTGTTGTACCGCCGTCGTAAAAGAGACCAGCGCAGCGGTAGTCGTTAAAACTGGAGCGGAAGCGGTTTATGGTGGGGTGATACCCAAGATGAAGCTTGGGTTCGTACTCAAAATTGATGATGGTGCTACTCGCGCTAGTGAAGTTGCATTAGGTGGGTTACTTAATGCTATTGGCGCCATAAATGGTAAAGAGGCGGAGGCCTTAACCGATTACTTTGAGCCCATCATCTACAATACTCAAAAAAAGAAAACTGGTCGGGTGAGTGCTTCAAAGAACTGGGAAAAATAGCACCGCATGGGTTTTATCTAAGCGAAGAAGCCTTTCAAAATATTGACTGCTTGGTCAATATTCTCCTTGGTTATGTGCCTGTGGGTTACCATTCTAATTGGTTCTCCGCTGCTAAATAGCAGCCCTCTTTGGGAGGCATACTCACCCAACTCGGTATAGTTATTGCTGCGGAGGGTAACAAATAGGATATTGGTATGGGCTTTTCCGTCGACCAGTTCGATTTCTTCTATTTCGGTCAGTTTTTCACCGAGATAGGTGGCTAGGTTATGGTCTTCTTCCAGGCGAGCGATATTATTATCCAGGGCATAGATGCCAGCCGCCGCTAATATACCCACTTGGCGCATTCCGCCGCCAACCATTTTTCGCCAACGTCGGGCTCTATTGATCATTTCATGGGAGCCGCATAATACGGAGCCGATGGGTGTGCCAAGGCCTTTGGAGAGACAAATAGAAACGGAATCAAAGTGTTGGGTGATCGTGGATACCGGTACATCAAGTTCGACCGCTGCATTAAAAACTCGGGCACCGTCTAGATGAAAGCCGATACCATGATCCTGGGTTAGCTGTTTAGCTCGCTCGATATATTCCAAGGAAATGGTTTTACCGCCGATAGTATTTTCCAGTGCAAGTAGACGGGTATTGGCAAAGTGAAAGTCATCTTCCTTAATGGCTGCTCTTACTTTAGCTAAATCCAGCGTACCGTCCGATGCATGTTCTATGGGCTGCGGTTGGATACTACCAAGTACGGCTGCTCCACCACCTTCATATTTATAGGTATGCGCATTTTGTCCAACGATGTATTCATCCCCTCTTTGACAGTGGCTTAATAGCGCTACGAGGTTGCTTTGCGTGCCAGAAGGGAAAAACAGACCCTCCTCCATATCAGTCATTTCGGCCAATTTCTGTTGCAGTATCGCGACAGTTGGATCTTCGCCATAAACATCGTCACCAACGCTCGCGGACATCATGGCCGATTTCATGCCTTTGCAAGGCTGAGTCACGGTATCACTGCGTAGGTCAATCATTGTCTGGGTCATAATCGTAGTGCGTTAGCTTTAATATCAATGTTGGAGCGGAGAGACGGGTTCTTGTTTCTGATTAGCAAATATAGCCCAACAACGAGATAATTCAATCTATTTTCCCTCATTTTGGATCTGAAATTTAAATCTTCCAGACTGAGTCAGAAAGCCGAGCTTAACTCCAACAACGTCTTCAAAGTGAAGACATCAGCTTGATCATTCAGAGGTTCAGTTCGCGAAGAAAGCATGACGATGACAACAGAAGTTGCTGGGTTTATAAGAAGCCATTGGCCATGAATACCAAGCCCCACAAGGCACTGATGATCGTCGCCAACTTGATACCACTGATTGCGATAATTACCTTTTGGTAGTAATTCAATAAAACCACCTTTCAACCATGCGGACTGATTTCCTTGGCTCATGGTGTCAGCGATCCAGCTTTCTGGGATGATTGACTGGGTTCCCTTGAAGCCGTTATCGAGGATCAACTGCCCGATTAAAGCAAGATCGTTAGCAACAACGCAAACGCCACCGGCCCCTCTGGAGAGGCCCACTGAGTCAACGGTAACGTAACCGTCACTCGTTGCCCCCATTGGTTGCCAGATGAGCTGTGATAACAGCTCAGCATAGGGGATACCCGATGCGCGCTCAATCAGCAATCCTAGTAGGTCTGAATTTGGGGATTTGTAGTTGAAGATTTCGCCGTGGTGAAAATTGGCTTTGCCAAGACCATATAAAAAGGATTCCAAATCCTGTTTTTCCTCGGTCTGGTCGACGGGATTCCAGCCCGTGGCGTTTCGATAACGAAAATAGTCTCCATCGGGATTCATATAATCTTCCGTGAAATCAAGTGCGACAGACATATCAAGCAAGTGTTGAATGGAGCAGTCCTCATAAGCCGTCCCTTTGGTGTCGGGTAAGTACTTGTACACGGTGTCCTCCGGGTTAAGTATCTTTTGGTCCGCGAGTATGCCCGTTAATATTGCAGTGATTGATTTACTGATGGAAAATATAATATGTGGTTTCGTAATGTCGCAATGAGGTGCTTCCCATTGCCATTGCTTTTTCCCGTCTTTCAGGATCACCATGCTGTCGGACTCAGATGCCTCCAGCCACTTAATGAGGTCGTTACCAGATTCTGTGATAGGGGTGGGAGGAAGGTATTCGCTGGGTGGGTTCGTTAACAGCCATTTTTTTGCCGACACGTTTACAGTGGGAATCAGTTCCCGGACGTTTTGGAAAGACCAGCTGCTATGGGGTCTTAAACGCCAATTACACAAACTAGTCCCTTGGGGTCTTTGACGCAGCTTCCTGATTGGTTCTGGTGTCGATAAAGTCATGTAAAAGAAAGAGTCAGATTGAGGTTGAAATCAGCAGTTGAGGTATTGCCCAATTGCATGGAATGCATTTAACGTCGTGTGTAACCGAGGAACGGATGTGAATTCTGGCCAGGTAGATAGTTTTACACACACTAGATCATTGTCGGGATCAACATAAATAAATTGTCCAAATACACCTCGTGCCATGTAGGCGCTACGGTCTACGTCTTCAACCCAAAAGTGATTATGATAAGCACCTTTGGGTGTTCCCCGAGTGTATGGGTCATTAAAAAGAGAAGCCTCCGCGCTTTGGAGCTCATCGATCCAGGCTATGGGCAAAATCTGTTTCCCATTTCCGAAACCGCGTTGTAAGTACATTAATCCGAATCGAGCGAAGTCTCTTAACGAGGCGCTAAATCCGCCGCACGCCAACGCATATCCCGCACTATCAACAGTGAAATTAGCCGGGTGTTCGCAACCCAGAGGTTGCCACAGTTCAGTGCTAACCAGTGTTGCTAAACGAGTTTGCGTTACACGTTCCATGCAATGCGCGAGCACGTCGGTTTCGATGGATCGATATTCAAATAACTGTCCGTGGGGCCTAGTGGTGTGTGCTAATGAAAGAATCTGATCCCAGATACAGGAAGGCCCCACGTATTGCGCGGGAGCGGGTTTCCATCCGCAGGCAATGTCGGTTGTCGCAATATCTGAATCCAGCGCCTCATAATCTTCAACGTACTTCACCCCTGTCGTCATATCCAGCACATGTTGAAGTGTCGCTCCTTTCCAAGCGGTGTCTTCGAGTTCAGGAAGGTAGTCGGTGATCTGTTTTTCCACATCCAACAACCCCCGCTGTATCAGAATGCTCGCCACCGAAGCGGTAATAGACTTTGACATCGATTGGGACAAATGAGGGCTTTGGGTAGTCATGTCATTCATATAACGCTCGAAAACGACATCGCCGCGATGCAATACGATGAATCCATCGGTATAGCTGGTTTCAAGCCACTGGTTTACAGTTAGGCTGTGCGTTTTGTGCTCGTTTTGTCCTTGGAAGGGCACCGATGAGATATCCACGGGCCGCTGCGGTAGCTTCCAAGGCGTCAATGGTTGCCCGCATACACTCGTGGTTGGTAAGATTTCCCTCACGTGCTGAAACGTCCAACGATTCCAAGGTGCTCGATCCCAGCTTTGTATCGGAATCCTGTTGTGGGCCAAAACGGGGTAGCCTTGCATAATTTCGGCCATAAGTCTCTCCGGTGCCTAGTCTTAAATTGATGGATTAGGAAAGCACTGCAAAAGCGCATAAGTCCGTCCGCTCATGATTTTTGCAGGGCTTCCTTAATTCATTTGATGTGGGATGCTACTTTTTGTGGGGAGCTTAAATGCTGTTCGTGTAAAAAGCCGGACAGCATTGCTTTTGTTACTAAGAGATCGTTATCGCTACTTTTGTAGCTCGGTCCAGATTGCCGTATAGAGTTGAGTCGCTTCTGGAGAGCAAGCGGGCAGAAATACGCCAGCGCCGGCCAGTTCTGGGGCGATAATGATTTCCGGTGCGTCTTTCATGTCTTCAGGCATAAATGCCTCTGAGCCTTTGATGCCATTTGCGTACCGGGCAAAGGCTGAAATTAGTGCGGCATTTTCTGGAGCCATGACAAAATTCTGAAATAGCTTTGCATTTTCCACGTTCTTGGCATCTTTCAATACGCCGACGCTATCCATCCATAAAGCGAAACCTTCTTGAGGGTAGCCATACCGAACATCGGCGTTCTTCTCTCGTGAGCGAAAAGCAGCCCCATTCCAGTAAAGTGAAGCAGCAACATCTCGGCCAGCGAATTTTTCGATCATGCCATAGTCCATTGAGAGCCACTTTGGCTTGGCTTCAAGGAGTTTGTCCCGTACCTGTTTCAATAGCGCTATATCGGTTGAGCAAGGATCTCCCCCGAGATACATGATGGCGGAGCTAATAACATCATTCATCTCCGGTGCTACGTTGATTTTCCCTACCAACTCCTCGGGTGGATCAAGATAAATGGATGAAGTATTAATGTTTCCAGAATAAACGGACGTGTCTACGATCATGCCAACACTACCCCATTGCCAAGGAGCCGTGTAGTGACGACCGGGATCCCAGTCCGGATTGGCAAACTCGGGTAGGACGTGTTTGAAATTTTCCATATCTTCCGTGTGGGTTTCCATTAGCAAGCCTTCGCTAATCCAAATTGGAACGTAGTTCGCGGATGGAACTACCAGATCGAAGCCGTGTCCTCCGGCCTTCACTTTGGCTAAAGCGGCATCGTTGGAGTCATAGTCAGTAATGGTGACTTTTACATCATATGCCGTTTCAAACTTTTCGATTAACTCAGGGCTGGTATAGTTTCCCCAATTAAAGAGATTCAATTCTCCGGCGGCAAAGACACTGCCGGAAAGGGAAGTGATGGCCAGTGCGGCTAAAGACTTTCGAAAGGGTATTTTCATAGCGTGTTTCTCGTGGTTGGTTAACGGATATTGAGCATTGTCAATTTTTCTTTTTTCGGTTGAGGAAAAACAGCAAAGACACTGTGACGATGGAAACGGTTAATAAAACGGTAGAAATCGCGTTCATTTCAGGAGTAACTGCTCGTCGTATTTGTCCCAGCATATAGGTTGGGAGCGTATCTTGCCCTGGTGCTTTGACGAATTCGGTAATTACCACATCATCGAGGGAGATGACAAAGGCCAACATCGCTCCGGCAAGAATGCCGGGCCACATCAGCGGAAGCGTTACGCTACGAAAGCAGCGCCATGGAGTGGCGTATAAGTCTGCCGCTGCCGTTTCCAGTGATTTATCCATGTCCTCGAGCCTTGCGCGGATGGGCAAATAAGCAATAGGGAATACAAAAGGCGGTGTGGGCAAGAACAAGGAAAATCAAACCCCGATAGTCGATGGCTTGTTTGATCACAGCAAAGCAGATTAGTAGCGCCACGGCTGTAACGATCTCGGGCACCATCAGCGGCTGGTTAATCATGGTATAGATGGCTGTTTGCCCTTTGTATGGACGAGTTCGGGTGGTGCCAAGTGCTGCCATTGTCGCCAATATTGTGGCATAAGTAGAGGCTTGAGCCGCCACTAGTACAGACACGATGGTGGCGCTTTGAACTTGGTCGTTCTGCCAAGCGGCATGGTACCAGCGCCAGGAGAACCCTTCCCAAAGAGCTAACGATGAGCCTGCATTAAAAGAATAAATCACTAAAATGACAATAGGGGCATATAGCAGGGCGAAACACAGTAAAGCCGTGCTTGAAAAGCCGGGCAGCTTCCTGACGGAGAACGGCTTGCTCGTGCGGCTAGTCATGGCTTGACGAGGTGCTTTGAATATTGCGGATATAGATTAGTAAGGCTGCCATGACAATCAACAGCAATGCGATGGATAATGCGGCTCCAAGCGGCCAGTTTCTGCCTTGACCAAACTGAAGTTCAATTAAATTCCCCAGCATCATGTTCTTACCACCACCTAATATACGAGGTGTAACAAATGCACCGAGTGAAGGTATAAAAACCAGAATTGAGCCCGCTACCAGTCCAGGTTTGACCAGGGGTAAGATAACTTTTCGCAGTACACGAAATCGTGTTGCATAAAGGTCATATCCTGCCTCGATGAGCCTGAAGTCCAACTTTTCCATGGATGCATACAATGGCAATATCATTAGTGGCAAGTAGACGTAAGTCATGCCCAGCATAATTGCGAAATCGGTATAAAGCATTTGTATGGGATGTTCTATCAAGCCGCTTGACATCAAAAGTGTATTAACCGCCCCCTGGTTACGAATGACTTCCATGATCGCGAAAGTCCGAATCAAAAGATTGGTCCAAAATGGGATGGTAATGAGGAACAGCCAAAAATTGCGACTACTTAGTGGACGCGTAGCAATAAAATAGGCGGTGGGGAATCCAAGAATGATGGATGCAATTGTTGTCAATAACGAGAGCTTTATGGAGCGCCAAAAAATGGATAGATGTGCATCGGCAAAGGAAACTGTTCCATCAAAAATGTCTTTGTGAAAAAAGACTTTGAACCATCCCTCTGTGGACGCTTCATATTCGACACCGCCATAATCACCGGGTGTCAAAAAGGAATACAGCAACATGACAACCAATGGGCCGGATGCAGCCAGAAAAAGTATGATAAGCGCGGGCGTTGATAACAGCAGATTTGTTTTTGTTTCCTGCTGACGGGCGGCTAGTTCGTAGCCGGACAATGGCTCGGGCATTATCTCAGTCCCGCAGTATTTGTACTGCACCGGGATCGATCACGACACCCGCAGTATCGCCTGTTTGCCAGCTTTCGAAGTCCAAATCACTAGATCGTCCACGATTTTGCGTTCTTACGATAAACTCGCCAGATTCAGGCAAAGCAATGTGGTAGTGAGTGTCTGTTCCGGAATAAACGACATTAGTTACCCGGTCCTGTCAGGTGAGCATCGTTAGGATCTTTGGACAATCGAGCCTGCTCAGGCCTAATTGTGATGTTTATTTCACCCTTTATGTCACTTGAGGTCTGATTGGTGTCGATGTATTTTCCTGAGCTTAGCTGGAGGCGGGAACTGCCGTCGTCTACTTCCAGCAAAATAGCAGTAAGGAAGTTGGTATCGCCAATGAAATCTGCGACGAAACGGGTTGATGGGTGGTCGTAGATCTCCTGAGGAGGCCCTACTTGAAGAACGCTTCCATTGCTCATCACGGCAATACGATCTGACATCGTAAGCGCTTCTTCTTGATCATGAGTAACGAAAATAAAGGTAATTCCTGTTTCGCTTTGTAGGCGTTTAAGCTCAATTTGCATGCCCTTGCGGAGTTTATAATCAAGGGCAGAAAGTGGCTCATCCAGCAGCAGAACCCGTGGGCGAGGTGCCAAGGCTCTCGCGAGGGCCACTCGCTGTTGTTGCCCACCAGAAATCTGATCAGTCCGGCGATCACGTAGTTCCTCCATTTGAACTAGTTTCAACATTTCTGAAACAGTTGACCGAACTTCTTTCTTTGGCTTGTCTTGCATGATTAAACCAAAGCCAATGTTCTCGCCCACGGTCATATGCGGGAACAAGGCGTAGTTTTGAAACACCGTATTGACAGGGCGAAGAAAGGGGGGGAGGTGGGAGATCTCTTCACCATGAAGCTGTATATGTCCGCTGCTTGGATGTTCGAAACCCGCAATTAGGCGTAGAAGGGTAGTCTTGCCGCAGCCAGAGGGTCCTAGTAAGGTAAAAAACTCGTTCTCTTTGATTTCGAGGGACACATGATCGAGCGCGGTAACTCGATCTTTATCCCGACCAAATACCTTACTGACTTGGTTAATCGCTATGCTAATAGAGTTTTGCATAAAGCAAATATACTACTTGTCGCAAGGAATCTGCAATCAGGATGCGCATAATGCGTGGTCGAGTTAGCGCTATGGCGCCATTAGCTTTTAGACGAAATTTTTTCTGGGATTGCTGTGCTAGAGCAACAGGAAATATGAGTGGTTGACCAATTAATTCCTTGCCTTTATAATCGCGCGCCATTGGAGACCTCGGATTCGTAGTAAACAACATTGGCATCTTAGTCAGTTTTTACTAACAACCTCTATTTAAGATCTTAGCTAGTATGGTTGAAGAAGCAAACGAAGAGAGGCTCGGTGGCAGTGTCAAACGGATATTGATCTTGCAAGTGACTTTTGCCGTTATTACTTTGGCGATTATTTTTGGGTATTTTTACTCGGCAGAAGAGGGAGAGTCGGTTTTCGACTATCTCAAGGCAGTTGGCTTCGGCTCTCTATTGGGGATTGGTAATACAATACTTTCGGCGAGGAGCGTGCAGCGCTCAAGTCGGGCAGTGTTAGTGACACCAACTTTAGCGATGTTGCCAGTTTACGCTGGTTTACTCAATAAGCTGGTGTTGATTGGAGGCGGAGTTGCTTTCGGTCTTATTGCGTTGGGCTTAAAGCCCCTATTTGTTGTGATGGGTTACTTTATTGTGCAGGCTGCATTCATAATCGCCAGTATTAAGCCGTCCAACTAGAACAATTATTTAACTTTAGTATTTAAGTCGATGGCATCTTCAGGAACCGTCACATCAGGTGAGTACATCAAGCACCACCTGACGAATCTCACTTATGGGCCTCGGCCAGATGGCTCGTGGGGCTTCGCCAATTCCAGCGCCGAAGCCGCTGACATGGGTTTTTGGGGTGTGAATGTAGACAGCCTATTTTGGTCTTTTCTTTTGGGTGCACTATTTCTTCTGTTCTTTGCGAAAGTTGCAAAGCGGATCACCACTGACGCTCCGGGGACAGCTCAGGGGTTTGTTGAAATGGTTATCGAGTTTATCGATGAGAACGTACGCAGTTCTTTTTCAGGTAAGAACGATGTTGTTGCGCCATTAGCGCTAACAATTTTCTGCTGGATTTTCCTGATGAACTTTATGGATCTTATTCCCGTGGATCTTATCCCTTGGGGATTGTCATATCTAGGAATTCATTTTCAAAAGGTTGTGCCATCCACCGATCCAAATGTCACTTTTGGCATGTCCATTGGTGTGTTTTTGCTCATGATCTACTACAGCATAAAGATAAAGGGGCTGGGTGGGTTTGCTGCAGAGCTGACAATGCACCCTTTTGAAGCAAAAAACCCAATATTAAAGGTTTTGTTTTTACCAATTAACTTCTTCCTCGAAGGGGTTGGTCTGATTGCAAAACCTGTGTCTCACTCCTTGCGGTTATTTGGAAACATGTACGCAGGTGAGATGATCTTTATTCTGATCTCATTGATGTTTGGCTCTGGCATTATTCTGTCGCTCGCCGGCGGGGCACTGCAATTTGTGTGGGCTGTTTTCCATATATTGGTCATTACCTTGCAGGCGTTTATCTTCATGGTACTGACGATTGTGTACATGGATATGGCTCATACACATCACTAGCAGAATCGAGTGTTAATTAGGTTCGAACTTTTTACTTTAACTTAACTTTTATCCAACATATATTTTTCGGAGAATAAGATGGAAGCAGCACTTATTTATATTGCAGGCGCATTGATGATGGGTCTTGGTGCGTTGGGCGCAGCAATTGGTATTGGTGGTCTTGGTGGTCGCTTTATTGAAGGTGCTGCTCGTCAGCCAGAGCTCATCCCTATGCTACGTACCCAATTTTTTATCGTTATGGGTTTGGTTGACGCGGTGCCTATGATCGCAGTTGGTGTATCTATGTATATTCTATTTGTTGTCGCTCCAGGCGCTGGTGCCTAAATCCGTTTTTAGCTGGCAAATATGCCAGCTTCGACGATTAACGATTAACAAGTAGGGGTTTAGCAAGATGAATATTAATGTCACTCTGTTATGGCAGATGGTGTTCTTCATTGTGTTTGTGTGGTTTAGCAGAAAATTCGTTTGGGCACCGATTCTTGCTGCCATTAACGAACGCAGAACGACTATCGCTGATGGTCTAGCTGCTGCAGAGAAAGGCCAACAGGCAGAAGAAGAAGGTCGAAAACAAGCAGAACAATTCGTTGTGCAGGCAAAGGCTCAAGCAAATGAAATCATTGGCAAAGCTGAAAAGCGTGGAAGTGAGTTGGTTGAAGAAGCCAAGAGCACCGCTAAAGATGAAGGCTCGAGGATTTTGAATTCGGCACGTGACGAAATCGAAACAGAACTCAATAAGGCAAAAGAAGCGCTACGTGGTCAGGTCAGTGAGTTGGCCGTTGCGGGTGCTAAGCAGATTCTTAAAAAAGAAATTGACCCTAAAGCTCATTCTGAGCTTCTGGATCAATTAGCTGCCAAGCTGTAATTGCGGAACTGTAGACGCCGAATTTTAGATTGAGTGTATTCAAATGTCTGATTTAAGCAATATAGCGCGGCCATATGCTCATGCCATTTTTGAATTGGCACAAGAGCAAGGTAATCTCGCTGGTTGGGGGGCAACGATTGATTTGTTGGCGTCCATTGCTAGTGATGAAAATCTCAAAGGGGTGATTAACGATCCTCATGTTTCTTCCCAGCAGTTGGAAGAATTGATCATCGGTGTTGGTGGTGATCATCTCAATGATGAAGCGGTTAACTTTGTAAAGCTGTTAGTGAAGAATTCACGAATAAATGCATTGCCAGAAATGGCGATTGTTTATGCTGAAAAACGAGCTGACGCTGAGCGAGTTATCGAAGCCACAATGATTACCGCAACCAAAATTGACGAACCACAACAGAAGCAGTTTGTTGACGCATTGGAAGTGAAGCTCGGACGTACAGTCAAGCTTGACTTTGATGTTGATGACGAATTGATCGGTGGTGCTGTTATCCGAGCGGGAGACTGGGTAGTTGATGGCTCGGTCAGGGCTCAACTTGAACAACTTGTTGGTGCAATAGGCGCTTAAGGTCATCATTGACTGAAGTGGTCTATGTCGCCTAATTTAGAGGAATTGTAGAAATGTCCATCCAATTGAATCCCTCCGAAATCAGTGAGCTGATTAAGGATAGAATCAAGAATTTTGAAGCAGATGCTGAAGCGCGTACCGAAGGTACGATTGTTATGCTGACCGATGGTATCGCACGCATCCATGGTTTGAGCGAAGCAATGCAGGGCGAGATGCTTGAATTTCCTGGCGAAACCTATGGTCTTGCACTTAACCTTGAGAAAGACTCCGTCGGTGCCGTAGTGCTTGGGGACTATAAGCATTTAAAAGAAGGCGATACAGTTAAGTGTACGGGTCGTATTCTCGAGGTGCCGATCGGTGAAGGCTTGTTGGGTCGAGTGGTTGACTCTTTGGGAAAACCCATCGATGGCAAAGGCCCAATCGAATATTCCGGTTTGTCCGCAATTGAGAAAGTTGCCCCTGGTGTAATCGCGCGCAAATCAGTCGACCAACCTGTGCAAATTGGACTGAAGTCCATTGACTCCATGGTTCCGATTGGACGTGGTCAGCGGGAATTGATCATCGGTGACAGACAAACTGGTAAAACGGCGGTTGCAATTGACGCCATCATCAATCAAAAAGACACTGGCATTAAGTGTATCTATGTAGCGATTGGTCAGAAAGCCTCAAGTATTGCGGGCGTTGTACGCAAGCTTGAAGAACATGGTGCAATGGATCACACGATCATTGTCGCTGCGTCTGCAGCGGACTCCGCAGCAGAACAATTCATAGCACCATACGCTGGTTGTACTATGGGCGAATATTTTCGGGATAAAGGTGAAGACGCGCTGATTATCTATGATGATTTGACAAAACAAGCGTGGGCTTATCGCCAGATTTCTTTGCTATTGAAACGCCCTCCTGGCCGGGAAGCTTATCCCGGTGATGTATTCTATCTCCACTCAAGATTACTTGAACGTTCCGCAAGAATCAACGAAGCAGAAGTAGAGAAGCTGACCAATGGTGAAGTGAAAGGCAGAACTGGATCTTTAACGGCATTACCAATCATCGAAACCCAAGCGGGTGACGTGTCTGCTTTCGTACCGACCAACGTAATTTCGATTACTGACGGACAGATTTTTTTGGAAACAGATCTTTTTAATGCGGGCATTCGTCCAGCGATCAATGCTGGTTTATCCGTATCTCGAGTGGGTGGTTCTGCACAAACACCGATTATCAAGAAGTTGGGCGGTGGTGTTCGCTTAGCGTTGGCTCAATACCGAGAACTAGCTGCCTTCTCGCAGTTTGCTTCTGATCTAGATGAAGCAACACGTAAACAGTTGGAACGTGGTGAGCGAGTTATGGAACTGATGAAACAACCGCAGTACCAACCGATGTCAGTCGCTGAAATGGCATTGTCCTTGTTTGCTGCTAACGAAGGTTATATCGATGATGTCGCTGTAGCCGACGTAGTGGAATTCGAACGTTCAATGCTAGCCTATGTGAAGTCAAATCATGGAGATTTGATGGACGGCATCAATGATAAGTGTGTGTACAACGACGAAGTTATCGCTGGATTACACAGTGCACTCGAAGACTTCAAGAAGAATGGCAACTAATGGTTGCCGTTTGATTTGAGATTAAGATCCAGTTAGATAGGTATTTCGCAATATGGCAGGCGCAAAAGAAATCCGTACCCAGATCAAGAGTATTGGTAGTACGAAAAAGATTACCAAAGCAATGGAGATGGTGGCGGCCAGTAAGATGCGACGCGCTCAGGAACGTATGAAGACAGCGCGGCCTTATGCATGGAAAATGCGTAATGTGGTTGCTCACCTTGCACATGCGAATCCAGAATATAAGCATCCCTATGGCATTGAGCGGCCAGTGAAGTCGGTGGGTTATATCATCGTATCAAGTGATCGTGGACTTTGCGGCGGTTTGAATGTGAACTTGTTTCGCAAAGCCATTCACTCGATGTCTGAGTGGGATAGCCAAGGCGTTAAGGTTAATGTGTCCGTTATCGGAAAAAAGGCCAGCGCATTCTTTAAGCGGTTTAGCGCTGAAGTGGTAAGTGAAGTTACTGATCTCGGTGATGCTCCGCAAATGGAAGAGCTGATCGGAGCTATCAAAGTTATGATGGATGCCTATATGTCGGGTGACATTGATCGACTATTTATCGTCAGCAATGAGTTTGTGAATACCATGACCCAAAAGCCTTCGGTGGAACAGCTGATTCCGATTCAAGCTAATGAGCTGGAAATGGATGAAGGGAAAATGAACCACCACTGGGACTACATTTACGAACCTGAAGCAAAAGATGTCATCGATGTGTTGATGTCGAGATACATTGAATCATTGGTTTATCAGTCGGTTGCTGAAAATTCTGCTTGTGAACAAGCGGCCCGAATGGTAGCGATGAAGTCAGCAACGGATAACGCTGGAAAACTAATCGATGAATTGCAACTTGTTTACAACAAAGCGCGGCAGGCAGCGATTACCCAGGAATTGTCTGAAATTGTTAGTGGTGCCTCGGCTGTCTAGTCAGTAATGACCAGGATCTAGCGCCTTTTTGAATAAATTTAAATATTAATTAGAGGTTTTTCGAACCATGAGTTCTGGAAATATCGTAGAGATTATTGGAGCGGTTGTTGATGTACAGTTTCCTCGGGGAGATGTACCGAAAATATACGACGCGCTAAAGATAAGTGACGGCAGCCTGACGCTTGAAGTCCAACAGCAAATGGGAGATGGCGTTGTACGTTGTATCGCTATGGGTTCTTCTGACGGCCTCCGAAGAGGTGTAGATGTCTCTAACACAGGTGCCCCCATTTCTGTTCCAGTCGGTTCGGGGACTTTGGGGCGCATCATGGATGTATTGGGTAATCCGATAGACGAAGCCGGTGAAGTTCAGACTGAGGTTAGAATGCCCATTCACCGTTCAGCACCTACTTACGAAGACCAGGCAGCCAGTGTTGAGCTGCTGGAAACAGGCATCAAGGTTATCGACCTAATTATGCCTATCGCTAAAGGTGGCAAGGTTGGTCTTTTTGGTGGTGCTGGAGTAGGTAAAACAGTTACCTTACTTGAACTGATTAATAACATCGCCTCGGCACACAGTGGATTGTCTGTTTTTGCCGGTGTTGGCGAGCGAACTCGGGAAGGAAATGATTTTTATCATGAAATGACCGAAGCCGGTGTATTGGATAAAGTAGCGATGGTTTATGGGCAGATGAATGAGCCGCCTGGAAACCGACTCCGTGTTGCTCTGACCGGTTTGACCATGGCAGAATATTTTCGTGACGAAGGCCGAGATGTATTGATGTTTATCGATAACATTTATCGCTATACATTGGCAGGCACCGAAGTGTCAGCGTTGCTTGGCCGTATGCCTTCTGCGGTAGGTTATCAGCCAACGCTTGCGGATGAAATGGGAGCATTGCAGGAGCGGATTACTTCGACAAAGGTGGGTTCTATTACGTCATTCCAAGCGGTTTACGTACCTGCAGATGACTTAACAGATCCCTCTCCGGCTACTACTTTCGCTCACTTGGACGCAACACTCGTACTTTCTCGTCAAATTGCAGAATTAGGGATCTATCCTGCGGTAGATCCTCTCGACTCAACTTCACGTCAGCTCGATCCGTTGGTCATCGGTAACGAGCACTATGAAACCGCTCGTGCCGTTCAGGGTACTCTGCAACGGTACAAAGAATTACAGGATATCATTGCTATTTTGGGCATGGATGAACTGTCTGAAGATGACAAACAAGCGGTTAACAGAGCGCGTCGAATTCAGCGATTCCTTTCACAGCCGTTTACTGTTGCAGAAACCTTCACGGGTGCACCTGGTAAATATGTTTCTCTGAAAGACACCATTAAGGCCTTCCAAGGAATCGTTAGTGGAGAATACGATCACCTGCCAGAGCAAGCGTTCTACATGGTTGGTGGTATTGATGAAGTAATTGAAAAAGCTAAGGGCATGAGCTAACGCTCGCTCTCTAGTGACGATATCACTCCAGAAAATTTCGAATAGCGGCTAGTTGCACATTCGATAGGGTTTAAAAATATGCCAAGCATTCAAGTAGATATAGTTAGCGCAGAACAAGAAATTTGGTCAGGGGAAGGGACAATGGTCTTCGCTCCAGGCGTGCTTGGCGAGCTTGGTATCGCCCCGGGGCATACGCCACTGATCACCAAGCTAAATCCTGGTGATGTGCGCGTTCTGCAAGAAAATGAAGAAGAGCAATTCTTCTTCATTTCAGGAGGAATTCTTGAGGTGCAACCTCATGTTGTGACCATTCTGTCAGACGTTGCAGTACGAGGTGGAGATCTGGATGAAACTTCGGCAAATGAAGCAAAGCAAAAGGCGGAAGAAGCACTTAAAGATGGTGCTGCCGAACTTGACTATGCTCAGGCTAAAGCCGAGCTAGCAAGCGCAGTGGCTCAGTTACGTTCCATAGAGAGACTTCGCAAACTTCGCCAATAGTAAATGAATACCTCTGAGAATGCAGAATTCACTCTGCATTCTCACATCCCACGATTGTGCAACCCTACGTCTGTAACTTTGATTTAGGTTGAGTCATTATCGTCGTTCCACACGATATATCGCTTGTCGGCATTGCTCCATTCATCGTCAATCTCAACGAGAATGGCACTGACAAGC
>WLWV01000206.1 GCA_012103395.1 Gammaproteobacteria bacterium
TTACCTCGTTGTGTTTTGATATTGTTTGGTAACTACATCAAAACGGGTAACTCTCATTAAATCAACCCTCGCTTCGCTCGGATTGATTTAATACGGTGTCAGATTTGGTCTAAACTTCTACAATTAAAGTGACCAATGATGCATTACAACTCCACGGATCGATGGGGTATTCCCGTAACTTACCTCTGGAGCGCCGGGTCAGGGATGCTCGAATGTTTACCATTGCCGGTGGTACGGCACAAATTCTTCGAACTCAGGTCGCGAGCGCTGAATTATCCATGAAGCTGCCTCAAACCCGGGATGGTTTTACCAAATTATCCCAAAGAAACAAAATCTGAAGACTAACGCCTTTGAGATTAGAGTTCCTCAAATTGATAGTCCAGAATGTCTGTGATTTCGACTAGTTGTTCATCGATGTGCTCTCTTGAATCTCCCGGAATGTTGATCCAAGCATAACGAAACGTATAAGAGTCTTGACCGACGTCAGAGAGCTTTTGTCCTTCTGGCACAAGGTTAACTATCTGTACATCAGGATAGTATTTACGGACTAACGCTATTTGTTCTTCATTTGGTATTTTTGTGACCAGCGCGTCTGTATTTCGGCGCATCACACAGGAACTAGCCAGCGCATGGCGTTTTCCGATTTTCGTCTTTAACTTTTCAGGGCTTTCACCCAATGCGATCAGGGTCATGTACTCAATGGAGCTGATCCCATTGACATGATAAATCATTTGAATGAATTGAAAGGCAATTCGAGTGTTCACTTCAATGATCGCCATGGAGTGGTTTTTCTGATCGAAGCGGAATTCGGCGTTGAACATCGTGTTGTTTAGCCCGCTAGCAAGCAGATATTGCTTGAGCGTTGACTCGATGTACTCTTGAGTGGTTGCTGTAAAGTGGTGAGGAAAAGAGAAGCGGGAAAAACTTAAGGTATCAGGCAAAAACTCGGACAGAGTATATCCTAGGAAAACACATTTTCCTTTGTAGAGGTAACCATCAACAGTGTATTGTTCACCGAGTGCATAAGCTTCAATCAATGTATCATCGATGTGTTCGTACTCTGTGGGGTGAAGGATGCTCTGGTCTCTTCTAAAGTCTCCAAATGAAGGTGACTGGTGATCTTCGGTGGACGGCTTGATGTGCTGTATTTGTCGGAGTCTCTTGTTTAGTTCATCTTTGTTGTGAACGACATAGGTGTCTAAAGAAAGGCACGATCTGACTGGTTTTATGATCACTGGAAATTCACCAGGAAATGGGTCTCCAGCTAAAACCTGCGATGCTAGTTTAAATGCTGGGGTTGCATGAGGGACGATATCGAGCTGGGTGCAGCGAGCGCGGTACTTATTCTGAATGTTGGCGATGCTTGAAAATTCTGGCCCTATGAGGTCCATTTTTTCGGTCATGATCGAGGCGAATTGCGATGCGTCATCGTCCATTCCAACGACCCCATCTGGTGGACTGACAGATAATCGTTTAATGGTGTTTTTGATTCCATCCTTTAAAACAACGTCCGTGCTGAGAAACACGAACTCGATGCTTCTGATAGTAGCGTCGCTGCATTGAGCAATAAGGTGAGGTAGCAGTTGAGCAGACCAATGTGCAGAGTGCAGGATAACCAGTTTTTTTTTCGTCATCTGCTTGAGCCAGAAATTGATAGAACAATGATTATATATAGCAGTCAGTGGGATTTGATAGTGCTGGGAGGGCACTAAAAATGA
This sequence comes from Gammaproteobacteria bacterium, assembly GCA_012103395.1. Classification (GTDB taxonomy): domain Bacteria; phylum Pseudomonadota; class Gammaproteobacteria; order Arenicellales; family Poriferihabitantaceae; genus WLWV01. The sequence goes on from WLWV01000206.1 coordinate 1,719, forward strand.
CGCGTTGTGTCATGTCACGCTGCCAAGGTAATCCGTTCACTAAACCGGATTTCGGATTGTTTCGGTTTCTTTGGTAACACAAACTGTAGATGTGCCCAAACTTCCAAGTTGCATGTAAAGCATTTCGTGAAATGTTAGGTGATAAAGAACGTTCTAAGATCGGCCCAATGATCACCACGATATTGCTTGTCGAAGATACTGCTGGTTGACAGAATGTGTACGTCGATTATTCCCATGTTAATCGATAAGAATATGCTCTAAGGAAAATTTTAAGCGCATGTTCAGCTCACATAAAGGTGAGACGTAGTATGCTTCGATTTTTGATTTTCGCGGAGAGGTAAACGTGTTAAAAATTACCGACAAAATACATCTTCCCTTAGCAGAGATTGACTTGAATTCCATTCGAGCCCAAGGCGCTGGTGGGCAAAACGTGAACAAGGTTTCTACCGCCATCCATCTTCGTTTCAATATTGCGGCATCCTCACTATCGAATGAAGTTAAGCAGCGACTGTATCAATTCAATGATCAGCGAATCAGCCGTGAGGGAATGATCGTCATCAAGGCGCAAAGTTATTGTAGTCAGGAGAAAAACCGAATGGACGCATTTCAACGATTGTCTAACCTGATTAAGGAAGCCACTGAAATCAAGAAAAAGCGAAAAGCAACGCGCCCGACCAGAGGGGCTCAGGAAAGGCGATTAGATAGTAAAAAGCACCAAAGTAAAATTAAGCAAAGGCGAGCTCGGGTGGACGTTGAGTGAGTCTTTAACGGTTAGCAGTCGGAAGACTAAAGGCTGGGGAAGTAGTTAGTTAGCATCAAATAGGGTAGCAAGAGTGTTGTACTAAAGCTTCCAGCGTTATTCCCGGTACTCTGGTTCTTCTTTATCTAGTATGCGTTGTATCGATTGAAAATGCCCTGCCGTTTGTGTATCAATCTGCTGAATCGCAGGAGATAGTCTATCGGCTTTTTCATCGGATAGAATATTCAGGGAGTCTCCGGCATTATTAGCGAGCACTTGGTATTTAGCGGCTAATTCGAGGTAATAGAAATCATCAAGTGCTTTGGCAACGGACGGTCCTGTTACAGTAATCCCATGATTTGCCATTAACATAATGGGCTTGCCGCCGAGTGCTTCTGCGATTCGGGCGCCTTCTGTCTTATCGCCCGCTAAACCACCAAAATGGTCATCGTAGGCAATCCGGCCGTGGAATCTGAGACTGTCTTGGCTACAGTTCACTATCCTTCCCGGTTTAGAACACATGATCGCAGTTGTATAGGGGGGATGAGCGTGCAAAACACAAGTTGCTGATGGTACTTCGTTGTGAGTCGATAGGTGAATAAAGAACGCAGTGTCTTCGACTTCCCCCTCTCCATCAATAATCTTTCCCTGACTGTTCATCAATAATAGTGAAGAGGCCGTTAGTTCAGACCAATGGAAACCTTGAGGGTTGATCAATATACCCGAAGGGCCACTAGAATCATTCACTGCTAAACTAAAATGGTTGCAGATCCCAGATTGCCAGCCCATTCTAGCGGCCCACCGAAAGGCAGCGGTTAGCTGAATTCTTGATTGAAGATGATGCATCAAATTCCCAATGAGTTGAATAGGTTGACCAATATTCTACATGGGAAACCTGTAAGTGGAGGGAGAGTTTACGTTTATGATACCACTGCTATTGGTCTTTCGAGAGTATGTCCGTTGTTATTGGTTATTCGGAGTTCAATAAGAACGTGGTTCTAGGTGGTGTCTATTAAGGCTATTCGGAGAGGCTGCGAAAAGACGAGCGTTGTAAAAATGATGGTGTTTTTAATTTACCTTGTCGTTATGCGGTAGCTTAAAGGGGAAAATGAAATATGTGGTTTCATCGTGATGTTGTGATGTTGTGATGTTGTGATGGGGTTATTAGTTATCTCTCTTTTCAGGATTTTTAAGAGACTTATATGCTGCCGCCATTCGAGTAGTGCCACAAGAGAGAAGATTGAACGGGAAAAGCAATAGTAACAATTGTCTATGAATCTTATTTCATACTTTTGCTAGCAACTTTTACAAAGCCACCGTTAGTGATCATGTGTTTGGCCTGACGAATGCTCCAAGCTTTTGTATTTCGTCCCAGTGAACGATGTATCGCTACCGATAAGGCTTCCAAATTCGTCCGCCAAAAGCCCGGATCGGGAAGGGGTAGCTGGTCCTTTATTGCATCATTCAATGTTGGCAGCGAATAAAATGGGACTTGGGGAAAGAGGTGATGCTCGACGTGGTGATGCATATTGAGATAGAAAAAACCACCTAGCCAGTTGGTGCGAAATGAACGGGTGCTGTCTAGAATCGAAGGCGCATTCTCTTCCATCTCTACATGTTGTATGAGCCCATAAGTTGCCACGGTGACCCTACCCAAAAAAAGAGGAATAACGAGATACCAGAGCAGACTGGTGACTCCCATGGCGATTGCCATTGCAATGCCAATGTAAATCCCAACAAAGGTAATCGCGTTGCGCCGGACCCGTGGGAACTCATCATTAGGGATAACCGATCTCATCATTGATGTATAGCGCCCTGTTGCCAGTCGAAATAAAGTGATGATGTGAAAATAGGTTAACGCTGAACCACTTATTTCAAGCAACCAGATCCTCAACGTTACCGGTGTATCAAAGGGCATTTGACTGTCCTTGCCGATATGCCACGTGTAGGTATGATGGTTAGTGTGGGTATAGCGACGGTGCAAAGGCTCTTCTAAGTAAATGAGTGATGTAAGCCAAAATATGGTTTCGTTCAACCAACGAGTGCGAAAGGCTGTGCCATGGGCGGTTTCGTGGCTCATGGCGTAGGCCGGTAACGAGATAATGCTGCCATAGATAAACAAAGCTGGCCAAAGCAAAATCGTTTCCGTGGAAAGAAAAACGAGATAACCAGAGGCAAGAAGAGATACCGCCCATTGTGCAAGGAATATCAAGCCTGGACGATCATAACGCCGGCACAGTAATTTGATGGCCTTGCGATCAAGCTCAACACCGCTTGATGCGGCATTGGTAGCGACAAATTCACTTTTCATGAGGAATAGGGATGGTTCGTGTGTTCGAATGTATTTTCTGCAAAATGGCGGTGAAAGTACACTCAAATTTATTGCGCGAGATGAAAATTGAAAATTATTGAGTGGCTATCTAGTTTATGTATGGGTTCTCAATTCCTATTATTCTTTAGCGCGCCGATCATCAACGATGGTAATACGATTCATGCAGCGATATTGTGGTAGATAGTCCGCAAGTGCATAGTGCATAGTGACTCGGTTGTCCCACATTGCTAGGTCGCCAACTGACCACCTCCACCGGACCTGGTCTTCGGGTTTGTTCATGTGATTGGCTAAAAATGTCCTAAGTGCGTTAGATTCGTTTGTGGTCAATCCAACAATGTGGCTCACAAAGGCTTCGTTAAAATTAAGAAACTTTCGGCCGGTTACGGGGTGTGTGCCGATAAGCGGGCGGATATTATGTCCGAATCGGGGGACATTGTGGTTAAGGCGTTCAATGCCTGACTTACCGTTTTGCTCTGTGGCAAAGGTATTTCGAAAATCGCCCAAATCATGTACTGCCTGTCGATTCTCAAGATCGTTTTTCATGCCGGTAGACAATCGATTGTAAGCCGCATAGCAGCTTGACCACATGGTGTCCCCTCCCGATGCTGGCACATGCCGCGCAATGAGAATCGACGCGAATGGTTGAATGGTTTTGAACGTCAGGTCTGTGTGCCAGCTATTAGTATCTGGCGGTGTGTTTGCATCATTCGCGAGCAACACAATGTTTTCGTGACCTTCAACATGCGGATAGTGAGGATGAGGATCATCAAGCTCGCCGAAACTTTCCGCGAACTCCAGGTGTTGTTTCGGACCAATGTTTCCACCTCTAATGAAGATAACCTGGTGTTTGAGCAATGCTTGGTAGACTTCGTCATATTGGGCTATTCCTGTGAATCTGAACGTTATATTGTCGTTGGTCATTTCGCACGTTGCTGTGTCCGTACTAATCGTGATCGTACAATTCGAACTCGACAATAACAATAACATCATTGCCCTATTGGGATTGTAACCGTGAAAATGGTTGGCTTAGCGCTTGGCCTCATCCGTTTCGCCCATCTCGGTCAGGCTGTTTTATGCCAATACATTCAGGAGTTCCTTCCCTAAATTGTGAGAAGACAACTCAGTATTGTTTTCAAAGTAATGGGCGGGCTTTAGATGGTAGTGTACCCTGAGGTCTGTAATTTATTTCTTTAGCGATGTTCGTTTGGCTTAGGGGCGCTTCCATATTCCTACGGGCAAAGCTCAAAGCGCCCCGGTTTGTGTCGACCTCAAAACCTATGGGGTAAAAATAGAAGATGGAGATATCTATATCGATGTCTCATAATAACTTGAGGGGGCCTGCTTGAGGGTAGTGTAATCTGAGGTCTGTAATTTAGCTTTCTATTGCAGCTTCGCTATTGGCTTTGGCGGAGTGAACGTAGAGAGCGAAGCCAAAGCCGGTTTTTCAGGCTTTAGTATTGAATGTTGAGCCA
>WLWV01000207.1 GCA_012103395.1 Gammaproteobacteria bacterium
ATGACCGTCTATAACGAACACCGCCCTCACAAGGCGTTACAAGGCATGACCCCGTGTACGTATCACAAACCCAAAAGGCCGGAAAACTCTATGTTGAACCTGTCCGCTTGACGGGGAAGCTTACAATACCATGTCGTGGCAGTGCTAGGTCTTGGGTTAAAGGATGCGAAGGAAATCTAAACACTATTATTAATGTGGTCACTTGTCTCAGGTTACACCAATAAAAGGTTAACGCCTCAATTGCTTTTTAGTATAGCCATACCGGTTTTGGGCCAAGCTAACTTTCTTCCAACAGCTCTTTCAAGTGTACAGGTTCAAACTCGCCGTTTTCAGTTAGCAGTAATGGATGCGACGCCAGATAGTAGTGTTCAGGATATTCTAAAAGACTACTCGGAAATATTAAGTTACCAAAGGCATGGTCCAGATGCGGGTCAGTCTGCGGCCATTCAGGAAGGGTGGGATCATACAGAGGGCAATATTGTTGCATGGCTATGTGCAGATGATTACTATTTTCCATATGCGTTAGAAGAGGTCGAGAAGGTTTTTTCAGCTCATCCTGATGTTGATGTTGTGTATGGAGACAGCGTATTGGTAGATCGTGATGGAAATTTTCTGCATTACTTTTTTGACATAGATAGCGATATTTCAAAACTTTTGAAGCGTTGTTGTATTTCTCAACCTTCGTGCTTCCTTCGAAGAAGTGCACTAGAGCGGATGGGAAAGCTTAACACAAAATTATGCTACATTATGGATTGGGAGCTTTGGACCAGACTTTATCAATCTGGAGCAAGATTTTATTACCTTAATAAACCCTTATCGACTGTACGGATGTATCCCGAAACAAAAACAGCAAGTCGGTCAAAGGCGCGTTATGCTGAGATTAATAGGCATTTGAAAAAGAATGTTGGTTTCCTTTTACGCATAAGAGTATTACTTGGGTTTTATTATTCTGACATGAGAATAGAGAGAAAATCGGTGTTTGCCAAATTCGTCTTTTATTTCCTGAGTCTACTTCGTTCGATAAAGAACATAATTGAGGATTACCCCAAGAGGAGAAAATCTACGCTCTATGGCTTTGAGACATCTTCCAACTTAGTCAAAGGTGAATGCGAAGTTGTTCTTCCTTTTTATGGGAAATGCTTACCCTATCAATTAGTCATCGAATGTAGAAATGTGAGTGCACTTCAAGTTTATGTGAACGATTGTGTCCAGAACGTTTTTTCCGTGTCTTGCCATGGTCGTAACCACAGATATGTCATCATGATTAAAGAGAATTTAGTTAATGGTCTCCTGAAATTGAACTTGTCCTCAAATTCTACAAAACCCTGGCAACTTACCTCTGTAAATATTTCCTGATTAATATCTGAATTTGCGAATACGGTGCTTTAGATATGTTCCTTGACCATGTTTGACGACGTGTCTTTTTTCCCATTGGTTATGTTTGTGCGCGAATATTGAAAGACTTCAAAATTTAATGCGTGTGATTGTCAATGGTATTCCGCTCTTGGATCTCAGAAGTGGCGTGGGGAATTACGTCTATCATACCTTTAAGGTGATGCTGTCCATACACAAGGAGTGGGATATTGATTTCTACTATGGTCTTCAGTGGAGTAAAAAGTTAAAAGACAGGCCAGTTGCATCTTTTGTGCGTGCAAGGCGATTCACTGAACATCTGAGGAAAATCTATCCTCTCTATAGAAACACACTCGCGTTGTTATTTGCAGTGGGACAGGGCTGGAAAAAATTTGATCTTTATCACGAAACAAATTATGTCCCAATGCAGTTTGCTGGGCCAACGGTCCTGACTATTTTTGATCTCTCTTTTCATTACTTTCCCGAGACTCATCCTATTGAGCGGATTCGTTATCTAGATCGTCACTTCTATTCTAGGCTGAACCGTGTCTCACATTTCATTACAATCTCTGATTCAGTCAAGCAGGAAATGATTGATTGCCTCTCGCTCCCACAAGATAAAATCACGGTTATACCATTGGGTGTGGAAGATTGTTTTACTCCAATTTCGATAGATCAGCTCTCTCCTATTACAGAGGGGTATGGATTAAAACCCAGGGCATATATTCTCTATGTAGGAACCATAGAGCCTCGAAAAAATGTCTTTAACCTTTTAAAAGCGTATTCGTTACTACCTTTGTCTCTTAGAGTAACGTACCCACTTGTGTTGGTTGGTGAGAAAAGTTGGTTGATGGAAAAACTTGATAAGGAAATTGAGCGACTCAATATCCAAAGAACAATAATAAAAACGGGTTATGTTTCAAGAGAAGATCTACCTGCTTTATATAGTGGGGCAACTATCTTTGTATATCCTTCACGTTATGAAGGCTTTGGATTACCACCCTTAGAAGCTATGGCATGTGGCGTACCAGTAGTGACATCGAGTGTTTCCTCTCTACCCGAAGTCGTTGGTGATGCGGGTGTATTGGTTCACCCTGAAGATATCGAAAGGATGGCGAAAGAGATACAGGATCTTCTGAACAACTCACGTCGTCGTCAAATGTTAAGTGCAAGAGGATTAGAGCGATCAAAGTGCTTTACTTGGAGAAAGTGCGCTGTTGAGACTTTACAAGTATATGATCGAATGGTTCAGAACGTGTAAATACTAAACATTAGTAGAAACGTAAATTGTTTATGAATGCCTTAAACTGTCATAGCAGTGCTAAAAGAGTGACTTTGATGTTGTTATAGCTCTGACAGCGTGAGATAAACTTTAGTTCTTATTTTTTCTCCTCAACAAGTTTCCTTCGTTCTCCCAAGCTCTGTACGTGGCTCAGAATAGGAAAGTGTTGTATATGGCTATTCCATATTAGCGTTTCTGGTCATAGTAAGGTTTTCTGGATTTTGAACACATTCCTAACGCAGTCAACAGAATTGAAAAGAAACTACTCTATAAAAAGGTAATGCGGTCGGAAGATTCCATGACTGGCTCTGAGGTGGAACAGCCATGGGGACAATAAAATTATTTGTATCCCTAATGTGGAGCTTGTTGCTTGAAAGTCGCTCTTGTTCATGATTGGTTGACAGGCATGCGTGGAGGAGAGCGATGCCTGGAGGTCTTGTGTGAGTTGTTTTCCGATGCTGATATTTATACACTTCTCCATGTGCCAGGATCGGTCTCTCCCACAATTGAGAAACATCCAATCCAGACTAGTTTCATTCAACGCCTTCCATTGTCCTCAGATTATTATCGCTATTATCTTCCATTATTTCCTTGGGCTATCGAGTCGTTTGATCTAAATGGCTATGATCTCGTGGTGAGTTCAAGCCATTGTGTGGCGAAGGGAATCCGTGTGCCTGAGGGAGCCTATCATCTGGCGTATGTGTATACACCTATGCGGTATATTTGGGAGCAATATGAAGCGTATTTTGGAAAAGGGCAGGCCTCATCTCTAGTCAGAGGTGTGATGTGGGGACTGCGCCCATGGCTTCAAAAATGGGACAAATCTTCGAATAGCCAAATCAATGACTGTATTGCGATCTCACGGCATGTGGCATGTAGAATTCAGTCCTATTGGGGGCGTGATGTGACCGTGGTCTATCCTCCGGTTAATTGGCAATCTTTTGAAGTGTCGGATAGGAATGATGGGTTTTACCTGATGGTCACGTCATTAGTGCCATACAAACGGGTTGATTTAGCGATTCGGACGGCTAATGTTTTGAGGATCCCGCTCAAAATTATTGGGGCAGGCCCAGAAATGAAACGTTTGATGGATCTGGCTGGTCCAACAGTTGAATTCTTAAGCTGGCAATCTGATCACGTTGTGAAAGATCATCTCCGTCGTTGCCAGGCCTTGCTCTTTCCAGGAGAAGAAGATTTTGGCATTGTGCCACTTGAAGCCATGGCATGTGGAAAACCAGTCATTGCCTTTGGAAAGGGAGGCGTACGGGAAACCGTCGTGCCAGTAAATCAAGAAGAGCATAGAGAGCAGAGGCAAGACAGTTGCGTGAAGCCACAAGAAGAAATGGGAAACAGTATGGGCAGTCCGACAGGCGTGTTCTTTTATGAGCAAGCCGTAGATGCATTCGTTGAGGCGCTCCAATTGTTTGAACGACAACGTTGCAGTTTTGACCCCGTGTCCATTAGGCAGCATGTTGAGCCTTTTAATCGCGTTCGCTTCAAACAACAGATCTATGACATCATCAAGCAACGCGTTAAACAATTCCGTCTTGCCCCACCATGTTGAAGCGTCATTCCCAATTTTTTTAAAGTCTGTTTCTGCTTTCGGATTTAACATTGATTACTATTTCCTGGTGCTTGGCTTATGTGATTCGGACTTCAGGAATATTTGTGCCTGTTACGAAAGGCGTTCCACCATTTGTCTTGTATCTTTGGCTACTCATTCCAATTATGGTGGTCTGGGGGAGTTCGTTTTATGCCTTCAACCTTTACCGTCCTAGACGGATGGGCTCGCGTGTTGCAGAATTTTTTGATGTGGCCAAGGCCAATACCTTTGCAGTACTTGTGTTGGTCGCGCTCACGTTTTTTTTTCGACAATATGAATATTCTCGCCTGATCATTTTCTACTTTTGGGTGCTCAATCTGGTCCTGCTTGGCTTTTCCCGAATGATGTTTCGGGAAGGGCTTAGGGTTGTTCGACGGCTAGGATATAACAAACGGAGTGTGTTGATTGTCGGAGCTGGGAAACTTGGTGAACGAGTGGTGCAGAGTTTAGGGCAGCACCCCGAATTCGGTATGAGTGTCAGAGGATATTTAACTCGAGAGCCGGAAAAAGTTGGGCGAGTCCTCGGCGAAATTCCAGTGATAGGGACATATGCGCAGGTCAAGGAGTTTGTGGTACCAGGGGTTGATATCGTGTTTGTGTGTTTGCCTGCGGAAGAAGTTACCGAAGGGAAACGGCTCTTGGAGTTTCTTGCCACGACAATGGTCGAGGTCAAGATTATTCCTTCGATATATGAGTTTATGACAATTCAGCCTTCAGCCGAAGTTTTCGAAGGCTTACCGGTCATTACGTTGCAAGGATCGCCATTACATGGGTGGAATGTAGTGGCCAAACGAGGGCTGGATCTTCTTGGTGCATTCGTGACGCTGGTAATCACGGCTCCGTTGTTGGGTGTTCTGGCTATCTGTATCAAATATCAATCTCCCGGTCCGGTGTTGTATCGACAGGCGCGGATGGGGTTGGATGGGCAGGTATTTGAGATGTTGAAATTTCGGACGATGTCGGTCGATGCTGAAAAGGACACGGGGCCAGTCTGGACACAAGAAGATGATAAACGTCGGACGTGCATTGGAGCTTTTTTGAGAAGAACCAGCCTGGATGAGCTTCCACAATTTTGGAATGTTTTGAAGGGAGAAATGAGTATTGTCGGGCCGAGACCAGAGCGGCCAGAATTTATTGAAACATTTCGAGCGCAGTATCCACAATATATGTTACGTCACAAAATGAAAGCTGGTCTGACAGGATGGGCTCAGATTAATGGGTGGAGGGGGAATACGGATTTGGGAAAACGTTTGGAACATGACATGTATTATATCGACAATTGGAGCATTGGGTTTGATTGTAAGATCATGCTCTGGACGATTTGGAAGGGCTTGATTCATAAAAATGCCTATTAATAGAGGTCTTTCACTCCTATAAGAATCCCCATGGGACCATCAAGCTAATGGGGCTGGTTTGTACAAGTCTAGCTTGAACGGCAGAGGGGTTTCTGTCATCATGCCGCCTACCTTCGTAGTCGAATCTCGGATAGTTTATGTGACTGCTGTTAACGAAGTCTTCATGAGTTATAAGAGGGCTGTTAGATAGGTGATGACAGACTTTTCTGAGTATATCGATACCATCGTGGCAAGTATTGCCACGGTCTTTTCTCACGATCTAGCGGCATGCAAGTCTCTTGCGGGTTTGCTAGAAACCACCGATATAGCCGTCATTCATCAAGAAACGCCCGCCGTATTCGTCGCCATGGTTGGTACGGGTGACATGGTGCTCCTTGAGACCGAGGAGCATGATGTGATTATAAAAATGGTGGCGTATGTGCTGATTGTGAATGCTGATTCTCAGCAGCGAGAAGTGTCGGTTCGACGTGTCACGCCCCGTTGTAAGCTTCCCCCAACTGTAAGCTTCCCCCAACCACGGACAGGCGCAATGTAGAGCTTTCTGGCAGAATGACCCAGGAGGTTCTTATGAAAACGAGTCGATTCAGCGAAACGCAAATTGTCGCCATCTTGAAACAAGCCGA
>WLWV01000208.1 GCA_012103395.1 Gammaproteobacteria bacterium
GGCTTGTCAGTGCCATCCTCGTCGAGATTGACGATGAATGGAGCAATGCCGACAAGCGATATATCGTGTGGAACGACGATAATGACTCAACCTAAATCAAAGTTACAGACGTAGGGTTGCACAATCCTTTAGATACTTCGTGATAGGATAAGAATCACATACAGCACCTTCTGATAGACACATAACTATCTGTTGAGTAAGTCGGTATTGGGTTTTGAGTTATCCTTTGCTAACGGATAAATAACGATTGAAACGGCGCGGGTTAGAAGATAATGAACCTAGTTAAGTACACTAAAGTCGTCCTTGGATTGACCATAATACTTCTTGTGGGCGTATTCTCTACTCAGAGTTCTCTGGCGTCTGCGCAAGATTTAGCAACAGATGAAACTGGAGCTTCTGCGGAAACCTTAACCAAAAAGCATGATGCGACCCAGTTTACGGCGGGTTTCAGGGTGGGCGAAGATACTTTGGAGCCTTTTGCTGACTTTCTCATTCCGTTGTATGACAAAAATGGTGGAACGCTTTTGTTGAACCCTAGGTTCTCTCATAAAGATGAGGGCGAATTCGAAGGAAATCTCGGGCTTGTGTGGCGCAAGATGCTAACTCCTCAGGTGATCGTCGGTGCTAATGTCTATGTGGATACTCGACGTTCGCGTTTTGGTAATCGATTTAATCAGGCTGGGGTTGGTGTTGAGGTGTTAAGTCGATGGGTAGACGCCAGAGTGAATTGGTATGACGCAGACTCGTCAGCAAAGCTGGCTACTGAATCCCGTTCGCAAGAGACCTCTGTAAGTACGCTCGCTCAAACCAGTACGGCTACTAACAATAGTACTTCGTTCAGCGCACCGACTCCCCGAGGGTATTTAATCGTTCAGGACTACACCACCACCACGACGTTGACTACCACAATCACGGAAACCCAAACCACGACCACAAAGGATCGAGTGTTTCAGGAGTTTGAGGCAGGTTTGGACGGTTATGATGCTGAAATAGGCTTTAATCTTTCTCTGTCTCCTAGTTCGCCAGATGTTCGTTTGTTCGCCGGAGTGTATGACTTTCAGGGAGAGTTTGGCCGAAAGGTTGAGGGACAAAAAGCGAGGGTGGAAGTCAAAGCTGGGCCGTATGTTACTTTTGATGCTGAATTTTTTGAGGATGACGCTTTGAACGGCACGGATTACTTTTTAGGTGCAAGATTGCATATTCCGTTGAAGGGTCGAAATACTTGGCAAGAATTTAGGCAGAATTTCAGGCTTACTGGTTCACGGCCATTTTCCAATAGGAAATACACGGATATGGTGATGCGAGACGTTCGCGTACAGACTAATCAAAGTGGGCTAATCGAAGATGTCAGTCGACGAACAGAGACTGAAGAAGTGTCGAGAAGTTCGACCTCTACGAGTTCGACCACCACTGTTTCTGGAACCTCAACACTTAGAGATAAGATTACCTTTGTGGACAATAGTAGAGCCGCGGCGGGAGCAGATGGAACTTTTGAGAATCCCTATGGGAGCATCGGCACTGCGGTGTTTCGTGGACCGACGGGGAATACCGTTTACGTAGAAGGTCAGGGTGGGGATGTCTACGACGAGGAGGTGGGATTTATCGATTCGGTAGTCATCATTGGCAGTGCGACACCGCTAGAGATCAATGGGGGTACCTATGTTGGTAGTGGTGTTCGACCAACGGTAAGGCATACTGGTGGAGGGGCGATTTTTTCTGTGGGTGGTGATATCGTTTTGAGTGGACTGCGTATTGAAGGAGCAGGCTCGAATGTTAACGGTAATGATGGTATCTATTTTATTGGTGATTTTACCGCTTCCCAATCTTTCGCATTGGATAACCTTATTATTTCTAATGCTGGTGATGATGGTATCAATTTCGAAAATGCGGGAAGAGATGCCTCCGGGCCGGTGGCAGCGGCACTGACGAACGTGGTGATTCAAGGATCGGAAAATAACGGAATTAATTTTTCTCTCCTTGGTCGGAATGCACCTAGCCTGACCACGAATTTGACGGACGTTACGATATCTGACAGTGGCGCTAGTGGATTGCACTTCGGTAAAATGGGGGAAGCTGGTACCACACCACAAGTGACCACGCTACGCAATGTCACTATTACCGATACGGACGAAGCGGGAATGGTGTTTGATGCCAGTCCGGGCTCGTTTGTGTTTGATAACGTTAATTTTTCAGGGACCATTGGGAGAGACGGTGGAACGGATGAAACACTGTTGAGATTTGGCGGGGCAGATAATACGCCCATTGTTGTGCCTTCTGCGAGCGGTACGATATCAAACAGTACGACCAACACACCTGTGGTTTGTCGAGGCGCTTTTGCTGGCTCTATTTCTGTAGGGGGAGTGCCCAGTCGGTGGAGGGTGTGACGCTTTATAGCGGGCTTTACCTTCATTAATATAACATAACTACTCGTGGCTTTTGATGATTGAGATATTATCTTGATGCTCTGTGTTGGCGAATGAGTCGTCCTTTTTGGGACTGACTCCCTGTTTAGATTTAGCTGTTAGGAGTATGGGTGTTAAATGAATCTGAACCGCCCCGGTTTGGCCGGAGACTAATCACCTTGAGAGAAATAGCTCATGAACAAAAGCCCCGGATATTCCCCCGAAGTAAGGGAATGCGCAGTACCTTATGGTCGTAACAATAGATAAGACACACACTGCGTTTTCAGATAGACTTTTAGGACGCTCTATCTACTTTGGCAAATAACATGAGTACCCATCCATTAGACCCATTAACCGCACAGGAAATCACACAGGCGACGAAGATTGTCCGACGTGATCTAGATTTGGGCAAGAGACTCTTTTTTGAACAAATCAGATTGAATGAACCGAATAAGCAGCTGGTTCGTGGCTTCACTTCTGGCGATATGATTGAGCGTGAGGCGTTTGTGGTTGCGTGGAATCGGGATTCTGGAGAGTTATTTGAAATCACAGTTTCTATCGATAAAGATCAACTCTCATCCTCTACGCTTATTCCCGGCGTCCAAGCAGGGTATTTACCTGAAGAGAGCGATGAAGTTTCCAGAGTGGTGAAAGCGCATCCGGATTTCGTTGTCGGACTCAACAAAAGAGGGATCGATAATCTGGATCAGGTTTATGTTGAAGGATTGGCGGTTGCAAATTTTGCTACAGAGAAGGAACGTCATCTGAGGCTATCTAGAGCGCATTGTTTTTTCATACAGCACCCTTCAGACAACACCCACGCCAAGCCCATTGAAGGATTGATACCGATCATCGACCTAAATACGATGAAGGTACTAAGGATTGAAGATAGTGGGGTGGTTCCCATTCCGGCAAATCGCGGAGTGTATCAGTCTAAGGAGCTAGGTGTTCAACGTAAACCTCTGGCGGAGCTTGAAATTTTGCAGCCAGACGGCCCTGATTTTGTGGTGGACGGGCATGAAGTTTGTTGGCAAAACTGGCGATTCCGAGTGGGATTTACTCCTAGGGAAGGACTGGTTCTGCATACGCTTTCTTTTAATGACGAGGGCTCTGAGAGATCCGTAATTTACCGTGCATCGCTGAGCGAGCTAGTGGTGCCTTATGGAGACACAGCGGGTGATCACTTTACAAATCATTCCTTCGATCTTGGTGATGGAATTTTTGGCAGATCAGTGAATAGTTTGACATTAGGCTGTGATTGTTTGGGTGAAATACACTATTTTGATGTAGTTCTCAATGACGGATATGGCAATCCGGTTAATAAGCCAAATGCCATTTGCCTACATGAAGAGGACTATGGAATCCTTTGGAAACACACCAATACGTCAACGAATAAAACTGAAGTGCGGCGTTCTCGCCGATTGGTTGTGTCTTCTTTTTTTACAGTGGGCAACTACGACTATGGCATCTTTTGGTATCTATATCTTGATGGAAACATTGAATTTGAAGCGAAATTAACCGGAATGCTTTATTCGAGGGCATTGGGTTTGGATGAGATTAATTCTGGCCGACCCCCAGAGTATGGGAGTTTGGTTTCACCTGATTTGGTGGGTATGATGCATGAACATTATTTCAATGTTCGACTCGACATGAGCGTGGATGGTGATCGTAATGCGGTGGTTGAAGTGGAGGCGAAGCGGGTGCCAATGGGGCCGGATAATCCCCATGGGAATGCACATGGGGTGGTGGAAACTGTTCTTGAGTCAGAGAAGGATGCTGGGCGTGATGCCAAGCCGGAGAATGCGAGATATTGGAAGGTTATTAATCGAGAAGCAAAAAATAAACTAGGTTGGTATCCAGGATATAAGCTGATGCCTGGACCCACGATTAAACCCATGCACCAGCCAAACTCTCCATTTATGCGGAGGGCAGGGTTTGTTAATCATGACCTTTGGGTTACTGCATTTGATGCAAATCAACTAATGGCTCCTGGTCACTATGTGAATCAAAACGAATTTGGCCCGGGTATCCCCGAATGGGTTGTCGAAGACAGGCCTTTAGCTGATACGGATGTAGTTTTATGGCACACGATGGGGGTAATGCATCTACCTCGACCAGAAGACTTTCCGGTTATGCCCGTTGAATACGTGGGTTTTATGTTGAAACCAGTGGGTTTTTTCGACCAAAACCCCGCATTGAACCTATCGCCGTCAAAATGCAAAATTGCATTGAGTAAAAAAGGCTTGGATGGACAAAAACGTGAATAGATGTAGCGGGGAGTTGTATATCAGCGGCTCTGATTACCTTGAATGGCGAAAGTAATTGAATCACTACTCAAAATAATCAGATTCAAGAATTGAGGATCATAAATTTAAACGAATTTATCGAACAACGTAATCTAGCCCAGTCTATCTGCGTCGGCCACCTTTGGGTGTCGTCGTCTCAAAGTTAACTTTAATGGTGTTTCCATTGAAGTCTTTGCCATTCAGTCCGTCTATTGCCGCTCGTGCTTCATGGCCTTCCATTTCAATGAACCCAAATCCTTTACACTTACGGGTGAACATATCCATGATGATTTTGTGTGATCGGACTTTACCGAACCGTTCAAATAACTCGATTAAATCAGCTTCTTTGGTATCAGCTGGCAGGTTACCAACAAACAACTTTTTCAATGTTATTTCCCTGTAGTAATTTTGGCAGTCGAAATCTTAGATTTCGACCTTCGAAAGGCCTCTTAGTAATAAAGAGGCCAGATTTACATCGTCTATTACTAATCTGCTATGACGTTTGCAGCCTGTAGCCCTTTAGGACCCTGCTCAATATCAAAAGTGACACTTTGTCCTTCAGCCAGAGTTTTGAACCCATTGCCACTAATTGCGCGAAAATGAACAAACACATCGTCACCGCCTTGTTCCTGAGAAATAAAGCCGAATCCTTTGGTTTCGTTAAACCATTTTACAGTGCCTTTAGCCATCGTAATTTTACCTATTGTTGAATTTGATTATGGAGATTTTTGCTTACAGATTAATGAGACTAGACAATCAGGGTAAAACGGAGGAAATAACCAGAAATGTTTACAACAGAAACTGAAGCGAGTGTGAGTATAGATTTAATTCAATAAAAAGGGTACTGTTTTTTGACTATTGGTGCGTCGTTTTTTAAATAAACTTGGGAAAAAAGTGCACAATAACCGGTATATGGCCAATGTAGTGCCTCTATTGGGTGAGCTTTGTCCCTAATGTTGAATATTTAAGTGCTAATGTGGATGATTAAGAGGGAGAAAAAAGAGAATTGAAGACAAGTGAATTAAGCTCTGCACTGGTGGGATTTGGATTTATTTTCGATGGATTCAGGCTGATTGTGCAACCTAAGATTAGACGATTAGTGGTTATTCCTCTTTTGGTCAATATTCTGGTGTTCGCTACCGCCATTCGTTTAGGGCTGTGGGGTTTTGAGTCTTTATTGCAGACCCTGATGGGTTGGTTGCCCGATTGCAGACCCTGATGGGTTGGTTGCCCGCATGGTTAGATTGGGTGCAATGGTTGATTGATTGTGCAACCCTACGTCTGTAACTTCGGTTTAGTTTGAGTCATTATTGTCGTTCCACACGATATATCGCTTGTCGGCATTGCTCCATTCATCGTCAATCTCAACGAGAATGGCACTTGACAAGCCTGAGTAAAGATGCGTCGTTCGGGAAGACCCGGACAATCCGGGTTCGCCGTTTAATTTCCTGCTGGATCGGACGCTCAATTCCATTCGTCGTTCTCATCTTTCGATGATGCGATTCCGG
>WLWV01000209.1 GCA_012103395.1 Gammaproteobacteria bacterium
AACGCCGATGGAAACACTCATCGACGGTAAAGCGATCTGGAAAGAAAAGTTTGTAAACTAAACTCTATCTGACAGACAGCTACTGATAAACGGGTAACTGTCAGCTCAAGTCTGAACTTCTACAAATGAAGCCATCGATGCTCTTAAAAGTTCTTTCGATTTAGCAACGGTTGATCGCAATCTTTGGCAGGAAGTTAAACGTTGGTTCATGTGGTCGCTTTATGAGCACAAGCAGCCCGAGTTAGCCGAGAGTTTCTATAACTCTGTATTTTGTCGCTTATTCGATCGAAGTTATTTCAACAACCAACACATTTTCGTCAAACCTAGCAGTGCTATCGATCATCTCGATATGGATGATCCCGTTTACTCCACCTATTATCCTGACGACCAATCACTGCCTGATATTTTCCGACATGTGTTCAAAAACCTGAAGCTCAATCGCCCTTGGACAGACCTTGAGCGAGACATCCAATTAGTGGTTAACAAGTTTGAACCTTATACCGTATCAGATGACAAGCCCACACCCCATCGACGAGTTGAAGTGGTTTCATCTCTTTTCTTCCGAAATAAAGCAGCTTATATTGTTGGACGTGTCATCGTTGGTGTACAAACTCATCCATTTGTCATTCCAATCCTTATTTCCGATGATTTTAAACTCTATGTCGATACCATTATCACAGAGCCAGACGACATTGCGCTAATTTTTAGTTTCACTCGAGCCTACTTCATGGTCTATACCAACGTTCCAGCTGGACTGGTTTCTTTCCTCGAAGCGATTCTACCTACAAGGACTAGAGCAGATATCTACACCTCTATCGGTTTTCAAAAACAGGGAAAAACACTATTTTATCGACAATTCCTCCACCACCTGACACACTCAAGCGACAAACTCATTATTGCGCCGGGAATCAAAGGAATGGTCATGAGTGTTTTCACACTACCATCATATCCCCATGTCTTCAAAGTAATCAAAGATCACTTCGCGCCCCCCAAAAAGAGTGACCGAAAAACGGTTAAACAGAAGTATCAGATGGTGAAGGTTCATGACCGGGTGGGGAGAATGGCAGACACACTTGAATTTTCTCACGTCGCTTTTCCTATTGAGCGATTCTCCGACGATTTATTGGAAGAGCTAAAAAGAACCATCGCATCCAGCATCTCGATTGAAGATGATTTCGTCATTATTCGACACCTCTATATCGAACGCAAAATGGTGCCCTTTAACATTTACCTCGATCATTCCGATGAAGATATGCTGGAAAAAAGCGTCATTAGCTATGGAAATGCGATAAAAGAAATGATCACCGCCAATATTTTTCCTGGTGACATGTTGTTAAAGAACTTCGGAGTGACCCGTCAAGGGAGAGTCATTTTCTATGACTACGACGAGATTTGCCACATGACCGAAATTAAAATACGAGCAATCCCCAAGGCACGATCAGCCGAAGAAGAGATGTCCCCTGAACCCTGGTTCCACATTGATGAAGACGACTTCTTCCCGGAACAATTTGAATATTTTGTGATAAACCATCCCAAGGTTCGAAAGCTCTTTCTGAAACATCATGATGACTTATTGCTTCCTAGCTATTGGAAAAAAATCCAAAGTGATATCATTGCTAAGAAACGCCATGACATCTTTCCCTATGAACAATCATTGCGTTTTTGTAACCAATCCCCCGGGAGATATCCTGAAACTAAGGGTTTATTAACTGCTCCATAACCAACGAAACATGAAAACAGCCGACTTATCAGACCAACATTCCAACATTCAATACTGTACGCCAGTGTTCAGTTTATTTGGCGCTAATAGAAGATTCAGTGGCCTCATTCGGACCGTAAAGTGCTTTGAAGATAATTCAATGGTTCGACAAATGCTCGAAACCCCAGGTGAAGGTGCCGTTCTCGTGGTCGATGCGGGTGCCTCAAAGCGCTGTGCGATGCTAGGCGATACGCTTGCACAAATGGGAGTGGATAACGGCTGGTCTGGGGTGATAATGAATGGATTCATTCGTGATAGCGCCGATATTAATCAAATGCCCATTGGTGTTCGAGCCCTAGGCACGTTTCCATTAAAGAGCCAAAAAGAAGGAAAAGGTGAAATCGATATCACCATTCATTTCGCGGGCACATTCTTCGAGCCAGGCCACTTTCTTTATGCAGACGAAGATGGCATTATCGTGAGCAAAAAACAACTATAGTCTAGGTTTGAAAGGATTCAAAGGCCATGGATTCATAAAACCCGGGAATTCAACCCCGGATAAAAATTGCTTCAGAAAGAGTAAAGTAACTCAAGGTTAGTTCGGGCGTGCTACCCTAGACTTCAAAACCTCCTCTTGTTGAAGCCATGTATCAGACAGTGCTTGATGAACAAAAACAACGAAGGCAACAAGCTCATCGATTGAGCGCCGAGTCCCACGCCGTCCATGAGTAGACTGCAATTGAAAAAGCTACAGTGTCATGTCACTTCAAGACGTTCCCCCCCCCTTTGCAACGCTCACAAATTGGCGTTGATGTCGGCGTACTTCCGCTTCCTGCTATATCGTAATCAAGAGAGCTGTTTTTCTCGGATTTCTGCCAATGTCTTGCAGTCTATACAGAGCGTCGCAGTAGGGCGTGCTTCTAATCGCTTAAGTCCAATTTCTTCGCCACAGTTCTCACAATAGCCGAAATCATCAGACTCTACGAAGCCAATCGCGCTTTCGACCTTTTTGATCAGTTTTCGATCTCTATCACGTCCCCTAAGCTCTAACGTCATATCAGTTTCCTGACTTGCCCTATCAGTAGGGTCTGGGTGGCTTGCCGTTTCGTCCTGCATATTCATCACAGTTCGAGAGGTTTCTGTTGTTAACTCTGCTAACCATGATCGTAAAATCTCATCAAAGTGCGCTTTCTGAGGTTTACCCATATATTCCTCTCCTTTCTTGGATTTATATGGCTTCACTCCATGTATCAGATGTTCTGGTTTCTTTTTACTTGCCATTCAGTATTCGCTCGAATCAATTTATTAGTTAGACCGGAAAACCAGAACTCTGATCCTAAAGGCTGATTTTCCGGGCCGGGTTTATACCAATAAAAGGAAAAAATTACAATAAAAATAAAACTCCAATTCGAAATAGGTATCTAAAAAACGAAGATACCTACCCCGGTTTAATACTCAAGCCATCTTTGACTTTGCCCGTAAACGGCGCGCTTCCGTCGGGGTGAGCAGCAAAGGTCGATATATCTCAACTCGATCGAGATTGGATAATTCATAATCCAAAGACTGTTTCAGCCCATACACTCCAAACTCCACTTTAGCTAAATGGATTTCCGGATACCGATCCATCATTTGCGACTGAATCACCGCCTGCTTGATGGTTGTCCCTTTTTTGCATCTAATTGAGATCACTTCCTGATGGTCAGGAAGCGCATATACCACTTCAATATCCAAACTCATTACTCTTTTTCCTTATGATAGATCTGGTCCGCACGGTCACAAAACGACGCTACCATAGAATCTGCAATGGATTTGAACACAGGACCAATTACCCTACCGACAATTGGGCTAGAAAAGTCGAACTTCAGATCCAAAGCAATTTTTGATGCATTCTCTTCCAACGGCTTATATGTCCAACAACCCCATAGAGATTCAAACGGGCCGTCCACCAAAGCCATCAATGTTTGTTCATTGCCAATCATTTGATTTTTTGTCGTGAAAGATTTTCTAATTCCTTTAAATGCAATAGTCACTATGGCAGTCATTTCATTTTCCCCTCGAGACAAGACCCGAGAGCCGCCACACCAGGGCAAGAACTCATCATAGCGATCAACATCGTTCACCAACATTGCCATATTCTCGGCGCTGTGGAGGACAAGGGCTGAACGTTGCACGGTATACATGGGACAGGTTACGATTCTCCAGACAAAATCAAAGATCTCGATTATACTTTAGCATTCACTATTTCGCCTCATATCCATCTTTCCTATCAGCGCCTCATTGTGCACTGATGCAGACCTGAAAATTCGGCAAAAAGGCGTTAAAAACCAGTTAATCATGGCAAGCAAAAAGAAGAAGACCGACTCGAATACCATTGCGCAAAACCGAAAGGCTGGCTTCGACTATTCAATTGAAGAGCAGTTCGAAGCAGGATTGGCGTTACAAGGATGGGAAGTGAAAAGTCTTAGGGAAGGTCGAGCCCAACTAAAAGAGAGTTATGTCGTCGTTATTCGAGGTGAAATTTTCCTCATCGGCGCACACTTCTCGCCCCTGCAATCCACCTCAACTCACGTTATTGCAACCCCGACTAGGGACAGGAAACTGCTGTTGCATCGAAAAGAAATTAGTAAACTGATTGGTGCCACTGAGCGAGAGGGTTATACCATCGTTGCTCTTAGCCTCTACTGGAAAAAAGGAAAAGCTAAAGCAAAGATCGCATTAGCTAAAGGGAAAAAACAATATGACAAACGCCAAACGATTAAAGAACGGGAATGGGATCGGGATAAGCACCGTATGCTTAAACAGGGATAGTTCCAAGCTCAAGTCTAAACTTCTACACTTAATCAGCTCACATGGAAAATCAGTAGCGTGAGCCGTAACAACAGCAGTGTCTCTATTTGGTGGACCAAAAAGCAATACACCTTCTCACTGGGCTACGCAATCTGTTGCTTTATTCAACATCCATGCAGATACCTGCTATACTTCCCGGTTCTATGGGGGTGACTGGTTTCGACGTCGGTCACGAAGCCATCGGAGCATGTCGAGGTGTAGATCTCCTCGTAAATCCAGCTACAATAAATTAGTTGCCAACGACGACAACTACGCACTAGCCGCTTAAGTCGGTTAGTCCTTTCACCTGACTCGCCTTTTGGTTGGGGTTAGAAAGGTCAATTTAAAAAGGCTCGCTAGTCAGGTCTGTTCGTTATCTGACGGTTAAAACTAATCGAACTCGCTGATCTGTAAGTTCGTCGGCCTACTGGCAGAAAGGTTAAATTTGAAGCGCAGACTAAGCATGTAGTAGCCGGTGAGTGTAGGATCTACGGACGCGGGTTCGATTCCCGCCACCTCCACCATTTTTGAGGTTTCCACAGAACCAAAAAGCCCGAAAACGATTCACTTATTTTCGGGCTTTTCTTTGTGTGGGTTTTTGATGTCACTCTTTTCTACAAATCCGGGATATATACCTGTTTAAGTGGAATTAACGAGCGATATCGAGGGGACATTTTTTCGTAATGTAGCAAAATCAATCCCACCAACTCTTCGCCATCAATCAACCGTAATTTCGATTTATTGCGTTCCAGTATTCTCGCTGGCCTCGAATACGAACCCAAATTAACAAACAGTCCGAACTCTCCGTCACCTAATGTGCCGAGCAATTGGCTAACCTCTTTATCAGACGTTGATTCAGTCCGTCGTTTACATTGCACTTTAATAATCGGCGGCTCAAAACCCAGCTCATCCTTATGGGCAATCACATCCACTCCGCCGTCTCCACTTTTCGGTGTGACTCTCGCGGCATACCCCATACATTCCAATATATGAGCAACAAAATGCTCAAACTCATAACCATCAATGTCACCATGCAGTGTTTTGATGATGAGATCACTGGTGGTTTCTGAGGCTTGGGCAATCACAGTCGCCATCGCCGTTTCATCATCCACCTCTTCAAAAATGTCTGCGATAACATCCTCCAAAACGGGATCATCCTCAATCTCTGAACACACAGCCAACCCCACTTTTGACAGAAATTCGGCCACATTGCGCCGGACCCTAAATTGCGTCATCGCTGATCCAATTTCATTCAGCGCCACCTGACGAAACTGATCCCGTGGAAAATGGCCTAACCATTGAACCGAGCGTTGGTTGGGGTAACCATGTTCATCCCCCTCAACATAATCATACTCACCCGTTACCTGCCCGATGTTGACATACCGATCTATCTTCGATGGATAAATAACGATATCTCCAACCTGCATATCATGCAAAAATCGATACAGTACCCCAGTCCAAACGGGTAAGGCTCCTTTCTTTTTCGCGCCCGTGAAAATAGGTAGTGTAATCTGAGGTCTGTAATTTAGCTTTCTATTGCAGCTTCGCTATTGGCTTTGGCGGAGTGAACGTAGAGAGCGAAGCCAAAGCCGGTTTTTCTGGATTAGGTGTTGAATGTTGAGCCAT
>WLWV01000210.1 GCA_012103395.1 Gammaproteobacteria bacterium
TGATGGCTCAACATTCAACACCTAATCCAGAAAAACCGGCTTTGGCTTCGTTCGCTACGCTCACTTCGCCTAAGCCAAACGAACATCGCTAAAGAAATAAATTACAGACCTCAGGGTACACTACCGACAAAGCGGCTTCAGTTCGATTAAACATCGTCGATTAAGCATCGTTTAGCATGAGAGCCGCCCCTATTTTGGCCAATATTTTTGAGGGACCGTAGAATCCTCTGAAGAGATGGACCATCTGATGGTGCTTCCATTTAGAGCCGCGACATAGACTAATACTTTACCACTCACTTCGCCAAGCTCCGACAATGTTTGGTATGTGATACTGACTTTTTCTTCATCCACCGATATTTGCTGAATATAGTCAGTTGCGTAGTCTGTCACGGTATTTGATACACCGCTCAGTACCGACAGGTTTTCCGGCAATGTGCCATTCTCACTGGCATACATCGATACCGCCGTTTTAATCGGTGGAAAAGTGCTGGGAATCGCTTTTGTACGAATGGTGTAATCGCGATAAACCGGAATGGCCAATGACGCCAAAACACCGATGATCGTCACCACGATCATTAACTCTATTAAGGTAAATCCGGATTGGCGACTCGCATCAACATTATTGCCGATGGGCGTATTCCAATAAGACTCCATTATTCATCCTCCCTGAATATCCATTTTATGAAGAGACTATATTGTATCCCAAATTCCAGGCGCGCACCGATAGTTTCCCACTTACCCAAATTAGCAGCACAGAGCGCTTTAGTTGTAAAAAAGGGCGACTCAAAGAGAATCGCCCAACAACAAGACCTAGACAGTACGAAACACCAACGTATCATTTTCCACAGACACTTGAATAGTGGTCGATCCCACAAACTCCCCAGAAAGAATCTTTTGTGCAACAGGATTTTCAATTTCTATCTGTATGGCTCTTTTAAGTGGGCGAGCGCCATACACAGGATCAAAGCCAAACTCGGTAAGTTTGTTCAAAGCGCTGTCACTTAACACAATGTCCATCTCTCTTTGCGCAAGGCGCTTTCTTAGAGAGTCAATTTGAATTGCGGCAATTTTTTTAATTTGAGATTTTTCTAATGGATGGAAAACGATCAAGTCATCAACACGATTGATGAACTCGGGTCTAAACTGCTGACTCACCACCCTCATCACTGACGATTTCATTGCATCATATTGCTCCCCTCCCATACTCTGAATCATGTCAGAGCCAAGATTTGAGGTCATGATAATGATTGTGTTTCTAAAATCCACTGTTCTCCCTTGACCGTCTGTTAACCGCCCGTCATCGAGTACTTGCAATAAAATATTGAAAACGTCGGGATGCGCCTTTTCTATTTCGTCCAGCAGGATAACCGAGTAAGGCTTTCTCCGGACGGCTTCGGTTAGATAACCACCTTCCTCATACCCCACATACCCGGGAGGCGCACCCACCAGCCTCGCCACCGAATGCCTCTCCATAAACTCTGACATATCAATCCTGACCATCGAGTCTTCTGTGTCGAACATGAATTCTGCTAAGGCCTTGGTCAACTCAGTTTTACCCACTCCTGTTGGCCCAAGGAACATAAACGATCCGTATGGGCGATTTGGGTCAGACAACCCAGCTCTTGATCTACGAATCGCATTGGAGACCCCACTAATTGCTTCTCGCTGGCCAATAACTCGCTGACCAAGATGCTCCTCCATCTGCATCAGCTTATTCTTTTCTCCTTCGAGCATTTTGGCTACTGGAATACCGGTCCACTGCGAAACGACTTCGGCAATTTCTTCTCCTGTGACGTTGCTGCGTAGCAAGGTCATTTGGGGTATTTCCGTCTTGCTTGTCTCAGATAACTGTTTTTCCAATTCAGGAATCAAACCATATTGCAATTCGGACATGCGGGAGAGGTCACCCGCTCTGCGAGAAGCTTCGAACTCAATTCGCGCCTTATCCAACGCTTCTTTGATATGTTGGCTGCCCTGAACCGCGGATTTTTCTGCATGCCAGACTTCACTGAGATCGGCATACTCGCGTTCCAGTCTGTCAATATCTGACTGCAAGTCTTGCAACCGTTTAACCGACGCATTGTCCTGCTCCTTTTTTAAGGCCTCTCGCTCAATTTTCAATTGGATTAAACGACGGTCCAACTTGTCCATCACTTCTGGCTTGGAATCGATTTCCATGCGAATACGGCTTGCCGCTTCATCAATTAAATCAATAGCCTTATCTGGCAGATTTCGATCAGTGATGTATCGATGAGACAGGGTTGCGGCAGCCACGATGGCGGGATCGACAATATCGACACCATGATGGACTTCATAACGTTCTTTCAATCCCCTCAAAATAGCAATCGTGCTCTCTACACTCGGTTCATCAACCTGTACTTTCTGAAAACGCCGTTCCAGAGCAGCGTCTTTTTCAATGTACTTTTTGTATTCATCCAATGTCGTTGCTCCGACACAATGCAACTCGCCCCTTGCCAAAGCTGGTTTCAACATATTGCCAGCATCCATAGCTCCTTCCGCGTTTCCAGCTCCCACCATGGTATGGAGCTCATCGATGAAGAGTATGATTTTCCCTTCTTGTCTTGACAGATCATTTAATACCGATTTGAGGCGCTCTTCGAACTCACCTCGATACTTAGCACCCGCGAGCAAGGCCCCAAGATCCAGCGACAGAATCCGCTTATTTTTCACCCCTTCGGGCACTTCTCCGTTCACAATTCGCTGGGCAAGTCCTTCGATAATCGCGGTTTTACCCACACCCGGCTCGCCGATTAGAACTGGATTATTTTTTGTTCTTCGCTGCAGCACCTGAATAGCACGTCGTATTTCGTCATCTCTACCAATCACCGGATCCAGCTTTCCCTGCTCTGCTCGCTCAGTAACATCGATGGTGTATTTTTCCAACGCCTGCCTTTGCCCTTCAGCATTAGCATCATCCACACTTTGTCCTCCCCGCATGGTTTCTATCGCTTTTTCAAGCGCCAGATCTGAACCACCAAACTCCCTCAGAAGTCTGCCGAGTTCGCCTTTGTGATTCAGTGCAGCAAGAACGAATAACTCGCTGGCAATGTATTGGTCATTGCGTTGCTGAGCTTGTTTGTCGGTTAAGTTGAGAAGACGAGTCAACTCATTCGAAACATGCAGATCACCATTACCACCTTCTACCTGTGGCAGCGACTTAATTGACCGCATCAATGCAGCCCGGAACTGGTTAATGTTTACCTGACCAAGAGCAAGCAGATGTTTCGCACTACCACCCTCTTGGTCAAGCAGTGCTGCCATTAAATGTTGGGGTTCAACAAATTGATGGTTTTGCCCTATCGCTAAGCTTTGCGCATCACTTAACGCCAATTGAAATTTGGCGGTTAACTTATCCATTCGCATGGTTATCACCTCTTATTTGTGCATTAGTTCTGCGTAAATAAATGGGGGTAACAATGGCATCGTTCAAGCCACTCGTTCAGGCCATTCGTCCAGAAGCCTGAACTCAATGCACATAGTAGGAAGTGGATACTAGCAGGCTTAAGCTCTATGATTTCCCTAAACGCCCTCACGTTTGAGGAAAATCACTCGCTCAATGCATCAAAAAGATGAGATCCTATATAGACAACGGTCACACAGTCACTAGACGCTAACACTGGATACCAAATAGATCGTAGTCTCCTGCTTCTGTGACCTCAACCTGAATAATATCGCCAACAGAAACATTCGGGTTGAACTGCGAAACCTCAACCAAGCCATCAACTTCAGGGGCATCACCCTTACTTCGGCCTGTTAAGACATCGTCATCGATATGATCGACGATAACATCGATGGTAGAGCCAGTCTTTTGATCTAAACGACTTGCAGATATGTCAGCCTGTTTCATCATGAAACGATCGAAGCGCTCCTGCTTAATAGCCGCAGGTACTTGGCCTTCAATCTGATTCGCCGTTGCTCCTTCAACGTCCGAGTATTGAAAACATCCCGCGCGATCAATTTGAGCCTGCTCCAGAAAATCAAGCAATTGCTCAAAATCGTCTTCGGTCTCACCGGGAAACCCCACAATGAACGTGCTTCGTATTGTTAACTCTGGACAAAGCTGTCTCCACTTAAAAATCCTCTCCAATACCTTTTCACTGTGAGCCGGTCGCTTCATGGACTTGAGAATGCGTCGACTAGCATGTTGAAAAGGGATGTCCAGATAGGGCAATATCAACCCATCAGCCATCAGTGGAATGAGGTGGTCAACATGTGGATAGGGATATACGTAATGCAGGCGCACCCAAACTCCAAGCTTCCCCAACTCCTCGGACAAATCTTGGATATGGGAACGAACGGGCTTAGCGCCATGAAAATCGGTTTTATATTTTAGATCCAATCCATAAGCACTGGTATCTTGAGAAACCACCAGCAACTCTTTTACACCCGCACTTACCAGTGCTTCTGCTTCCGCCAATACCTGGGCCGCTGGACGGCTCACTAAGTCTCCTCTCATTTGAGGAATGATGCAAAAAGAACACCGGTGATTACATCCTTCAGAAATCTTCAGATATGCATAATGCCTTGGGGTAAGCTTCAGTCCCCCGGGAGGAACCAAGTCAAGAAACGGATCATGAATCGGTGGCAAATGATGATGCACCACCTCCATGACCTCATCTGTGGCATGGGGACCAGTAACAGCAAGCACATTGGGATAGTTTTCAGAGACCACGTTGCCTTTCGCACCCAAACACCCGGTGACGATTACTTTCCCATTCTCATCCAGCGCCTCGCCAATCGCTTGCAGTGACTCCTCCACGGCACTGTCAATGAACCCGCAGGTATTCACAATCACGAGATCGGCACCCTCATAGTCCGACGACATTTCATACCCTTGCACTCGAAGCTCGGTAAGAATACGTTCGGAATCCACAGTCGCTTTGGGACAGCCTAGACTGACGAAGCCAACTTTGCCTGGTGTAGTTTGATTCATGGTTGATACGAGATAGTGAATAGAGAGTGGCGAAGGATGGGCAATATTTCAGCGAGCCCCATCAGTTAAGTACGTTTTCGTTGATACGTGAATACGTGAGGGATTCAGGGCTATTACGCGTCTAGTATAATTCCGAATGCAAGCCCATTCGATGCTTTATCGTACTCCCTAGCTCCTCAACGGAATAGGACGTCGAGTCGCAATGCCCAATACGGTAGCGATCAAATAGGTTTCTTGCCTGCGTCACATCTTCCTGGCATTGTGCCAAAGATGCATATTGGCTGCTTGGTCTTCTCTCTGATCGTATTTGATGCAATCTTGAGGCTTCAATATTCAAACCAAACACCTTGTCTCGGTGGGCTAGAATAGACTCGGGCAGCTTAAACTGCAGGAAATCATCTTCGGTTAAGGGATAGTTGGCCACATAAAAACCAAAATGCAGCGCCAAATACAAACAGGTAGGTGTTTTTCCCGATCGTGATACACCGAGAAGGATGACATCAGCGTTACCGTATTCCTGCGCGTGCAAACCATCATCACAATGCATCGCATAGTTAACAGCACTCATTCGACGATTGTATTGAGTCATGTTTGCAATACCATGCGCCTGACCTGATTGGTGGGATGAATTTTGGCCAAGTGCTTCTTCCATGCGACTAATAAAAGGATCAAACAAATCAAAAATTTCTGCATTTGCTTGCGAAAGCGCCACTGCGTATTCTTCCTCGACGAAGGTCGTAAAAACCAGCGGCTTCACACCAAAATCCAAGCTAGCCTGATTAACCCGGGCTACCGCCGTGTTAACTTTTTCCAAACTGTCCACGAAAGGCAACGATTCTTGGTTAAAATTCCCGGCTGGAAACTGGCTTAAAAGCGTATGACAGATTGTTTCTGCTGTGACGCCACTTCCATCAGAAACAATAAATATGGGCTGTTCTCGCAAGGCTGGATAATAATCATGGTTTTTGCCTATTATAAGTTCCTCTTGATTAAGTTACATCCATAATACGATGCATAAGTTGTAGAAGTTCAGACTTGAGCTGACACCGTATTAAATCAATCCGAGCGAAGCGAGGGTTGATTTAATGAGAGTTACCCGTTTTGATGTAGTTACCAAACAATATCAAAACACAACGAGGTAACTCTC
>WLWV01000211.1 GCA_012103395.1 Gammaproteobacteria bacterium
GCTTGTCAGTGCCATCCTCGTCGAGATTGACGATGAATGGAGCAATGCCGACAAGCGATATATCGTGTGGAACGACAATAATGACTCAAACTAAACCGAAGTTACAGACGTAGGGTTGCACAATCTGCTCGTTTTGCTGCCTGTTGCGGGTGCAACACAAGCATAGGAAGTATGCTTCACCTTTTATCAGTGCGCATTAGCACTTTTTAGGTGATCGAATACAAGAAGGGGTGAACTGAAAAAGCTGTTTCGACCGTTGGTGAAAGCTTCTGTTCTGAAACGGAAGTTCACGAATGACGGTAACATCAGAATTCATCGACCCAGCACCTAGGCTAATACCAGTGAACAACGATTTCTGACGATTTGAGTGGGAGACCACGAGCACTGTTGGCTACTGACTTTTGATGACTCGCCGATCCGTTTTGATATAATAAAGCACTGAGGTCAGGTGATATGAAAAACATTTCCAAAGGAGAATAGGTGTCAGCTCCCAAAGAACTCGAATAAAGAAAAGCGCCAAAAAAAATTTAGAAAAATTAAAAGAATCGGCGGCCGACACGTAGAATAAGTATTAGACAAATACCGACATAGAGCGAATAATTTTCACTATTGACGCACTTCTTTTCGCCGCCACTAATTAAGTCAAATTCTAGCGAAACTATCCGGGCATGTTGGTTTTGAGCTTTTATGTCATGTGATTATCCACATAAAATGCCAACACACCCTAGGAATTCATTTCATCAACTCTCAAGAGTTCGAACAGGTTATTCGAGTTAAATAGCCCTAGATAGCAATACTGTACTACTTACCTGCTGCACTGCTGGAACGATTGTCCTTATTTTTCTGCGACTTAGTTTTGGCTCCTACAGTGTTCTTATCAGGAGCAGCCTTTTCTTCGACCACCGCTTCAGCCTCAGCTTGAGTTTCAGCCTGAATTTCAGCTTGGGCTTCCACTTCAGCCTCAACCTCTGGGGCTTTTTTGAATAAGCCTGTCACATAACCGATGCCTGAGCTCACACCTTCTTTAACTTTCCCACCTGTTGCGGTCAGTTTCTCTCGGGCTGAGTCATCTTTATACACATAGGTGCCAACTGCGCCAATAGCAGCGCCTAACGCTAAATGAACTGGAGGTATCATAGCTAATTCTCCTGAAATGATAAAAGTTACCCTGGCAAATCAAATTAGATCCAGGAATATGGTCACCATAAGTTTTATAGTTGCTAATGATTACGTTATACATAGCAAGATAATCGTCTGGTTCACCAAATTATACCTGCTATTAATGTCAAAATCATAGCGAGCACCTCTAAAAATAGTGATTCCAACGTAGGGCGAAATCCACAAGCCAAAAAATCTTGCAATCTTACATTCGTGATAGTGAAAAACGAGTTTTTAGGCTCCTCTAAAGTTTAATCGTGCTTTTCGTTTATATCCGTATAATCAGCCCCTTTCCACCAATATCTTTAAAGCGTAGCCAATATCAGTGCTTCACAGCTAGATTCAACCGCGAACTCCTGAACATACAGCACTCAGATATAGTATCTCTCGGAAATAGAATCATTGAGAAGCTTGCCTCCTAATTTTGTCCACAACAATGAGACTTCCTAGGTCAAGTAAATGGGCAGAAGAAACAACTTTTACTTGATCTAGTTTACTTGATTTAGGAATACACCAAAGCTTGCTGTCCTCCCTCGCTAACGGGGCCCACCTCCCTTATCAGCCTCGGCCTTGAGTTTTTCCCAATATCGCCTATACAGTTTTACCGTCAGACCAATATCTTGGGGGAATTTGGCCTGATCAAGGACTTTCATTGGTGGGAAAATGGCCTTATTGTTGTATATCTCACTGTCTAGCAAAGACGAATCGACGCGAGTCGCAGTGGTATGACCACGTATTTCCACACAACGTGCTGCCACGTCAGGCCGTAAAATGTAGTCAATGAAGCGAAGGGCATTATCGACGTTAGCCGCGCGCGCAGGGATAACGAAACTTGAAAGCCAAAATAGCGGTCCCTCTTCAGGATAAACATACCGAAGCGCCGGATTTTTACGACCTATTCGGACAATAGAGCTACTCCAGAGTATACCGAGATCAACATTTTCAGACAGAAACTCGGATCTTGCCGTCCTACTGATTAGCTTAGTATTCGGTAACAGCCGCCGAAGCATTTCATAGGCCTGTTTAATTTCATCCTCATTAGTACTGTTGATATCATGACCATTTACTGTCAGGGCGATCATGAAGACTTCTCGCATAGAATCTATGAGCAGTACTTGGTCCCGCCATTGTTTGGCCCATAAATCTTCCCAGCGAGATATTTTGTTGGTATCCAACTTATCGACATTCACAACAATCCCGGTGCTTCCCCACGCATAAGGAATACTGAAGACGTTACCAGGATCATAGAATTGATCGAGTAACTTGGGCTCCAATTGATCAAAATACTCCAATCGCGAATGATCTATGGCCTGCAATAACCCCTCATCGCGCATCCTCATTACCAAATCTGTCGGTGATACAATGACATCATAGGCCCGCCCTTTCACTATTTTAGTACGAGCGTACATAAGTTCATCATTGTTATAGGTCAGATACTCTACCTTGATACCCGTTTCTTTAGTAAAGGCCGTTACTATTTCGTCAGGAATATAACCTTCCCAGTTGTACAGTACGACCTTGTCCTCTGTACCACCAACTGAATGCTGGGCAAGCACCGCGCCGTTGAAAGCAACAGCGAGTACCAGATAGATAAAAATAGACTTTATAGGATTCATGCAGCGCTTTTTTTACCTTCAGAAGCCTCAGTATCAGACTGCTCTTCAACTTGCTCATCATCTCGATGACGTAATTCGTTTTGAATATTGCGCACAAACGCTTTGCCATGTTCCAGCTCTTCCTTCATAAAGTGTTGTGCCTGTTGGCTATCAAAATCCTCAAGACTACCGCCTGCGGCACAATGCTTGGCAAATACCTGCCCAACAGCATAAGTGATCGCACCCGCGGTTACACTCAGACCCGCACTACCTGCTAAAGTACCAATGCCAGGGATTACTTTTACAAGGCTACTAAGGCCGACCACACCCAAAACAGGTAGGGATCCACTTAGCATGGGAACCACCATGGACTTTATAGAAGTCTCATCAAATGGCAATTCATAGTGTTCGCTAAGACTGCGCAGCATATTCATTTGTGTGGATGACAAGGCGATCATATCAAATACCGGAATGGGCACCAACGACACTCCACTAGCCATAAGAACATGATTTTTTATCATATTATCGACAACAAGGTCACGTTCCGTGGATGATTCTGCGGCAGGAGACTGTTGTTGCACTGTTTTTTCTGTAGTCATAACATTATTTTTCCCAACAAGATCTTGGAGCTATTTGCGTCCATCGCCTACTCTACTCGTCAGGGATTCTGCATCAATATGGGGAGATCGCCAAGGTGACTCTATTCCTTCTGCATAACTTCTTCAAGCTTTAAATATAGGATAATGCACTTTAGTTTAATCGAGGCATCTTCCATCGTAAATCGTAAATCTGCTGATGCGCATTGTCGATTATGCCCTTTAACACAGAGAACCACTTCCTAACAGCATCTGAGTTAGGCACCACCTCAACAAGCTTGGGTGACTCAACAGATCATACTCACATCCCGTCATGTTCAACCGACTATCGCGCTTAGCGCACAAACCCATTCCAATTTATCTAACAAGACCCTTGCGAACTCAGGCGGACAGTACTTTTAATGGACCATTCAACCATGACACCTCCAAGTAGGTAAAGACTAAAGATTATCAATTGATGTTTACTAATCGTAGTGTAGTGCATTACATTTCTCAGCAGAACTAGGGGTGGGTAGTAGCGGTTCAGGCCGAGTATAGGACGAGCACAAGCTAGGTTAACGCGAAAAACTGATCGGATAAAGAGTTATTGAATATGGTCACCGGAGCGACCAAAGGATTAGGGAGAGCTGTTGTGGAAAAAATGCTAACAGATCAGCCTAATGTTTTGGGAACCTATTTTATGATGGTGGCGGCACACGAATGGATGAAAGGGAGAGCCCGTGGTAGTATCATCAATATTTCATCCATCGATGCCTATATCCCGCATACCACTAATGCCCACTCCGTGTCTAAGGCAACCGTGGTCAGCATCACTCGATCTTTTGTATTGGCAGTTGCCAACGATGGCATAACAGTAAACTTTGTGGCGTTTAGGCCTTTGGCCACTGAAAAGGCAAAGCTCGCTGATTGGTATGAGGATGCGGTTCGCGCACTACCAACGGGACATCCTATTGAGTCTGCCGAAGTTGCGAATAACAGTGTCATTTCTCGCTAATCCTAGCAATAAGAGTATTACGGGTGAGAACGTCATTGTCTCTGGGGGAGGAGTCGTTGCTTGACGGAAGTCAGAATCACTCAGTGCATCAAAACAAGAAACCATGACTATTCACAGCATGATCCAGCGTATTTCGTCGGCGAACCAATTCTCGTTTAGAACACGCCACCCACAACACAAATTATTCATCTAAATCACCTCTGAAAGTTGTTATGAATGTTAACGGTAAATCAACACGAACTATTCGATTGGTAGAGACCGAAGGAAGGCCTTCTATTGAAATTATCGATCAGCGCAAACTCCCTCACCGGCTTGAATACGTTAGGTTACATACTGTCGAGGACGTCGCCCGGGCTATCAAAGAAATGTATGTACGAGGAGCGCCCCTCATTGGATCAACCGCAGCATTAGGCATGCATCTCGCTGTTTGTGAAGCAATTAATTTTGCAACACAATTCGGCCATCCGAATCAGACAGAGGCCCTTTTTCAAAGCAAATTTAAAGAATACGCGGGAATGTTAAGAGTCACTCGCCCCACTGCAATCAATTTGATGTGGGCGATTGACCAACAAATGCTCGTCACAAAGTGCTTTCCCACATTCCCGGAAAGAATTCAACATACTCGAGAGAAAGCACTCGAAATCGTTGAAAGTGATGTCAATCAATGCCGAATGATTGGCGTACACGGCTTGGATATCATAAAAAAGATTGCCGCTAAAAAACCTGGCGAGACCATCAACATCCTAACTCATTGCAACGCAGGCTGGCTTGCCACAGTAGATTGGGGAACCGCCACCTCTCCGATGTATCATGCGTTTAAGGAAGGTATTGACATCCATATATGGGTGGATGAAACCCGCCCTCGAAATCAAGGTGCGAAGCTGACCGCTTGGGAATTAGGACAACATGGCATTAAGCACACGGTCATTTGCGACAACACTGGCGGACATTTAATGCAGCATGGCATGGTGGACATGGTGCTGGTCGGGACCGACAGAACCGCTCGAAATGGTGATGTTGCGAATAAGATTGGCACTTACCTTAAAGCTCTCGCCGCCAAAGACAATAACATTCCCTTTTATGTCGCTCTTCCATCGACCACGTTCGACATGAGTATTACTGACGGAGTTGCAGAGATTCCAGTGGAGCAACGGGATGCAACAGAAGTCACCTACGTTGATGGAGCAATAAACGGAGAGCTCGCAGAAGTATTGATCACCCCTCCAGACAGCCCCGCCTGCAACTACGCGTTCGATGTCACCCCCGCAAGACTAGTTAGCGGACTGATTACAGAGAAAGGGGTTTGCTCCGCCAATGAAGCCAGCATTACATCGATGTTTCCTGAACTGGCTCACTAGCATGGGCTAATAAGCTCACAGAGAAACGAAAAACCTGCTTTTAGCATCAGCCAAAAGCAGGTTTCAGATCAAAAGCGGGGCTTTTTACCCATCTTCTTAAAGTTGGCCTCAATAGTCAGATGTTTGAATTTGAAGAGCGAATTCAACTATCTGACCATCTAAAGATGCCAACTAACTCCTAGAAACAGCACTAACGGCGCTCTTTCAGGTCTCTCAGACTGGTTTACGAAATATTCGTTATGATTGTGCAACCCTACGTCTGTAACTTCGGTTTAGTTTGAGTCATTATTGTCGTTCCACACGATATATCGCTTGTCGGCATTGCTCCATTCATCGTCAATCTCAACGAGAATGGCACTGACAAG
>WLWV01000027.1 GCA_012103395.1 Gammaproteobacteria bacterium
ATGGCTCAACATTCAACACCTAATCCAGAAAAACCGGCTTTGGCTTCGTTCGCTACGCTCACTTCGCCTAAGCCAAACGAACATCGCTAAAGAAATAAATTACAGACCTCAGGGTACACTACCCTTTAAAGTGGCTGATGCTGAGATTACTTATTGAAGCCAATTCTTCTAGTGAACACGCTTCATTAAGGTTTCTTTCAATATAAGCGAGCACGCGGGTTATTCTATTATTGATTTTTGGCGAAAAATCCTGGGCTAGTAATAGATGTTTAAACAGCAACACCATTTTTGATTCCAGTTCGGTGTTCATCTGGTATTGAAGCTGGGTTTCAATGAAGGTGCAGTACGATTGCATCGCACCCGATACTAATGCGAACGGGGATTCTAACGAGTACGCGTTTTTCGGAAGCTCAGCGAGGTCCGCCACTAAAAACCTTGATTCCGCTTGAGCATGGAAGCGATGTTTAACCGCTTTTTGAATAACAACCGTTTGACCCACACCTACTACGCCATAAACGTCATTGATACTTATCTCGATCACACCGTGCAAAGGCAGCACAATTTGATGGAAGGCATGCTCGTGTGAACATACAGAGGGGGTATAGGCCCGTAAGGACAAGCTATCTAACATTCTCCTTTAACTGACTTGGTGCAGAGCGGTCAAGCTAAATGATGAGCTCAATCGATTGGTGTTCATTAGCCTGTGATGTTTTCTGATTCAATCACCATTGCTCATTAATCAAAGATCCAACTCTTTGTTGTGCCTGATAAATGGAGTGTACACAGGAGCAGATTCAATGATGTGACCATCATCTCCCCGTTCACTCATTTTGTTAAATGGAAGTGTCTCATCTCGCTCAAGATTGTTAAGCCTCTGCGCATATTCCCGTTCAATGTTTTCAAGCCTCTTTGCTACGACTTCTTCATCTGAATAGCGAAGCCCTGCTTCAACGCCATAGGCAACATACGGGGGCAGGATACTAAACCCCACATAAGCAATAGAAAAATGAATAGCCACAGCATAAGATCAATATCCCCGCTCCTACCGTTATGATGATATGCTTCTTCGCTGGTGCCAACAGTGACCGACACTAAGGCTTTTTTACCGATAAACCTTCCATTTTCAAACCGTTTCTGACTTGCATACACTTCACCGTAAGCGAAAACCCTGTCAAACCACCCCTTCAGTATTGCAGAAGGCAGATGCCACCACATTGGGTACTGGAATATAACCAAGTCAGCGTTATCTAACCTCTCTATTTCTTCCTTTACAAAAAGCGGAATTGAGTTATTTTTCGATGCATCACGCTGAACTGATTGAACGTCAAACCGATAGTCCGATTCCGAAAACCCATAGTGTTCTGCCCGCTCACAAGGATCAAAGCCGATTGAGTACAAGTCACTTTTCGTAATTTCCCAACCCTTGTTTCTCAATATGTTGCTTGCGACATTGGTTAAATTTGCGTTGAAAGATTTTGAATCTGGGTGCGCCAGTATGATGTGAGCTTTCAATTTTTATCGTCCCGAGGTTGTCTTTTTTGAGTATTCCACCTTCGTTGTACGATGATATCGAATCCCGGATAATACGAAAACAGCAGACCAGAATACTTGACGCTAGTCACACATAAACATCGCTTAAATTAAGATAACCGTTGTCCTAAGTTCATTTCATCTTCAGAAAAACCGGCTAGCTTATACCATTTTTTCGCTTCTTCCATATCCTTATCCACGCCATTGCCCATCTCATACATCATGGCTAATGTGGTTAAAGAACCCACGAGCCCTTGCTCCGCGGCCTTCTTAAACCAATTCACTGCTTTGACGCCATTTTTATTCACACAATCACCTTCCATGTACATAAATCCCAGCCCGTGCTGGGCCAGAGCAAAACCCTGATTTGCCGCCGCGATCATCCATTTAGTGGCAAGTAATTCATTACGCACAACACCAAGTCCATTTTGATACATAATCGCCAGTCGATACTGGGCATCGACATTGCCTTGATCCGCTATGGGGCCAAGCAATCCGAGGGATTGGGCGAAGTTCTTCGCTTCAAAAGCGGCGATACCACTCGCCAACGCCATTGAATCGTTGTCATTTTTTTCGATTGCCATAATTATGGATTTACCATTAGTGTGTTCAGATGGGCCGTATCCACCCGGAGTTAGTTAAAAATGCAGTCTCTACTGATTGACTGGCGTTTTCATTATTCCCTAGCCTTGATTAGAAAAAATACCTTCGTTTGCGGCTAGGACTGCTGCCTCGACACGGGAATGCAAACCGAGCTTCTTTAAAATTGATTTCACATGGAGTTTGACCGTCCCATCAGCGATGCCTAAATGTCGAGCTATCACTTTATTACTCTGCCCTTCCGTTAAGTGGCTGAGAATTTCCATTTCCCTTGGAGACAGACAGGAAAATATCGATCCATTTTCGTCATCACCGTCGCTATTCTTGTTCTGAATAATGGAGGCCAGAGTACTAGCCAGCTCTGGTGCAACCACGAGTTCCCCTGCAATCACCTTCTTTAGTGCTAGCACTAACTCATCCGGCTCCATGTCTTTCAATAAATATCCACTGGCTTCATGCTGCAAACAATTTTTTAGGTCGCCAGCGTCGTCGCTGGTGGTCAGTATCAAAATGGGAATTTCCTTGTTCTGATTTCGCAACATTTGTAGTGCACGGATTCCATCCACCTCCGGCATTCGTAAATCAACCATGACTGCGTCTGGGTTTACTGATGTCACCATTTCCACGCCTTCCTCAGCATTCGAACATGCGGTCACCTCAACACCCCGTCGTTTTAACAAGCCTTCAAGACCTTCACGAAACAGCGCGTGATCATCAATTAGTACTACCTTCATGAGATTATCCCCCTATTTATCGGCTGATTCGCTGCGGTGGCACCGCAGATGATGAATTCATGTTTTTGTGCATTGAGTTCGCCCTCTTAATCATTGTTCTGAGAATCTTGCATCACATGAACAAACTCGACGCTGAGCAGACAGCCCTCTTCGGGTTCCGACTCAAATTTCAACTCAGCGCCGAGGTTTTTCGCCCGTTCCGCCATAATTTTATGTCCTATGTGTTCTCCCGGATGGCCACTGGAATCCATTTCGACGAGACGCGTCTCATCAAAGCCCTTTCCATCATCCTCGACCATAATCCGATAACGATGGCTTTGATGTCGGATTAACACACGAACATTATCTGCTTGTGCGTGCTTGCGTGTATTTGCTAGTGCTTCCTGAATAATCCGAATGACATCGGTCCTCATTTCTGTGGTCAGATTGTCGTCCGACCATTCGTTTTGAAGAAACACAGACACGCCGGTATCTTTTCTAAACTTCTCCACTAATTTCTTAACCGAGACCACCACTTCCTGATTTTGCAGTGGAGCGCGAAACTGCCCAATGAGAACTCGTAATTCCCTATTCGCCTCCTCTACCTGAGATTCCAGTTTTTCCAATGCTTCCCATGTCACCTGCTCATCGCCTTGATGCAGGGTTTCGTCTAAGACTCGTACTTGGAACCGTAAGCTTGCAAGGGTCTGCGCTAGCGAATCATGCAGCTCATTCGCTAGCTTGGTCCGCTCTTCAACCATAATCAGCTTGCCACTATCTTGATCCTGACGGGATTGCTGTAACACGGCCCCTAAGTGCTGCCCGATATTTGCCAGCAGTGTTCTATTGTCGTTGTTAACCACTAAACCAGAATCCACGAATATTTGGTAGCAACCCAAAATGGAATCCCTGTACTGCAGAGGAATCGAAATAATTTGTCGGACCTTGTTACTCTTGTCATCGCGGTGGTCCAATTCAGCAAGGGACTCATTAATCGTCTCATTGCGAACATCGACACTACCTTTGCCAAAGATGTTGTTCTGACGGACAAATCGGATCGGGACGCTAGGCCGCAAGAAGGTGCTACCCGCACTCAAACCATAACTGTCCACGAGGGTAAGTTGGTGGTTCTCCAACACCCTAACAACCACCGCTTGAGCTTCATAAACGCCGCCTAGGCGATGCATAAATCGAGTCAGTAAATCAGTGACTTCATGGTCCGTATTAGCAGACGT
Organism: Gammaproteobacteria bacterium; assembly: GCA_012103395.1. GTDB lineage: Bacteria > Pseudomonadota > Gammaproteobacteria > Arenicellales > Poriferihabitantaceae > WLWV01. The sequence goes on from WLWV01000027.1 coordinate 4,079, forward strand.
CACCACTTCGTATAACAGCTCCAGCGCCTGAGATTTGCGAGCAAGGTTTTCTGTTTGCACCGCGACCTGCGAACTAAAGTCAGCGTTCAGCGTCTCAATCGATCTGGCCAAGTGATTTATGTCTTGGGCAAGATCATTAAATTCGCCCATGGGTAGCAACGGCATGCGCGCATCAAAGTCACCGTCTTCAACACTGGACACCCATTGGCGTATTTCGGTCAGCGGATTGAGCAACGACATCCTAATGAATAAAATGACCTTGATCATCAATCCAAGCATAACAACCACCACAAACAATAGCGCCCAATCACCGGGGCTTTGCTCGGAATGGCGAGATAGTTCGACAATCTGTAAAATAATTATTCCCACTAATGACACACAAAGCATCATCAGCGGCACCATAATCTGTTTACAGATGATCCCTCTTCCTGGCCGATACCACCTTGAGCGCGGTGGAATCAGGCATTTCTGCTCTTCTTTCACATCCGGATAGCTAGCCGAACCATGGGGCTCATCCCCCATCAGGGTCACCACAAATTGAGCCCTCTTCCATTCGCCCCTCGCGAAATAAAGGTGCGAATTCGCTGTTTTCTCTATTCATTGGGGGGTTGATGACTGGGGTCATTAGGGTTAGAAAAGATATAGCGATACTCGCCATCATCCATTTGCACATAATCCAGTGTGGCGTTACGCAATAATTCTGTGCTCGTGGGGGCCACAGCAATTTCTACCCCTTTGGACCGGCTATGGCTATCATTATGGTCCGAATGATCGAAACCCATTGCATAATCAAAAGAACCATCTTCCAAACGTTTAGCTGCGATTCGCAGAGATAGCCCTTCTGCATCGGACTCTTCCATTGCGACTTTGATCTGTTTTGCTGCACTTTCACTGATGTTGATCATGATTAATCTATCACTATCCTATTTTTTTACGAACCATACTTTCAATGGGTCAGTCTTTACAATGAGTGGTGGTAAATGGGCTGGTTGTTTCAGCACATTCAATTTTGTTGATTTGCGATTTATGTTTGCTCACGGCATACAGAAACCGGGACACCCAAGGATTGGATCGACTGTGTCTCATGTGGGCATAATTCGCTAAAACACAATCAATCATCAATCCATCTCGATCCCCATCGATGCCGTGTCCTCTTTTCACCTTATAGGCATATTGAACCTCACTACCGATATTAACCAGCTTCGAATAATGAAATTCATGGGCCTTGATCACATCACCAGTGGCTACCATTTCAGTCCAATGCTGTTTCGAGCATTTCCCTGCTGGATCCTGCAGACGGCTCCCCTGATCAGCACTGCCTAACGTGCTTGTTCCCCATGGATGAGCACTATCACACACTAGTTCGACATAGCCTCGCCCGATGGGGCGCTTAAACATATGAGTATCGGCGGGAATCACACCCACCATCTCACTGATTTCTTCCTTCCATCGAATTTCGCGAGTCAGATACATCAGCCCACCGCACTCAGCATAGATTGGTTTTCCTGATGCGGCGAAGGCTTTAATTGCCGAGCGCATCGCTGAATTATTTTCGAGCTCTTTACCGTGGGTTTCAGGAAACCCTCCCCCGATGAACAACGCATCAACATCTGGCAGTGCATTGTCGTGCAACGTATCAAAAAAGTGGATTTGTGCCCCACACTCTTCCATCACATCGAGGTCGTCCTGGTAATAGAAACAAAACGCGTTATCCTTAGCCACACCAATTCGAACCGCTCCAGATGCCGGCACGGTTTTTCTATTTTGAATACTCGCTAGAGCCGGAAGATTCTGAGTCCGGCTATTGGGCTCCTGCTCTGTGGAGAATCGTGCTTTGGGGCATGGTTCTTTGGGAGAGAGCAATGACACTAATGAATCTATCTGAACGCAATCTTCGACAACTTGCCTGGTGTGCGCAACATAAGCTGCAGCAACGTCTATTTCCATTTCCTTATCTGTAACCAGCCCCAAATGTCTTTCGGGCAGCATCATCTCGGTATTTTTGGGAATACAACCTAACACATCAACATCCGTATATTGCTCCATAACACCACGTAATTTTGTCTCATGCCGAGGACCACCGGTCTTATTGAAGATTACACCGGCGATACTGATTTCAAGATCAAACTGCTGATAGCCCAGTATTAATGGTGCAACCCCCCGAGTACTACCTTCAGCATCCACTACCAAGATCACAGGGGTTTGGGTCAGTTTGCAAAGTGCTGCATTGCTGTCAGTACCAAACGTGTCAACACCATCATAGAGACCTTTATTGCCTTCGATAATGGAAACATCCGATAACGATTGATAGTATGCCAACGTGGCAAGCAGCTCATCAGAGCACATGGTATTGAAGTCGAGATTAATACAGGGGCGGCCACTACTGCGAGATAACCACATTGGATCAATGTAGTCCGGTCCCTTTTTAAATGTTTGAACCGCTAATTCTCTATGGACCAACGCAGCACAGATTCCCAGCGCGACAGTGGTTTTGCCGGATGATTTTCGCGTGGCTGAGATAAACAGTCGGGACATCAATTCTTCGCTAATAGAATTAGTGGGTATCTAAACCCAATGTATTACATCTGTTAACACGACCCTCAAAACTCGTTAATGAGTCGCTATCGAAGACCTAGTTCGCTTCATGAGCTCGATTATCAGGCAGAAAAGGTAAAACCCGCATCGTGAGAATCAATAGTAATATTGAAATGGCAATCCCGCCGACACCGAGAAGTAACTCTGGTAAACGAGGAACGTAGTGCGCTATCGCCCCATCAAAAAAGGTACTCGATACAGTTTTCCCTGGAAATAATGCCAAGGGGTAAGCCTGGCCACCAATGATGATCACATAGAGCTGGGAAAACCCACCAACCACAACAGCCAACGAAAGGCCAACCAGTTCTGGCATCGTCTTTTCACGGCTTGTAGAAAAGTAGTAAAGCAGCGGCAGCACTCCTCCCAATAACACTTGCCCCAACCAGAACAGAACGGTGTATTGCTGGCCATCGAATAAAATGAAGTACTCAACGCCATGATGTTCGGTAACATAGAGATTTGTTAAGTGGAAAACCACCACCAGAAAAAGTTCGAGCGCAATAAAACCGATTAATAAACTGGATAGTTTTTTTACAATAGCATCACTGAAACTCACGCCTGACCATTGACTAATTACAGACATTATCAGAATGAACAGAGCCGTCCCCAAGATCAAAGAAAGCACGATGAACAGTGGCACCATCATCGCGGAGTCGTAAAATTGCCTTGCAACTAGAAAACCGAAAATGGATCCTGTGCCGCTGGTTAATACAAAACGCCAACTAAATGCAAAGAGCCCTGCTTTTCCAGTGTATTTATTCAGACCATGTTCAAACATGCTCCAAAGATAAATCACGACTAATCCCAAAAAACCAACATACAGGAAGATATTCCACGCAAAAATGGATTTGAAATTATAGTGCGTCATCGCCACAATCAGTCGCTCCGGCCGACCAAGGTCCAATACCAGAATAAGCAATCCACCAATCAACAAACAAATTGAGAGCAAACCAGAAGCCCGCGCCCAAGGCTTATAGTCTTTTTGGGAAAAAACAGAGCTCATAGATGCAATATTGAGCGCTCCGGATGCAGACAAGATCAGAAATATCGCAAACACATGAGGCAACCCCCAAACGATTTGATTATTCATTCCGGTGACCCAATGCCCTTCAACATCCATGTAATGGGCCGCACCATAGCCCACGGCAGAAAAAACCGCCAAGAGAATCAATACAACCCAATACGCTGGGTGATCACTCTTGAGAAGTTTGAAATGCTCAGTCATAACGAAAACCTTTATAAGTTCTGATACCGAACGCCGGTGTTCAATCCAAGATCTTCCCTTATCTGGCGAGATGGCTTCGACGACGAGGCAATTGAGATATCGCTGTCCATATCGTTTAAGTCACCGAAAATCATGGCGCCTTTACCGTCAGTATTGCAAGCTTCGACACAAGCTGGTTGGCGATCCTCATCAATGCGATGCACACATAAATTGCAGCTTTCAACCGTACCTTTACCGCGGGGCGAATAGGATTTCTGGTTACTCAAGGTTTCGTGGATAAATGATCGGGCCTTATAAGGACAGGCCATCACACAATAACGACATCCAATACAGGTGTGTTTGTCGACCATGACAATACCGTCATCCCGTTTGAATGAGGCTCCGGTGGGGCAAACGTCAACACAGGGCGGGCTCTCGCAATGCTGACACATCATGGGTAACGAACTCACATGCCCGGTTTGTTGATCGGAAAGATCCAGTTTTCTAATCCATTGCGCATCAGTTTCCGGTCTGCCCATGTCTTCAAGATTATGTTCCGTGTTGCACCCACTGACACAGGCATCACAATCCGTTGCACACTTAGCTGAGTCTATAAGCAATCCCCAACGTGCCAAATTTGAAACCGCTTCGCTATCAGACTTGGCTAACGCCAACTCAGCAATATGGAAACCGCCCAAGGACGCCATAGCCGTTCCACCCACTGCGCCCAAAAACAGTCGACGTCGGGTGCGATCCGGCTCGCCGGAGATAGCGCATTCAGTTTGATTTTCAGGCATTTTTTCAGACATGGTTTCTTAGTCTAAAGTCGATGAGCTCGCGTCCGCTAAAATGTGACTAAATGACCAGACCCCAATCTCTGACTGATCATTGGCCTCATGCACAGATTGAGTGCCTTCGAGCGACTGTGACAATGATTTCGCTAGCTGATCTGTGTCGGCTTTATTTTCACTTAGCGCAACATCCGGTGTCGTAGCATGGCATTCAAAACAATCAATTTTGACACTGGTATAAGTATGACAGGCCGCACAAAACTGCTCCGGGGCGTTAACCGGAATAAACTCGCCCTGATCATTATTTTTCACATGACAATCGACGCATCCTTTCAAGCTGTGTTGTTTTGTGCGAATACCTTCCCGAACAGTTTTATCACGCTGATGCAATAGGAAATTCATGTGATCCCGTCGCATAATATCGGTGGGCTCAACACATTGTGATACGCCATTTGTGCGCTTAGTGGTTGTCTCGATGCTGCTGTCTCCATGCGTGCTAGTGCTTGTCACCAGCACCGTGATCAGGGTGACACTCAACATTGCGCAAAAGATCCATGCCTTCAACCACATTAGCTTGATTGATCTGGTTTCTAAAAACCGCGCCATTGAAAACAAACTCAACAAACTACTCACCCATGCCCATTTCAATATAGCCCGTCGGGCACACATCAGAGCAGATGTGACAACCAATGCATTTTGAGTAATCGGTATCAACATATCGGCCCAAAGTTGACTGATCTTTCTTCACTCGGAATACCGCGTCTACTGGGCAATAAATAACACAATTGTCGCACTCAAAACACATTCCACAACTCATGCAGCGATCAGCTTCTTTGCGAGCAACTTCCGGCGTTAGCCCGACATGGCGTTCTTCAAAATGACTCAGCACTTCCTCTTTCCCCGGCCCCCTGCTTCCCCGCTTGTTACGAGGGGTAAACGCAAAATGGCCGAGAAATAGCTTTTCGGAAGGGATCACTTCATGAGCGCTACGGTCTTCATAGTTATGAATGGCGAAATTCGCGTCACAGGTCCCCCATTCCTGCTGATGGTCATATCCTTCGGGTTCCAATGCGCTCTCCCGCAATTTGTCCAACAGATTGAAGTGCCGCACATCTACTTTGGGACGCTTCGACGGTTCAAAATCCCTAAGAAATTGATCGATGCTATCAGAAGCAATAGAGGCCTGACCGATGGCAGTAGTCAACAGATGTGGCCTGATAATGTCTCCTGCCACAAAATGCCCTTTTCGTTCAGTGTGCTGGTAAAACTTATCCGCATCCATTAAACCACGGCCATTATCAAACTCTTCAAGGCCTTCAAGATTCCCTCCCTGACCAATGGCCGAAACAATCAAATCACATTCAATGTCAAATTCAGAGCCTTCCACAGGAACAGGACGCCCATCGTTTTCAAAACGGCACTCGGCCATCCGTAGCGCAATTGCGCGACCTTCTTCATTTTTTATGACTTCGAGAGGAATCACTCCATACTTGATATCAACACCTTCATGTAGTGCATCGTCCACCTCTTCTTCTGTGGCCGTCATTTGCTCTCTAGGAAACAATGACGTTAACGTCACATCCGCACCTTCTCGCAGCGCAACATAAGCTGAATCATGGGCAACATATCCGCCGATTACTGCCTCAGGTCGATGGGATTTATTGATATTTTTAATCTTACCTAACCGTCGAGCCACAGAAACCACGTCGATGGAAGTATCTCCGCCACCGACACACACCACACGATCCGCGGTTACTTTCAGTATGCCCTGATTAAACGCTTCGAGAAATTTGACGCCGCTAACGCAATTCGGTGCATCTGATCCCGGCACAGGAAGGGCACGACCAGTCTGACAACCAATGGTCCACAACACCGCGTCAAAATCATTATCCAACGTAGCGACCGAAATATCCGTTCCCACTTTGATTCCAGTTCGAACTTCAATATCACCCATCGCCAGAATACGTTGTATTTCATGATCCAAATGAGGTCGAGGGGTACGATAACCGGGAATACCGTAGCGCATCATGCCACCCAATTCAGCATGATCATCAAAGATGACTGACCCATATCCCTTTCGTCTCAGTTGATAAGCCGCCGTTAATCCAGCGGGGCCGCCACCAACGATTGCTACTTTCTTTTCCCCGGTTGCCGGTAAAGAGGAAGAAAAACGATATTTTTTCTCAAAAGCAGTATCGCCGATAAATTGTTCAATGGAATTAATGCCCACATAATCTTCAACATCATTACGGTTACACCCGTCTTCACAAGGAGCGGGGCAGACCCGCCCCATCATCGCTGGAAAGGGGTTGGCATCGGTTGATCGTTGAAATGCATACTCCTCCCAGTCCATACCAACTGGTGGCTTCTCCACACCTTTGACGATTTGCAGCCAGCCTCGTACGTCTTCACCTGAAGGACAACTTCCCTGGCAAGGCGGCGTACGGTGCACATAAGTCGGGCACTTGTGTGAGTGGTCGGCGCTAAAAATGGCGTCTTGCCAATCTTCCCATTGGTGCTTGCCATCCTGATACGCACGAAACGTCAGTTTTTCAGAATTTTGCTCAGTGTCTGTGGCCATTGGATAACTCCGCTAAGGCTATTGTGACTTGTGGTTCTTGACGCAACAAGAAACATAAAATCAATATTGTTCATAAAAGCAGCTCTTGCCAATTACTCATACAAGCCACTCATGGAAAGGAATATCGTTTCTACTCCCATGACATTTTGGTATCAAACAGCTAAACCAATTACCGTTCAACACCGAGTTCCAGCGCATCCCCCACCAATTGGTGGACACTGATAATCATGTCCATTTGCATGTCGTAGTAAGGAAGCACTTTAGTGAACTGACTTTTACAAATCGCACAAATCGCAGCCATGTGGGTGACGCCATGTTGCTCGATCACTTCATGCAACGCTTGCACCCTAGGGGAGGCGCCCTTGACTCTAAGTTCCACTAAGTCATCGGTTAATAAACCGCCACCGCCACCGCAGCAAAATGTGCCTTCTTTAATAGTGTCTTCACGCATATCGACAAAATGATTACAGGCTGCTTTGATAATTTCTCTTGGAATCACAAATTGTCCGCCAGGCATATTTCCCATACGGGATGCTCTGGAAACATTGCAGGAGTCATGGAAAGTAACGATCTTGTCGTCATTTTCTTCCTTATTGAACTTAAGTGCGCCTTGCTGAATTAAATCGTAGGTCGATTCACAGATATGTTGCGGCACCGGATATTTAGGATCGAGGAAATCGAAAGGGCCAATCAACGTATTCCAATAACTATAAGCAACTCGCCATGCGTGGCCGCACTCTCCAACAATGATGCGCTTAACACCAAGCTCCAAAGCAGCTTCCCTGACTCGCATGGCCACTTTCTGCATATTATCCTGACTGCCAATAAATAGGCCGAAATTTGCCGCTTCAGAGGCGTGGGAGCTCAGCGTCCAACTGACCCCTGCCTGATGAAACACCTTGGCATAACCAATCAGTCCGTCAACATGGGGTTCAGCAAAAAAATCCGCCGATGGAGTGACCAATAGTACATCTGCTCCCTTTACATCCAATGGGAAACGCACATCCACATCTATGTCATCCTTCACTTCCTCTTCCAGGTCTTCTAATGTGTTCGCCAGCGCTTTCTCGGGCAATCCGAGATTGTTTCCGATTTTGTAAACTTTGCCGATAATTTCGTTTGAGTATTTCTGCCCAACGCCAACGCTTGCCAGTATTTCCCGTCCCGCCATGGTGACTTCAGCGGTATCAATACCATAAGGGCAATAAACAGAACAACGGCGGCACTCCGAGCATTGATGATAATAACTGTACCAGTCTTCCAACACCTCTTTGGTGAGATCAACAGCGCCCACGAGCTTTGGAAAGTATTTGCCTGCGAAAGTAAAATAACGCCGATAAACCTTTCTCATTAAATCCTGCCGTGCCACCGGCATATTTTTTGGATCCGATGTTCCTAGAAAATAGTGACACTTATCTGTGCAGGCACCACATTTCACACAGGAATCCATAAATACTTGCAAAGAACGGTACTTACCTAGTAGTTCTCGCATTTTTTCAATGGCTTTGTCATGCCAATCGTCAACCAACTCCCCGGGAAAGCCCAGCGCCTCCTGATGGCCTTGTTTAGCCACAAACGGCCTAACGTGTGCCATCGCCCCTTCTTTTATACTTGGCGTGATCGGATGATTAGTGATCACCGGAATATCAAATTCGACTTTTTTCATCCAGGGATATACTCGCTCACACGTTCATCAAACGGAGGTTGGTGCGTGACGTTGTTCACGGGAATCATCAACTTGATTTCGCGTGGGGCTGAAAAACAAACCTGGCACGTGAAGCAGCTTGCTAATTGGAAAAACAAACATCAAGCAAATGACCAACCCTAAATGAATCAATAAAATCGGATCACTGGGTAACGGAGCCCAATTAAACCAAAGTAGCCCAAGTGCAAATGCTTTCAATGCCACCACATCCGTATGCCATACATACTTCATTAACAAACCAGAACCAGCGATCGCCAAAATCAAAGCCAGCATAAGGTGGTCGGATGGTGCCGAAATGTAACGCACGCGATCAACGAAAAACCGCCGCCCCCATAACCCTAGCAAACCAAAAACCATGGCATACCCACCATAAATACCCGCACTCTGTAGGAAGGCGACCCAAGACCACACAGGCTCGGTGAAGTATCGAAGGTGTCGAATTAACGCCAGCAACAAACCGAAATGAAAGGCCCAACCGAAAAGCCACGTCCACTTACTGGACTTAAACAGGCTTTCAAAAAAGACCACTTCGCGCAACATCCTACCAACTACCCCAAAACGAGTGGTCGGTGCGGGTGTTGTGGGAATCTTCAGTGGCGCTGGGATTCTCGTGTACACCATTACCTTACGTCCCACCCCCACCACCATTACCATAGCGGCACAGTAGAAAAGCCCTGCATACAAATAGGATAGGAAAGACATTATGGTCAGCTAATTACTTGGTTCAGATGATGAGACAAACGATAGTTTGGTCAACTAAAATTAGCGAATGGACTTAATAAACAGAACGCTTATACACAACCAGTTGGCTTAGGCAATCCCGCATACTTACAGGCCTGCTTTGCAGGGCCGTAAGGAAACAATTCGTAAAGATATTTGCTGTTTCCTTTGTCCTTGCCCAAACGTTTACCTACCGCTTTGGTAAGCACTCGAACAGCAGGTGCTATTTGGTATTCGTCGTAATACTCTCTGAGAAAGTTAACCACCTCCCAGTGATTTTCTGTTAGATCACACCCGTCCTCTTTAGCCATAGCGTCTGCTAAATCAAGGTTCCATTCGCTCAAATTCTCGAGGTAACCTTCCTCGTCTGTTTCGTAGGTTTTACCGTTTACTTCTAATGACATGATTCGTGCTCCAATTATCGATAGCATTATTTATATTTAAGGAATCTCTGAGTAAATCATAAACGATCAACTTACCTCCAGAATTAGGTCGAGTCTCCCTAAAACAGCGTTACAACACAAAACTTAAACACATAAAAATCTGCCCTGCTTAGCGCTACGACGACTTGCCGCTAATCTAAGAGGGTCATTTACAGCCTGACAGTCTAACTCAAAGCCAGGATTGAACCTTAGGAGAGTTCGCAGCCAGTTTCACAAAACCTTTATAATCAACAACTTCAATGCCTTCGATTAGATGATCTTCACTGATCCCCCGAGCCTTCAAATCAGGACCGAGCACATAAAACCCTCGGTCTTCCAAACACACTCGTACACTTGTTTCAATATCACTGCCCTTCAATGCACCATAAACACCATCTTCAATCAGCAAAATATTGGCATCCTTACGATTTCGACGTTGCTCATCTGCATCCACAACGCCCCTTCTTTGCGCGGCAGCAACACAAACCACAAGATCAAGCCCATGTTCCTTACTAAGCTCAGACCATCGATCAGGAATATGGCGATCATCCTGAGGAGGAGTCGTCAAACGAGTGCCGTTATTCACGCCGTCGTGGTAGAAAAAGACACGCAAAACTTCATGCCCCTCGTCCAATGCGGCACGGATAAAATGATAGGCGCTATCACTACTCTGGTGGGTATAAGGGCCTTCATTAACGAGCACTGCAAATTTCATTGATCTTTCCAGAATGAGTTCAATATTCGCGGAGGCCGCCTATAAACGAATATACGTTGAAGAGTTCAAACTCTTACGAGATCCACGCCAGTTATCGATGTGATATTTCGTAAACGGTAATCCGGTTAACTCAAAAAAGCGCGGCCAGCCAATACGTTCAATCCAATCGTTAACACGCTCCCAATCCCTTGCATCCTGCTGATAAGCTTGAAGGATTTTCTTCACGATAGCCGTAGCTTCAGGCCATCGAGGTGGGTTATTTGGCACGCCACCAGCCACTAATTTCTGAAAACTCGGTTTGCTACGCGCATTCGAGTGATTCCCACCTACCCAGATGGCGAGCTTTGAATGCTCTGGATCGTTGATTTGCATCGGCGGACAAGGCGGGTAACAAGCACCACAGCAGATACACTTTTTCTCGTCCACTTCGAGACTGGGTTTACCATTGACCATGGCAGGTCGGATTGCAGCCACGGGACATCGAGCGACAACGGAGGGTCTTTCACACACATTAGCAACCAGATCATGATTAATTTTTGGCGGCTTGGTGTGTTGTACATTGATGGCGATATCACCTTGCCCGCCGCAGTTTATCTGGCAACAGGAAGTCGTAATATGAACGCGATTAGGCATACGGCAGTTTTTGAATTCATCGATAAGCTCGTCCATCATCGCCTTAACCACACCAGAAGCATCAGTGCCTGGAATATCACAGTGCAGCCAACCTTGAGTATGGGAAATAAAAGCCACCGAATTCCCCGTTCCACCGACCACAAACCCTTCTTTTTCAAGGGCTTCAATCAACGGCTCAACCTTAGCTTCTTCAGAAACCATGTATTCGATGTTGCTTCGAATGGTGAAATGAATATGCCCATCCGCATATTTATCACCGATATCACACAACTTTCTCAGCGTATAAACATCCAAAATTCGTTGAGTTCCTGCCTTCACCGTCCAAATGGCATCACCACTATGGGCATAATGCACCAGTACACCCGGCCTTGGATGCTCGTGGTACTTCCATTGACCAAAATTTTTGACCATAACAGGGTGCATATATTGCATCCCATCCGGACAACCCGATTCAATGGGTCTACGCATATTTTCAAGTGACAGTGCCATTCTTCTTCTCTCTATCTCTTCTCTTCAAATCGTCTAAACGGTGGACTAGCTCGCTGCCGCCTGTTTCGCTTCGCGTTGACGGTCAAACCACTTTTCAGCCTCTTCATCCCAGCCATCCATACGCACATAGGAGCTCTCTCTAGGATGAGAAATCATATTGGGATCGACTTCGATACCGACACCTTCAAGAAAGTTAACCAAACCGATACGCTCAATCATTTCCCCACAACGTTCATGTTCCAAACCATTTTCTGCCCAGAAGTCGATGATCTCCTCTGCCATCTCAACGATGCGTTCATAGTCATCATCGTTATCCAGCTTCATAAATGGCACCACAACCGTGCCCATCAGATCACCAATTTTCAAAGTCCGTTTTCCACCAATCAAAATGGACACGCCTTTATCGTCTCCAGGAGATAGAGACTTATTCATCACGTTCAGGCAATGCATGCATTTAACGCAATTTCGATTATCAATCTCCAACTTGTCGTCATTGGTCAATGACATGCAATTCGTTGGGCAACGAGTGATCACATTATCGATGACATGTTGCCTACCCTTTTCATTGACGTAATTCGCCACTTCAGCCTGATCAACCTTGATATCGTCCCGCCAGGTTCCGATCACGGCAAAATCAGCACGTTCAATGGAATTCATGCAATCGTTGGGACAACCAGAGACCTTAAACTTGAATTTGTAAGGCAAAGCTGGCCGGTGAACATCATCGGTAAAGTTATTGACCAGTTCGCGGTGAAGACGGTGTTCATTGGTGCAGGACTGTTCGCACCGTGCCGCGCCGATACAAGACATCGCCGTTCTAACGCAGGGACCCGCGCCGCCGAGATCAAACCCATAGTCGTTGATTTCATCAAAGAAATGCTGAGTATTTTCAGTTGAGGTCCCAATAAACATAATGTTGCCGGTTTGGCCATGAAAAGTAACCAGACCAGACCCCCACTTTTCCCAACTATCGCCGAGCTGACGCAACATATCGGTTGTATAATGATTCCCAGCTGGTGGTTGAACACGCAATGTATGAAACTCTTTTGAGTCGGGGAATTGTTTACCAACCTCAGAAAATCGCGGAATAATTCCGCCTCCATACCCGAACACACTGACTGTCCCACCCTTCCAATACCCCTTGCGGGTCTCATAGGAATGCTCCAGCTGCCCTAGTAAATCATTGGCTATGCCATTGATTCTCCCGTCAGGGTGATCGTCGCGCAGACGCTTAATGCCAGAAATGAAGCTGGGCCAAGGCCCATTCTCTAGTTCGTCCAACATCGGGGTATTGTGTTTGGAATCGCTCATCGTCTACAGCTCCAATCGGTTCGGTCATTTGTTCAGTCGCTATTCTAGCAATGTCAACACAATACTCCAGCGCCCAGAAAGGGTAGCAACCTTATGGTATTTATCCCCATAGAGGTATAGACGAACAGGGGTATCGATCGATCAAATTGACGCTCATTTCTTAACATATCGAAAGCCCTTCCAAAAAATGGAACCATTACGATCCCTATAAACAATAAAACACCTAAACCCATTGCTTAAAACGGCCATCAACCCATCAAAGGATAATAGTAGTCCCACTCATGGTAATTCACCATGCGTAGCGCCGTTTGTGGGCACCTCTCCACTGAAAATGGATAATGGTGAGTATAAAAGGTGGAAAGCCTATCGCATCGATAGGTATATCACCGATCCAAGTCAATTGATCGTGCCTATTAGGAACCCGGATCAACTCACTTGCAGTGAAAAGCGGGCCTTATTGGAGACAATCAACCGTAACAACTTCGCTGTTTACCAATATGAACCGGAGTATGGAACTCGTACCGCCCCTATGAGAGAGGGAAGATCAGGCGTTGCCCCCAACTCCATTGCCAGTCCCATCGCCAGCCAAGACAAAAGATACATCCGCATTTGCCAACAACTCGGACTAGTTCATTCAATAGCAAACCCAGAATCTGGTCCTGATAACGTGACGCTAATCCAAGACATGAATCAGTCAGAAAACGGCCTGCCGATTGAGAATTCATCAAGTAATAATACCACCCCCAAACGGTATATTCCCTATACGAATAAGCCGCTGGGTTGGCATACCGACGGTTATTACAATCCAACCATACAAATCGTTCGATCGTTCATACTTCATTGCGACCAAGCAGCGAGTGCGGGCGGTGACAATGAGCTGGTGGATCCTGAAATGATTTATTTGCAGCTGCGAAATGCCAATCCACAATGGGCAGAAGCGCTAACCCACCCTGACGTGATGACCATTCCTTCGAATGTGGTAGATAACCAAATCTTGCGAAAGGAATTTCAGGGCCCAGTGTTTGTCACAGACAAAGACACCGGCTACTTTTACACTCGATACACCGAGCGCAAACGCCATATTCAATGGAAACAGGATTTAGTGACCACCAAAGCACTAGAAGCGATGCGCCAGTTATTGGAAGATGAAAGCCGGTTTAAGATTAAGATCCGATTAAAACCCGGTCAGGGCCTCATTTGTAACAACGTTATCCATCGTCGAACATCCTTTTCAGACATGCCAAGTGATCTTAACGCACACCATTACTCAACCCTCAAGCGATGTCTTCACCGAATACGCTTCACTGATCGGCTATCTACTGACCCAATGAACCCGATCATCTAATTTTGAGTGCAAGAATGAATTACTTAAATCGACAGCGGCTTGATCTTGGCGCCGATAGTCAGGATGACGCTCAAGTCTCCACACAAGCGTTGGAACTCAAATCTCGGCAGATCCAACAACAAATCGATGCACTCAGCCTAGGGAATATTCGTGACAGAGCCTTACTTTCCCACGACCTTGCTAATGTACAAATTGATTGTGGTCACACACAATTAGCATGGAAAAATGCATTGCCTGCTTTTCAGTTTCATATTGATAGACAGGAATGGGAACTGGCGACGGTAGTTTGCGACACATTATTTCACTGTGACCATCAAGACTCTCTTATCGCATTGGGCCATGGACTGTGGTTAAGCATCACCTTCCCTGTTGAGCCCACCCTCACTATCTCACAACTGCAACATGTTATTGACGAAACACCGGAAGACTCAGATGGTGCGGCGGTTGCCGCCGCCGTTGCTGCCTATGTTGTGGAACTCAGGGGTAACCAAGTGAAAAATGACGATGCCGCACTTATCATTGGACAAATACTAAACGACGTTGCACGACGACACAGCAATGTTCAATCTCCCGAGGAGTTTGATCAGTGGTTTAAGCGCCTTGAACTGAATGTCCCAGAGAAACTACTTGTTAGAATGCGAAATATCATTGATGTACTGGTTCAGGACCAATGGTGGATTGACCGCGCTGAATTGCAGGCGATGATCCCTGCAGACAACGAATCCTAGAGTTAGACCTAGAAGAATTAGACTGAGGTATCCGGAAACCCAAAATGCTCTGGCAGCAAAAAAATGATGACACGAGACTCGTGGTTCCTGATGACATTCAGGACCTATCGTTTCGCATGTCCTGCCAAGAACTGCCTGTCGACCACGCTTGGGCCTTGTGTCAGACGCTAAGCCAGCAATTGCCTTGGATCAACGACGAAGCATTAGTTGGAATTCACCGTATTCACGGCGCCTCCTCCGGCAATGGCTGGAATCGACCAGAGCAATCCAATCAAACCTTTTTGCAACTTTCACGGCGAACATGAATGTATCTACGTGTTCCTAAGCACCGAATTGAAGACACTAAGAGCCTCACGGGCCGTAAACTAAAACTAGATCAACATCACATCACCGTTGGCGAAAGCCAACTCAAAATGCTGGTGCCAACGAAAACTGTTTTTTCACGGTCCGTTTGTGGGACTAACGTTGAAAACGAGCAGGATTTTACCGACGAAATTGTGTCAACTCTGCACCAACAGAATATTAGAGTAACCAAAATGCTTTGCGGACTTTCCCACACTATCACCACGCCGACAGGCAGTATTGCCGCGCGAAGTGTTTTGCTAGCGGACATCGAATGGGACGAGTCCCTCGCATTGCAGCAACAAGGGTTGGGGCCAAATCGATTGTTAGGGTGTGGTATTTTTCTACCGCATAAAAGCCTAGCCGCTGTTGGCTCATCGCAAGATGATGATTGACACGGTAACTGGGTAAAGTACTCATAGTTGAAACAGGAAACTTGAGATGATACGCCTAAACTACTTCACCTAAATTGCGATTAACCAAAATTGAAATAATACATTTAACGGAGATACCATGCCTATCACAGTCAACAACATCCAAATAGAAACCAATGAAAATGGTTATCTTATTAGTCAGGAGGACTGGAGCGAGGAAGTGGCGCAAGCACTTGCTTTAAACCAAGGACTGACACTCACCGAACGTCACTGGGATGTGATCCATTACCTGCGTGAAGAGTACTTTGAAAACAGCGGCAATCAGCCAAACAATCGCGTCATGGGAAAAGCCATGGGCGAAAAATGGCAGGAAGGGAAGGTGAAAGCCTCTGTCCTATTTGATCTCTTTCCCGGCACGCCCAGCAAACAAGCAGGACTAATCGCAGGTCTACCCGAAAGTATGCGCAAGGGCGGCTATTGATTGTCAATGATCTGAGCGGTGGTCCCAATATGGAGCAATAACAGAACGCAGCAAAGGCAATGATTTTCATCACACACCCAAGATTGAATTCAGACTAACAACAGGAAAAACCAAAGTAGAAAAATGAGCGAGAAACAAGAAATTATTCAAAAGATGCTGCAAATGCAAAAATCATTTATTGCTAAGGAGCAAGCCAATGGTGTCAGTTCAGAAGAGTACTACCAACCCGCTTCAGGTGATGACCTAGACGGGTATCAAGAAAAATACAATGCATTGGCAAATCGGTTAGTCGACCTAGCCCACGAAGAGCGGGGCTCTCGAAGATAAGCCCAAGGTATTCTAATTTGTAGAAGTTTAGACCAAATCTGACACCGTATTAAATCAATCCGAGCGAAGCGAGGGTTGATTTAATGAGAGTTACCCGTTTTGATGTAGTTACCAAACAATATCAAAACACAACGAGGTA
>WLWV01000212.1 GCA_012103395.1 Gammaproteobacteria bacterium
CATGGAACGACTTGATGGCTCAACATTCAATACTAAAGCCTGAAAAACCGGCTTTGGCTTCGCTCTCTACGTTCACTCCGCCAAAGCCAATAGCGAAGCTGCAATAGAAAGCTAAATTACAGACCTCGGATTACACTACCGCTTATACTTGAATCAAGGTCATAATTTACTATTCAAACAACAACCACATTCACATGGCAACAGTTCTGGTAATTGGTGGTAAC
Source organism: Gammaproteobacteria bacterium (assembly GCA_012103395.1). Classification (GTDB taxonomy): domain Bacteria; phylum Pseudomonadota; class Gammaproteobacteria; order Arenicellales; family Poriferihabitantaceae; genus WLWV01. The sequence continues at coordinate 225 of WLWV01000212.1, forward strand.
AGAGGTATTGGGCTCGCACTTTGCAAACAGTTAAGGGATCGAGGAGACGACGTCATAGCAACTTGTCGCGAGGATATTGGTGCGTTAGCGACACTCGGTGTACAAGTGATAAAGCGCATTGATGTGTCCCAACCTCAAAGTGTTGAAACAATACGACAGGCGTTGGCCAATAAAACCATTGACCTATTGATTCATGGCTCTGGAATTCTCACTAATGAAAGTTTTGAGGATCTTGATTTCGATCGCATCAGAGCCCAATTTGAAGTAAACACCCTTGGGCCACTTCGTATGGTGCATGGTTTGACTCATCACCTTAAAGAAGGAGCCAAAGTTGGCATTATTTCCAGTCGAGTGGGTTCTCTTGATGACAATGGCTCGGGCGGGATGTTCGGCTACCGAATGTCTAAGAGCGCAGTGAACATGGTAGGTGTTAATTTGTCTCATGAGCTTAAGCCAAAGGGTGTTGCGCTAGCATTGCTCCACCCAGGACTGGTTGCCACCGAGATGACAGGAGGGCAGGGTATTTCTCCAGCCAAATCCGCCCAAGGGCTCATTCAAAGAATGGATCAGTTAAATCTCGGAAATACCGGAAAATTCTGGCACGCCGAAGGATACGAATTACCTTGGTAATAGCGTAGCAATAACGTATCTTCGTTTCTAGGCTACTAGCCAGGCCGTTAGGCTAAGAGCAATCTGAAGAAAACTGTCTCTAGGCAACGCTTTTAATTATCGTTATTGTCCCAAAGAGTCGGCCACGGAGATAACTCACCCATGACATTGATAAAAACAACATGAATGAAACCGGTATGCCCTCAGTTTCCAGTGAGGACTTCCAACAAAGACTTTACCTAGATCTTGATGACAAGCTAAGAGCGTCGGAATGGGAGAGTGGTGCTAGTGAAGCTCACGGTTTACTCTGCGGATTAGCATGCTTGGGAATCACTGATCAAGAGATAAAAAACAGGATGTTCCTATTCAGGGTTTCTGATCCACAAACCACGCTAATACTCGAAGGTTTATTCAATCTCGCTTTACGAGACCTATCTGCCGAAGGATTTAATTTCAGTTTGCTATTGCCTGGAGATAGCTTCCCTCTCACCGAACAAACAGAGGAAATGGCGAATTGGTGCCAAGGTTTTTTACAGGGATTCTGCCACGACGGCGAAACCATTATTCAGCAAAGCAGCACCATCAGTGAAATCATTAATGATGTGCTTAACATCAGTAACATTGAACCGGGCCTTTCAGAACAATCTGACAGCGAGTCTGAAAAAGACCTATTTGAGATTCAAGAATATTTGAAGGTTAGTATCCAACTAATTTATGATGAGATTAACGATGACGTTCCTGGAAGAAACACGACCACACACTGATCCTTTTGACCAATACTACTTCTATTGATCGTTGATACTTCTCATTAGGCGGGAAAAGGCCAATCCAGACGGCTAGCCCAACACCATTCACACACTAATCCAAGACCTAGACAACTCCCTATGTCCACTATTGACATCTATCAGCGCCGAAGACAGGACTTGATGCATTTTCTCAAAGATGGCATTGTCGTGTTGACCACATCTCCTCATCAATCCCGAAATGGCGACGTTTTTTTTCAATTTCGACCTGATAGCGATTTCTACTATCTAACCCATTTTCCAGAGCCCGAAGCCATCGCCGTGATTATTCCCGGTCGCCCTGAAGGAGAGTTTCTTATCTTTTGTCGGGAAAAAGATCCTTTCAAGGAACAATGGGATGGCCATCGAATTGGGCTCCATGGGGCTTGTGATCAATATGGCGCAGATGAAGCTTTTCCCATCGATGAATTCGAGAATAAGTTGCCTGAGCTGTTGGATAACAAAGATAAAGTTTACACCATGATGGGTCGGTATCCTGACTTCGACCTTGATTTGCTTAACTGCATCAGTGAAGTCCGCAGCAAGAAAAGATCAGGCATGAACGCGCCGGGGGAGTTTGCGGATTTACGCCACATTCTCCATGAGATGCGGGTTTTTAAGTCTAAGGAAGAAGTTAAGCTCATGCAAAAAGCCGGGGGAATTGCGGCCGCGGGGCACCAACAAGCCATGCGAGCAACCAAACCTGGCATGTTCGAATATCAGGTTCAAGCCGAACTGGAATACGAGTTTCGACGGGGTGGAAGCGAATGGCCAGCCTACCCTTCTATCGTCGCCGGAGGGAAGAATGGATGCGTACTGCACTATATCGAGAACAACAGTATCTTAAACGATGGAGACTTGTTACTTATCGATGCAGGCGCTGAATTCGACTGTTATGCATCAGATATCACTCGAACATTTCCAGTTAATGGTCGCTTCAGTGGAGAACAAAAAGCGCTGTATGACGTGGTATTAAACGCTCAAAAAGCATCCATCAAGAAGGTTCACCCAGACGCCACGCTCATTGAATACCATGATGCAGCAGTTGAAGTATTGACAGAAGGGCTAGTTGATCTTGGGATTTTACATGGGGAAATCAACGAACTCATTGAAGCCAATGCCTACCACCCTTTTTATATGCACCGAACTGGACACTGGCTCGGCATGGACGTACATGATGTGGGAGACTATAAGATCGATGACGAATGGCGAATTCTGGAACCGGGCATGGTTCTGACTGTTGAGCCCGGGCTATACATCTCCCCTTCAAACAACATCGATCCAAAATGGCACAATATGGCAATACGGATTGAAGATGACATTCTGGTTACCAAAACCGGCAACGAGAATCTCTCCAATGGCGCACCAAAAGAAGTGAGTGATATCGAACACCTCATGGCGTCGGGTTAATGCTCAACAGCCTTCAATACGATTACGACATCGTCATCATCGGTGGCGGATTAGTCGGTGCTAGCCTTGCCGCAGCACTGGGACCCAGTGACCTCAAGGTGCTCGTGGTGGAAGCCATTGAGCTAAATTCCGAAATACAACCAAGCTATGACGAGCGCACGGTGGCATTAACTCATAGTGCAAAGCTCATTTACACCGGGATAGGAATTTGGAACTCCATCGCCTCACAGCAATCGGAGCCCATAAAAGACATCCACATCTCTAATGCTGGTCACTTCGGTAAGACCCACCTCTCGCATAAACACGTCGGCACGGATGCATTGGGATATGTGGTTCCAACACGGGTACTAGGGCAGGTACTTTGGGAGAAGATGAGACAAAGCAATAACATCGACATCATGACACCTGCGAATGCGGTTTCAACCACCCCCATAAAAGGCGGACATGCCATCGATATTCAATTAGCATCAGCGCAAGAGACTCATAGAGTAAAAACTAAATTACTAGTGGTTGCGGATGGCGGTCGATCTGCGATTACCGCACAACTCGATATCCCACGCGATGCTTCACCCTATGAAAACGCCGCCGTGCTATCCATTATGTCTAGTGACAAAGACCATGGAAACCGAGCCTATGAGCGATTCACATCGGAAGGCCCCCTAGCTTTACTGCCCAATGGGAAAAAAACCTATGCCATGGTCTGGACGACTCATATCGATGACCTTGAAAGAAAAATGGGCTTATCAGATGACGCGTTTATCAAAGAACTGCAGGCGGTTTTTGGTGACAAGGCTGGAAATTTCAGCCGCCCCTCAGCGCGAAATTACTATCCCCTGAGCCATGGCGTTGTCAACAACCCCATCAGCAATCACGCAGTGATTGTCGGGAATGCAGCTCATACCGTTCACCCTGTAGCGGGTCAGGGATTTAACCTTGGTCTACGCGATGTGGCTGCCTTGGCGGAAACCATTCATGACCACCGCCAGAGTCAAACACTTGGTAGCTCAGATATGCTCAATCAATACAGTCAAAACCGGCAACGGGATACACGCATGGTAAGCTGGTTTACCCATGGGCTCATTGCCTTATTTTCCAATGATTTCTTTATTCCTGCATTGGGTCGAAATCTTGGTTTGAAAAGTATTGAACTGTTTCCACTTGCTAAGCGTTTTCTGCTGAAAAAAACCATGGGGCTTGCTGGCAAACAAAGCAAACTCGCGATGGGCATTCCATTGGATTAGCCAAAGCTCATCTCACTCAAAAACAATCACACCTTCCTGACAGACACAAGTATGGAGAAAAATTTCGATGTTGCCATCGTCGGGGCTGGAATGGTCGGCACAACACTGGCCTGCCTTCTCGCCAAACTAGGGCTTCGAATCAGTCTCATTGATCACGGCTCCTTGGTTCAGTGGCAGCAAGAGGAACAATCCAACAAACAGTCCACTGGTGAAAATAATGGCCCCATCAATAGAGTAAGCGCACTGAATCATGGCACACTGAAAATATTGCAATACATCGACACGTGGTCTTCGATTCAAGTAAAAGGAGCTAGCCCATATGAAAAGATGCGCGTATGGGAACAACACTCACTTTCTAGCATTTCATTCGATGCAGAAGAATTAGGATACGCAAACCTTGGACACATCGTCAGCAACCATGCCGTCGTCAGCACTAACGCTGAGCGACTCAAACAAAATTATCAGGTCCGTATTTTCGAGAACACAAAGGTTAATCAACTACATTTCCAAGACACTTCGGTAAACCTAGAGATAAGCACCTCTAATAGTGATGACGATTCAAAGGTCAGTAGTATTTCGGCCAGCTTGCTAGTCGGTGCCGATGGTTCTCAGTCAGTCATTAGGAAATTCTGCGACATCAACACCCACTGCCATGATTACCAGCAAAAAGCCGTTGTCGCCACCGTCACACTGGAAGATAATCATCGAAATACAGCTTGGCAATGTTTCCTCGACACAGGTCCTGTGGCGCTATTGCCTCTACAGGATGGACGGTGCTCCATTGTTTGGTCCTGTGATAATGAATATGCCGAAACCCTTGGGCAATTGTCCAACGACGGTTTTTGTGATGCACTGTCCCAGGTTTTCCGCTCCCATCTTGGGAAAATAACCCATTGCAGTGAGCGTCGCCTTTTCCCTATCCAACAACATCACGCTGATCAATATATTTCAAAACGAACGGTGTTGGTAGGAGACGCAGCCCATATCACTCATCCCTTGGCAGGGCTTGGAGCCAACATTGGTTTCATGGATGCTGCGGTTCTCGCCGAAACAATTCAGCAGGCCCAAAATAATAGGAAGAACATTGGCAACCATTCTGTATTAAGGCGTTATGAGCGATGGAGAAAAGGAGAGAATGCACAGGTCCTAGCCTTGATGAAAGCCATAAAAGCACTGTTTTCAAATCACAAACCAAGCACCAGAATCGCTCGCCAAGTGGGCCTAAATGCGGTCGACAACCTCCCTATGATTAAAAATCAACTCGCATTAAGCGCAATGGGTATCACCGGTGATATTGCCGCAATTTGCAAACCACCTCACCGCTAAGCTAATTTGTAGGCCAGTGGCCTTAATAGGGTTAAGGTATCTGAATTTACACTTACTACTATTTCCTGTGCGTGCTCAATCAGTGTTCGCTCCGCCCCATCGCCCGACTCATAGATTGGATCAAAATCAATGCTTGATCAATTGATGATATTCAGCATCATGTCTTTCGACAAACTTATCGACGTATTACATTTAGCAGACAATGTGACAACGTATTGACCTTCTATCGTCACTTCCCAACAACCTCGTCTGTTTCCTAATTTTTCCAGCATGGGGGTAGTGTAATCTGAGGTCTGTAATTTAGCTTTCTATTGCAGCTTCGCTATTGGCTTTGGCGGAGTGAACGTAGAGAGCGAAGCCAAAGCCGGTTTTTCAGGCTTTAGTATTGAATGTTGAGCCA
>WLWV01000213.1 GCA_012103395.1 Gammaproteobacteria bacterium
CGATGGAAACACTCATCGACGGTAAAGCGATCTGGAAAGAAAAGTTTGTAAACTAAACTCTATCTGACAGACAGCTACTGATAAACGGGTAACTGTCAGCTCAAGTCTGAACTTCTACAAATTAGGCCATTCTAGATAAAAACAAACCCACTGGTTGAAACCAAATATAACGATGGCTATATATATTGCTGGTCTGTCTTCGCTTTCGAGGTGGGGTTCTGCGCTACGATACGAGATAGTCGTTTCTGGAGAGTGATTTGGAGACCAAACTTTCCAGTCACTCATTCAGCCAATGAGCAATTTGTTCGGCATAATAAGTCAAAACGCCATCGCAGCCAGCTCGCTTAAAACAGTGCATGGTTTCCATGACAACTTCCTTTTCATTGAGCCAGCCATTTTCACAAGCTGCTTTGAGCATGGAATACTCTCCACTGACATGATAGGCAAAGGTTGGCATACCAAATGCCTTCTTCACCCGCCATACAATATCAATATTCGGCAAGCCTGGCTTAATCATGACCATGTCTGCACCTTCAGCGATATCCAGAGACACCTCACGTAGCGCTTCGTCTCCGTTGGCGGGATCCATCTGATAGCTGTATTTGTTCCCTCCACCCAAGTTTGCACTAGAACCCACCGCATCACGAAAAGGGCCGTAGAAACTGGACGCATATTTCGCTGCATAAGACAAAATTCGAGTATTTATAAATCCTTGATCCTCCAACGCCTGTCGTATTGAACCGATACGACCATCCATCATATCGGAAGGTGCGACCACTTCGGCTCCGGCTTCAGCGTGGGAGATTGCCTGTTTGACTAAGACGTCAACAGTTTGTTCATTCACCACATAACCAGAAGCGTCAATCAGTCCGTCCTGACCATGACTGGTATAGGGATCAAGAGCCACATCCGTGATAATTCCAAGTTCGGGAACCGAGTCTTTTATCGCTTTGATAGTTCGCTGAACCAAGCCATTTGGATTCCATGCCTCTTTCGCGCAATCCGATTTTGCTGCTGCCGGTGTGACCGGAAAGAGCACCACGGCAGGAATACCAAGGCTTTGATACTCCTTGCACTTGTCAACTAGAACATCAGTACTAAATCGCGCAACACCGGGCATCGACGGAACCGGCTCGATTTCTCCCGCCCCTTCTTTAACGAACACCGGCTGAATGAGGTCATTCATCGTGACGACATTCTCTTGCATGAGACGTCGACTAAAACTGTCCCGACGCATTCTTCGAGGTCGAGCATGAGGAAACATTGCCTGCTCTGGATGGTCAACCATAGTTTGTCCTAACTGTTTAAAAATAAATTTCTTACTGAATTTTGCTTTTTTTAGTGATGGCCTTCTTGGCGGTGGCCTTCTTGGTGATGGCTTTCTTGGCAGTGGCTTTCTTGGCGGTGACTTTCTTGGCGGTGACCTTCTTGGCGGTGACTTTCTTGGCAGTGGCTTTCTTGGCGGTGGTTTTCTTCGACACTACCTTTGTGTTGGCTTCTGCCGGCTTATCTTTTTTCTTTTGTTTTGAATTCAAAGAAGTATCGGGCGGCGAATTAGTCGTTTCAGGAACAACTGAATCTTCTTCGCTCCCTCGAGTTGCCGCAGGTGCAATACGGTTTATTTTTCCACCCGCAATGATTGTTGACTCTTCTTCGTCGATAGATTCAGCAGCGGTTTCCAATGTTTTTATTTCAAGTGGTCTAATCTCAATATCAACAATATCACTTATTTTCTCATGGATTTCACTGATATTTCCCTTCGCAGGCATATTACGAAGCTTATGCTGAGCTCGATAATAAGTGATTAGCGGTGCCGTATTTTCATGATAGACAGATATCCTCATCGACACCGTCTTTTCTGTATCGTCGGACTTCGAAACAAGTTTACCGCCGCATACGTCACACTTATTACGAACTTCTGGTGTTGAAAAGTATTTGTTATAGATTTCACCACAAGACTCACAGCCTATCCTGCCAGTAATGCGTTTGACCAACACGTCGTCTTCAACACTGATATTGACGGCAACCTGTAACGTTTTGCCCAGAAGGCCCAATAGCGCATCAAGTGCTTGAGCTTGGGGAATACTCCTAGGGTAACCGTCAATAATGAAACCACGCTTTGTGTCTTTTTTTCGCAGACGATCTTCCAGTAGCTTTAATACCACGGCATCAGCCACTAATCTACCGGCGTCCATGTCTTCTTTTACAGATTTGTGTAGCTGTTTGTTAGCAGCGATCGCGTCTCTCAGCAGGTTTCCCGTTGAGATTTTCGGAACCCGATATCGATCAGCCAGTAACTTGGCTTGTGTGCCTTTTCCAGAACCTGGTGCGCCTAAAAGTGCGATTCGCATAGCTTGTAGATCTCGATTACTTTACTACAGACAAATGGGGCGCAAAGCCTAATCGTTGTTGACCACAAGGTCAACCGCCCATCTCACAAAATTTCAGCTCTCGATTATTCGTATGGTCTGCGAGGAAGGCACACAATCCTTAACAACTAGGCCTATCGGCTTAAAATAGATAGATCTGCGTCGTGCGAATTAGGCCCCAACCTCCACATATTGAACCCAGTCAATTTCAGGGTCTCCGCAGGCGAGAAACCATGGATTCAAGATATTTTGCTTATTATATTCCAGTGGTTTACCCGTTATATCCACCATTTTCCCTCCCGCGACCATCAAAACACAATGCGCTGCAGCGGTATCCCATTCTGAAGTGGGTCCCAGACGGGGATAGATGTCTGCCTTTCCTTCTGCGACCAAACAGATTTTCAAAGAACTGCCCATATTTGTTACCTGCACTTCTCCAGCGTCCTTTTCTAAGTTTTTCTGATATTTTTCAACATCCGCCCCAGCATGCGAACGACTCGCCACCATCGTCATCACCTCTCGAGTGGACTTCCTAACATGTATTGGATTGACCTCACCGTTAGCTTCGCACCTGAATGCACCCAAACCCAAGGCAGCATAGTGGCTAATGGCCCTTACTGGGGTGTGTACCACTCCGAGTATCGGCATTCCATTTTCGATCAGTGCAATATTCACGGTGAACTCTCCGTTTCTCTTGACAAATTCCTTGGTTCCATCGAGTGGATCCACAAGCCAAAACCGCTGCCAATTCCGCCTTTTCTCGAAAACCTTCCCAGAAGACTCCTCAGATAAAACAGGTATCACCGTTTCCAACTTCCCCAAACGATGCTCGATCAGGTTATGCGCATGCTGGTCAGCCATTGTTAACGGCGAACCATCTCCCTTTATTTCAACGTCAAACTCATTTTCGTACACATCGAGAATCTCTTTGCCGGCATCAATGGCAATATCCAGAATCTCGCTCAACAACGCTTCATTTAATAACTCAGTCATTTTTCCAACCACTTTTTGACCAGACACAATGCCAAAAGAACCCTAGGGTCATTTATCTGATGATGTTCGAGTAAATCATCAATCTGCTCAATTTTCCAAACACTCTGTTCCAATGGCTCAATTTCATCTCCGACTAGTTTTTCTGGATAAAATTCTTTAGCAAAAAACAGATGCATCACAAAATCGCTGTAGTGGGGAATACCATGCATCTCCCTCACATAGGTCAGCTGTTTTGCCCCTAAACCTACTTCTTCTTTAAGCTCTCTCAACGCCGCTTGCTCTGGGCTTTCACCCGAATCAATCCTCCCTTTGACAAAACCTAGCTCGTATCTGTCAGTCCCTACTGCATATTCGTGAACCATCAGCAGACCATCTTCAGTGACAGGCACAACCATCACCGCGGGCCCCGAAGTAGCAATTCGCTCAAACGTGACCGTTTCATCATTTGAAAATAGTAGCTCAACCCCTTCAATTGAAAGCAACCGGCCTTTCGCGATGGTGGTAACTGATTTAATTTCCGGTTTTTGTTTCATCACTATTGCAGTTTTATAATGGGGCGATAAGCTATCTGTTTGAACATCAATTTGCAACCCTGTCGCCGAGCCGATAATCGCACCTTACAAAACTTCGATCACACTACATCTGAATTTGACCTTGACAAAACCCAACATAAAATGGAACGAGATTGATACTGTCATTCTCGACATGGACGGCACCTTGCTTGATCTCAACTTTGACAACCAGTTCTGGTTAAACCATGTTCCATCGTGTTATGCAATCAAGAATGGTATTGAGCACCAAACAGCACTGGATATTATTTTGCCGAAGATGAAGTCAGTTCGAGGGTCACTCGATTGGTATGATGTTCACTATTGGTCCCATGAGCTTGAGCTTGACATTCTCGCACTCAAACAGGACCTGATCCATCTCATTCAGGTCCGTCCCGGTGTCCATGATTTTCTCAAAGCTTTGGTAGCGCACAACAAAACCATATGGCTAGCAACCAATGCGCACCACGACACAATTCCGGTCAAGTTCAATCGCACCCACTTGCGACCTTATTTCACCCAAGTCATTTCATCCAGTGATCTTGGGGCGCCCAAAGAAGCCACCGAATTCTGGCAACGACTCAATCGACGTCATCCGTTTGATCTGAAAACCAGCCTCTTTATCGATGATAATTTGCCCATATTAAGAACGGCAAAGGAGTACGGAATACCTTATCTACTGACCGTGACTCGCCCTGATTTATCCGGCGCTGAACTGAGACAAAACGAGTTTTCCACTGTCGATCATTTTCATGATATTACTCCTTTTGTCACCCGTCATACCCCTACATAAAAACCTGAAACACCTAGATGGAAACACAAACACCTTTGGCGATTTATACTCGTCATATCAGAACGGGGCTTCTCACCGAGGACGCCTCTCAAGCAAAATGTATTTCACATTTGAATCGGATTTTTCTCGAATTCGATAAAAGCGGAGAAAGCCAGCCCAGCGTACTGAGCCGGTTTTTTAAACCCAAACAGCCGCCCATAAAAGGGTTATATCTTTGGGGCGGAGTTGGTACAGGGAAAACACTGCTAATGGATATCTTCGTTGAATCTCTTAGCCGTGACATTTGCCAACGAATTCACTTTCATCGTTTTATGCAGTCCGTTCATGACTTAAAAAAAGAAGTGAAGGATAAACAAGACCCTTTGAAAATGGTGGCCCAGCACTTTTCAAAGCACCATCGTATTTTGTGCCTTGACGAGTTTGCGGTGACCGACATCACAGATGCCATGATTCTCTCTGGTTTATTGAACCACCTGTTTGAGCAGGGTATGACATTAATTACAACGTCTAACATCGAGATAAAAAACCTCTACCAGCACGGATTGCAGCGAGACCGATTCCAAGCAGCTATTCAATTACTCCAGCAAAACACTCTGCAAATCAACGTAGACAGTGGCCAGGATTACCGCCAACAGTACCTCCTTCAGGACGATATCTACCACAGCCCTCTGAGCCAGCATGCCAACGAAGCCATGCGCACCGCGTTTACACGATTATCAGGCCCTTATGAGGACACAAAGAAGCAGATCACGCTTTGCGGTCGGGAAGTGGAGATCGTAGCCAGTGGGCCAGGTGTCATCTGGTTCGAATTTGAATCATTGTGCCAAACGAATCGATCTAAGATGGATTACATTGAATTGTCAAAACGCTTCCATACGATTCTTCTGAGTAACATTCCCCATCTTGACCATACACTAGATGATTCTACTCGTCGGTTTATTGAGCTCATCGATGAACTATATGATCGAGGTGTCAACCTCATTCTCTCTGCCGCCCAAATACCGGAAGAACTTTACACCGGAGAAAGGCTAGTCGAACCTTTCAAAAGAACCATCAGCAGGCTTCAAGAAATGAGTTCTCCCGAATACCTTTCCAAACCGCATGATTGTGCAACCCTACGTCTGTAACTTCGGTTTAGTTTGAGTCATTATTGTCGTTCCACACGATATATCGCTTGTCGGCATTGCTCCATTCATCGTCAATCTCAACGAGAATGGCACTGACAAG
>WLWV01000214.1 GCA_012103395.1 Gammaproteobacteria bacterium
GGCTCAACATTCAATACTAAAGCCTGAAAAACCGGCTTTGGCTTCGCTCTCTACGTTCACTCCGCCAAAGCCAATAGCGAAGCTGCAATAGAAAGCTAAATTACAGACCTCAGATTACACTACCATAAAAAATACTCATGACAGCCCGTAAATAAGAGAGGGAAAGTTTCCATATTTCATACTTCAGACGCTTAAAATGGAAAAGTGGAATCGATCGTTATTCCCCCAATGCTCTTTTCATTATCACGATAGGCAGCCGTTCTTTGTGGCTATAAATCTTCCTTAAAAACTGGGTAGTACCAAGATATTGTGAATCCGAGAGCGTATGACTAAGTCCGTCTCGAATATTCCGTCGTAAATACTATGGGTAACCGCTATTAGGTCGTCCGACATCCAACGGCTCGTGGTAGGTGCAGATTGCTCGATCATGAGCTGTTCAGAAGTTGCTAAGGTGAGTGCTTGGTAATATAGCCATTTTCACCCGTCAGCTTTTTCAGTTGCGTGCTGATTGTCTTAGCAGATTTTTTATCTGCATAGGGGCCAAGCCATATTCTTGTTGCATCACCAAAACTGGTTTTTACTCTGGTCGTCCTAGCCACCAATCCATTGCCGTTTAACAATTTGGATACCGATGTCACATTACTTTCCTTAGAAAACGTACCTACTCTCACGGCCCATTGATCAGCCTTCTTATTCTCTGGCAACTTGATAGCTTTCTTCGACACGGCAGGCTGACTACTTTTTATCACCTTTTTCTGTGGGATATTCTGTGTATCTTGGATATTGGCTTTCAGAGCAACCTTTTTATCCTGCTTTACCAAAACGATCTTTTCATCTGAGATCTTCTTACTTGTACTCGATTGCTGATTAGCATTGCCAGAAACGGAAAGCGCGGGCTTCGAAGCTTGATTGGTTTGAGTATTGGCCTGTTGTTGAGTTTCTTGTTGAATTATTGCACTTGTCGATTTTTCGGTAATCTTCTTCACAGAGTCCTTATCAGAAGTGCTGTTAGCGTTCGTGCTCAAGGCAGCCGTGACTGTCGATGCTTGGCTGGAAGACGATGTTCCATCGTTAACCAAGATTTTTTTCAAAGCCTGCTGTGGTACAACCACCGAAACCAATGCGTCGTTGCTAGGCGTCTTTTCCAGGTTGGAAGCACTCACTGGGGCGATTTTGGATTTAAATATTTTGATCGTACTTTCTTTTCCAGATGTGGCTTCAGCGCTGGTATGAGTAAAATCTGCATTGAAATCCGGTTCTTTCAACAATTGAGGTATTACCAAAATAGCGATAAGCATCAAAACAATAGCGCCGGTTAACCGGTGGGCCAGTTTGTATTGTGGTTTATTTTTTGTATCGCTAATTACCATCTAAGTATTATGTAAATATCATTATCCAGAGCGCCAGCCGCCCAGTCCCAGAGGTTCATGTTTATACTTTGAGAGACTCAATGTGGCCCATTATATCACCCACAGTGTAAAACGAGCCAAACACCACCACTCGATCACTAACCGTAGCGCTGCTCATTGCCGCTTCATAGGCCTCTACAGGGGTATCAAAAGTCAACGCTTGCAAGTCAACGTCTAGATTCAGCGCTGCGTTCACCTGTTTGATTTTTTCGCGCAAATCAATTCCTGTTTGTCCCCTCTCTCCACCTAAGGTTGCCAGATACCAAACATCAATATCGGATATGATGGCGCCAACAATCTCATCCAACCCTTTGTCTGCAAGCACACCTAATACCACAATGGTTTTGCCATTTTTCGGGTCTGGATGAGGTCTTGTCGAAAGAAATTTAGCTAGTTCCATAGCGGATTGTCGATTATGAGCCACATCCACAATCAGCTCCGGTGCCAGTGAAACAACCTGACACCGACAAGGCAGGTTAATGTTCTTCAATCCAAGCCGTAAGTCCGTGGGTGTCACACTTGTCCATCTCTGGGACAACCCAAGCACAGCCAGTACACCAGCTAGATTTCTCACCTGATACTCGCCCATCAGTGGCAGCTCGATTTGCTCAATGTTTTTCCATTCGTCAGAAATTGAGGGGGTATTGCCATACCAGGTGATACCACTTTCCAACGACTCAACTGAGAAGTCCCTTCCAACTTGAAACAATGCAGCGCCTACCTCAGAAGCGGTCTGACCAATACTGGAGGGTGGGTCTGGGTCTGCACACACTGCGATGCCCCCAGGTTGGATTATGCCGGCTTTTTCAGCTCCGATTTTTTCCCTATCTGTCCCTAACCACTGTTGATGGTCAATATCGATGGTTGTGATCAGTGCAATGTCATTTTCAATCATATTGACCGCATCCATACGCCCTCCCATACCCACTTCGAGGATGGCGACATCAACCTCTTCTCTGTTGAACACCCACAGAGCACACAAGGTGCCGAACTCAAAGTAAGTGAGAGGGATGTCCTCTCTGGCTTTTTCAATGGCACAAAACCCATGACATATCTCTGCATCGCTGGCTGGGGCGTCGTTTACTTTGATTCGTTCGTTATAACGGACAAGGTGTGGCGACGTATACACGCCGGTTTTTTTCCCGGCCTGCCGCAGTACGGCATCCAGCATACTGACAGATGACCCCTTACCATTAGTACCCGCCACAGTGATAACAAAATTCGGTTTAAAGCCACCCATTCTTTCCCAGACATCTTGAATTCGATCCAGTCTGAGTTCAATGGTTCGCCAGTGTTGTTTCTGGGTATATTCCACCCAGTCATTTAAGTCAAACGCTTCAAACTGCTTCATTTCTATCTTGGTCTAAATCCGTACTAGTACATTTGTGTGTTTAATCGAAACCGTCGTTATCATTCGAGCAAACTATATTTATATTCGGCGTCGAAGGGAAAGTGGAAGCTGAACACCACTGCCTGAGCCCACTACTTAACGCCTAACTTAACATTAAAGTACTGGTGAGTTGGGTTCGTCCGGGAGCCTCTATATCTTCCTAATCAGTGTGTTTTTCTAAAAAGTCGATGAAAGACATCCTCGCAACCACCGCTGTAATACACCAACATGCAGAAGCGCTAGTTAATCAACCACCTAACTCAGAAATTCCTAGGCAGCGGAACACGATCAGGTCTGATAAAAATGTCAGCATTAGTCGTTTGGGCCGAACCCCATTTTCTCCAGCAAAGCGGCAATACTGTCCCGCATTTCCCTGCGATCCACAATCATGTCAACCGCGCCATGCTCTAAAAGAAACTCAGCACGTTGGAATCCATCCGGTAACGTTTCCCTGACGGTTTGCTCAATGACTCTTGGTCCTGCAAAACCAACGAGAGCATGAGGTTCAGAGATAATCACGTCCCCTAACATCGCCAAACTGGCTGATACGCCACCCATGGTTGGATCAGTGAGGACAGAGAAAAATGGGATGGAATTCGCTCTCAGTCTCGATATTGCTGCGGTAGTTTTCGCCATTTGCATTAGAGAAAACAAAGCCTCTTGCATCCGCGCACCACCGCTTGCTGAAAAACAAATCATGGGTTGGTGGTTTTCAAAACTGTGATTCGCTGCCTGTACAAAACGTTCCCCAACAACCGCTCCCATGGAACCACCCATAAATTTGAACTCAAAAGCAGTCACCGTGACGTTCACGCCTTTTACTGAACCACTGGCAGCTAATAAAGCTTCGCTCGATTGACTCGACTTTTTTGCATCTGCTAAACGGTCTTTGTATTTTTTTTGATCCTTGAATTTCAAAACATCTAGCGACCCAACGGATTCCGCTATCGGTACCATTGAATCATCATCAAGAAAACTGGACAGTCGCTCTTTCGCCCCCATACGCATATGGTGGTTGCATTTAGGACACACCTGCAGGCTATGAGTCAGCTCCACGGCATAGAGTACGGCTTGACAAGATGAACAATTATTCCAGACCCCCTCTGGAACTCCTTTTTTCCCTCCTCGACCAGTCGTTTTCACTTTTGGTGGCAGTATTCTTTCGAACCAATTCATATAATTATTTTTAAAGTCTATCGGTTTAACAAGAGCCTAAAAAAAGCACTCCAGCGAAGTAATTTAGAACAGCGATACTTTACGGTTCAATTCACTTCTTTTTTTTTAACCTGCTAATTTATAGAAACGTCCTATCCGTCAATTGTCATTTCCAAATTAAACTAACACAGCCCCCTTTGAAATTCATTCGCCACTTAGCACTGACTAGGAAGAAGCACATCAGAGTATGTTTCAATGAACAAGTGCGTTTCGGCAAAAAGCGGTGATTTTACCTAAATTCTTAACGCCTTCCACTTCAACCCCACTACTCACATCAACCCCATAGGGAGCCGCTGTTTTAATCGCCTCTATTACATTAGCTGGATTCAGCCCCCCCGCAAGTATAAGCGGTTTTCTTCCGCCATAATTAGCTCTTCGCCAATCAAAGGTTTTCCCGGTGCCCCCATGGAGGTTGTCAACATAAGTATCGAGCAAAATACCACTAGCATCAGAATAAGCTGATTCGTATTTTAGAAGATCAACGTCATCTGAGACACGAACGCCCTTTATGTAGGGAAGACCGAAACTACCACAAAAACCAGCGGACTCTTCACCATGGAATTGCAAATGCGTTAATGAAACACGGTTCAATACTGCTTTCACGTACTCCTTATCAGGGTTCACCATAACACCCACTTTAGCAACAAATGGGCCTACCTTTTCGCAAATTCCAAGGGCTTGGTCCAACGTTAAGTGACGCTTACTTGGCTCATAAAACATCAAACCCAATGCATCTGCCCCGGCTTGAACCGCTTGGATGGCGATATCAGAACTCATTATCCCGCAGACTTTAACTCTTACTCGCAAAAAAGCTGACTCCTAAAAATGTAACGATATTCTACCAAAATCGACAAACCTCCGGCGTTTTTGGTAATTGGTATTTGTCATCATATTGAACTGACACGAAATACAGTCCATCCGCAGGCGCCGTCATCCCTCCCTGTGTTCTATCTTCGCTTTCCAATACTTCCCTAGCCCATTCAATGGGCGCCAAACCTTGGGCAATTCTCATTAGTACTCCGGCAATGTTTCTCACCATATGGTGTAGAAAACCATCCGCTGCGATATCCAACCAAATCCATTGATGGGAGTAATTAATGGTTAGCCTTCTCACTTCTTTCACGGGGTCTTTAGATTGGCAACCGGCGGCACGAAATGCACTAAAGTCATGTCGACCCAACAATGACTGAGCGGCTTCCTGCATCCACCTTGGATTGAGCGACACAGGCTCCCAAGTGACTCTACCGTGTAAATAGGAAGGGCTGACAGTGCGGTTCAAAATGACGTAACGGTAACGCCTTTCTCTCGCTGAAAATCGCGCATGAAAGTCGCTTTCAACATCATGGGCCCAGATCAGCGATATATCGTCTGGCAAGTAGGTGTTAACGCCACGAAGCCAATGGTAGGCGTCCCGTTGGCTGAATGTATCAAAATGGATGATTTGACCAATGCCGTGGACGCCAGTGTCCGTTCGCCCAGCGGTAATCACACTGACCTGTTCGTCGGCAACCTTGGAAATTGCTTTCTCTACTTCACCTTGAACAGAACGCGCATTTTTTTGGCGCTGCCAGCCATGGTAGTTGGTGCCACAATACTCAATACAAGCGGCAATACGTTGAGAAGACGGCATTTGAGGCATGGAGATAATAAAAAGCTAGACTGAAAGGCTAAACCCGAGGTTGGAGAGAAGCACGTCGTTTGGCACATTGAATCAATAAGTGGGAAACGCTTGATGAGAAACACAATATCGAACACACCACATTAGATACGAGTCGTTATACCAAAATAAGGTAGTGTACCCTGAGGTCTGTAATTTATTTCTTTAGCGATGTTCGTTTGGCTTAGGCGAAGTGAGCGTAGCGAACGAAGCCAAAGCCGGTTTTTCTGGATTAGGTGTTGAATGTTGAGCCATC
>WLWV01000215.1 GCA_012103395.1 Gammaproteobacteria bacterium
GGCTTGTCAGTGCCATCCTCGTCGAGATTGACGATGAATGGAGCAATGCCGACAAGCGATATATCGTGTGGAACGACAATAATGACTCAACCTAAATCAAAGTTACAGACGTAGGGTTGCACAATCTATATCGTGTGGAACGACGATAATGACTCAACCTAAATCAAAGTTACAGACGTAGGGTTGCACAATCAGTTTTTATGCCTCAAGATATTTTTGGATGAACTTATTTGAATACTTTGATCGAAGTAAGCTGTTGGTACTAAATAATGTGGCCGTTCGGAACGGACAACACATCGCTAATTACACTGGAGAATGGCGCTATTTAATCTTGAAGGACGCCGTTAAGAAAGCTAAGCCTGAGTACCAAGATAAAATTGGTAAAGCGATGCCTGCGATACACTACCATGAGATTAGGGAATTCTTAGAAGGGGCTAAATCAGGGAGACGAAAAAGAATCGTCCATCAATGGTTTAATAAAAGAATTCTAATCTACGGTTATTCGCTTTTTTTCATTATTCCTATTAGCTTCCTACGAGATAGAAAACTTAATAAAAATGGCTGAGACAGCTTATTTTGGAGTCAATATTATAATGATTAAGCCGCAATGGACTCCATCAATGCAAGAAAGGTTTTTACTTCTTCTGTGGAGTTATAGTGGCACATTGACACTCGAATACAGGTTTCCAGTTCGAGGGGAGTCAACACGTTGCCGGAAAAATAGTCATTTTTACGCACATGAGTACGAACACCCCCTTGGTTTAGTGCTGTAACCACTTCAGCAGAGGGAACTCCTTCAACGACTAGCGACACCAGCCCTTCCCGCCAAGGATTATCATAACCTCCGATAACAAACACCTTGGGCATGTCTCTTAATCCTTTTTGCCCATCCACACCATCGCACATGGCGCCCACCAAACCTGCTTCATGATCACACATCGCCTTTCCCGCTTCTATCAACCTAGTACGGCGATCGCTGGAATTGGTAAACTGAGAACCTAACCAATCCAAGTAATTGACGACTTCTGAAAACGTAGCGAATGCGGACGTATCGCGAGTGCCCAACTCCCAGAAACTATCAGCGGTTCCGTCTAACTTATCATGAGGCAGGACACTTAACCGAGGAGCGACCCAAGCGACACCGTAGTTGTGTTTGGAAAACACTTTATACGCCGAGACGACAAATGCGTCTATATTGTATTCAGCCAGATCCAAAGCGCCGTGAGCAGCGTGTTGGATCCCATCGACAATGATATAACAATCCGGAGACACTGCCCTAATGGCTTCCACTACCGCCTTGACATCCACCCCCATTCCCGTGACAGGGCTGGTTTGAATAATCGTCGCTACTCGAGTATCTGCAGTAACGTATTTCTTGTAATCTTCTGGTGTAATCGATGCGGTATCATCATTATGGGGAATGGAAACGTATTTTTTATTGCCTATTTCACACCAACGTTTAGCCGCACTGACTGTGGCAGGATGCTCCAATGTGCTTCCCAACACTTCACCACCCGGAGGAGCGCCCAACACCGCTGCGCGCACTAAACGAAACAATAACTCTGTCCCGCTTTCGCCGACAAAAACCAACCCATCCCGCACTCCCATGAATAATTTCATATCTTCACGCGCCTTATCAATGACCCGTACCAATTCATGGGAAGCCAAGTTATCCCGTCCTTGATTATCCGGAATCGCGGCAAAGTGGGTATTCACTTCCACTACTGATTTTAACGTCAGTGAGCCGCCGGCATTTTCGAAAAAAGCACGCTTCCCCTGATAGGGGCAATTATCAACATGGTGAAATCGATCGCGCACTTCGGCTAATAAACTGTTGCTAAACATAGTGTTTTAATCTACTTAAAAGAGAAAATAAAAATGGGGTTAAATAGACAAGATCATTAGAGTTTTGATCTTCAATGGTTAATCTTTTTCTGAATCAATTCTGTCCATCATGCCATCACTGTATCGGCGGCCCGCAACAGTCTCCTCATTAATTAGTTCATCCAACTGCTGGACAGCTGACGACGATAAGGTGATGTCGCCAGCCCCTGCGTTTTCAATCATGTGATCAATGCACTTTGTTCCAGGGATCGGGATCAAATCATCTTGAGCAAGTAACCAAGCTAGCGCTAATTGTGCCATAGTGCAATCCTGCTCTTCGGCAATACGAGCATAAGGAACAAGCAGTTTTAGATTTTTTGTGAAATTCTCTGGCTCGAACCTGGGCCGAGCCACTTCGGTTCGAATATCACTTTCTGACATCTCGGCCATCTCCAGACACTTTCCAGTCAAAAATTGCCTCGCTAACGGCGAAAATGGCACAAAAGTCACACCTAGCTCGCGGCAGGTTGTGAGCATTTTTCTCTCCGGTGTACGACTCCATAAGGAGTATTCTGACTGCACAGCCGTAATGGGATGAGTTGCATGGGCCCGACGCAGACTCTCAGAGCTTGTCTCAGAAACGCCAATGGTTTGTATTTTCCCCTGCTCCACCAGACGAGATAACGCACCGATACTTTCTTCCACTGGAACGCGATGATCAATCCGATGGAGGTAATACAAATCAATGACCTCGGTATTTAGTCTTTGCAAACTATCCTCACAGGTTTGGCGTAATACTTCAGGGCGACCATTCACCTCAGTCACATTTTCATCATTACGAAAAATGCCACATTTGCTTGCGAGGGTGTATTCATGTCGTCGGTGGGAAAGGTGTTTCCCGATCATGGACTCACTGTGTCCCATGCCATACATCGCGGCTGTGTCAAAGAAAGTGTAACCACTATCTAAAGCCCGGTTAAACAACACTCCCGCCTCTTCATCTGAGGGAAGCGAACCATACCCCATGGAAATATTCATACAGCCAAGACCGATGGCGGAAACAGAGAATGGACCAAGTTTTCTATGATGCATAAGCGTTAATGGAATTGGTTAGCTGCGTTGAGATCTTTGGGTTCTAACAGTAAGGAAGCGGCAATGGGATAGTGAAAGGACTGACGGTACGTGAGATATCATCTTGAAGTTAATCACAACAGTCAGTGCTTAAGCACCACAACACAGCGGATTCACTTTCATCATTTTATAGTAAAGTGAGCAAAAATCCCTAGATAAATATCATCCACGAGATGGACGCCATAATTTGGCGCATCAACGTATCCAGCAGTTTGGCGTATGACAAAAAATCTGGCAAATAATACCGGAACTGTTATCCAACGGCGATGGTGCATGCAACTATAATCTATAATCAGATGTGATAGGAATCTCACGCAACCCTCGCCTGACCAACCGTTTCAATTCGGTTTAGGCGTCACATAACCGTTAATAGCCAATGACTGAGCCAAATCAACGGCATGAGTCTTCTCCAGTCGAGACCTTAAAGCAACCACTCCAAGGGAAAACTCATCTGCCGGTATCTGCCAGCCGTCTTGAAACTTTGTTGCAAAATTTACCCGGCATGGCCTATCGTTGTCTAAACCGAGCCCATTGGCCCATGGATTTTGTCTCAGATGGATGCGTTGAATTATGTGGATATCATCGATTCGAAATTGAAAACCAAAGTGTGTTGTGGGGCGATTTCACCCACCCCGAGGACATTCAGGAAGTAGAAAGAAAAGTTAAAGCAGCCGCAAACAGACAGCAACCATTTGAGGTCGAATATCGAATCATCACAAAAGACGGTACACAGAAGTGGGTGTGGGAACGCGGTCGAGTGGTGGACATTCGAGACGATGGCATTGCTGTATTGGAGGGCTTTATTACGGACATCACGGATAGAAAGTTATCCGAAGCAGCCTCTATTCATGCCAATGCTTTTGCCCAAGCAGTGGTTGATTCTGCCATTGAAGCCGTTATCACCGTCGACAATCAGGGGCGCATTGAGTCCTTTAATCATGCCGCCCAAAATATGTTTGATTTTCTACCTGAAGAAGTCATTGGCAATCAGTGTCGAACACTGATTCCAGCCACTGATTCTCGAGAGTTCGATCAATTTTTCAAGCATTGCCTCAGTCACTTTAGACCCATTCTCCAAGGCAAAAAAACCAGCATTGGTCGGGAAATCAACGGCAACAAAAAAATGGGGGCGGTCTTCCCAGCGCACCTCACGATCAGCCCTGTCCAGGATGAAATAGAGACCAAGTACCTGCTATTGGTTCGCGATTTAACCGAACAAAAAGCCACAGAAAAAGAAGCCAGAGACCAAAGAGAATTACTAGCCCATGCCGATCGACTCAATACATTAGGAGAAATGACCGCGGGTATCGCCCACGAAATCAATCAACCTCTAACTGCGATTTCCATGTACGCTAATTCCGGATTGGGCTTTCTTGATCGATCGCCAGCCAATCTGGGTCGGGCAAGAGAGGCCTTGAACAAATTAAGCGAACAGGCTCATCGTGCAGGTGCCATTATCGAGCGTATGCAGCAGATGACTCGCCCCCGGGATAGCAAGCAGGAAATAGTCCATTGTGAACCGTTGATTCGGGAGGTTCACAAGTTGGCAGAAGTCGAAGCCCAATCCCGCAATTTCATTATTGTGTTAGACCTACCGTCCGCATTACCTAAAGTCAGGTGTGATCCCATTCAAATACAACAAGTGATCCTTAATCTCTTACGCAATGGCATGGAGTCTATGGAATCTGCTGCTTCCATTCGCGAGCATGAGATCATACTCAGTGTGAAAGTCGTTGAACTGTCTGGTGACAAAAGATTAAAAGTATCCATCATCGATAAAGGACCTGGCATTTCGGATCAAATCGCTAAACAACTCTATCAGCCTTTTACGACCACAAAGTCGTCCGGAATGGGATTAGGATTATCCATCAGTCGGTCCATTATTTTCGCTCATGATGGAATTCTAGAATTCACCAACAATCCATCCAAAGGTGCGACCTTCTACTTCACCCTACCAGCGCTGAGCACAGTCAACGATTTGGGGACAAATGAAGATTAATAACATCCCAATTCAACATCAGCAAAAAGTTTTTATCATCGATGACGATATCGCTGTGCGAGATGCCATGAGTATGCTTTTAGACTCAGAAGACATTCCCCATATATGCTTCAAGTCAGCGCATGATTTTCTTAAAACCCATGACGGCACTCAGTCTGGGTGTTTGGTATTAGACATTCGTATGCCAGATATGACTGGGCTTGAGCTCCAGCAGACCATGTCAAATTTAGATTCAGTATTACCCATTATCTTTATAACAGGCCATGGCGACATTCCCATGGCAGTTGAAGCTATGCGCTATGGTGCCGTGGACTTTCTCCGCAAGCCCATCAAAGAGTCTATCTTGATCGAGCGCATTCGGGAGGCACTGGAAACCGAAACAACATTGCAGTCACGTAAGTCCCGTCGGGAAAAACTCGACGCACAGATAGGCACACTAACGGACAGAGAATTTCAAGTCTTCGAGCAAGTTGCCCAAGGACACGCCAACAAAACCATCGCTTTGGTATTAGGTATCAGTGAACGCACGGTGGAAGTACATCGCTCCCAGGTGATGAAAAAGCTTCAGGCCCGTAATCTTGCTCAGGTAGTACGCATGCATATGGAGTCCCAATCATAGGCAGATAGCCCGTAATCGTCCATAGCATTGAAGTGAGACATTGTCGATATAACGATTTCCAGTCCGCTTTTCTCCATCGGTTGATGCCCACCATAGATTCACCAACTATTTCGCGAAAAAGAACGCATTTCTACGGGGTTTCCACAATACATACGCCCTGCGATACCACCTAAACTAGACCTTGATTTACTGGTTATTATCACATTGCCCTGTCAAACTCGGTAGTGTACCCTGAGGTCTGTAATTTATTTCTTTAGCGATGTTCGTTTGGCTTAGGCGAAGTGAGCGTAGCGAACGAAGCCAAAGCCGGTTTTTCAGGCTTTAGTATTGAATGTTGAGCCATCAA
>WLWV01000216.1 GCA_012103395.1 Gammaproteobacteria bacterium
AGAGTTACCTCGTTGTGTTTTGATATTGTTTGGTAACTACATCAAAACGGGTAACTCTCATTAAATCAACCCTCGCTTCGCTCGGATTGATTTAATACGGTGTCAGATTTGGTCTAAACTTCTACAATTAACGATATTGTATGATGGTTGAGTATTGGCAAAACTTCTTCCGCAAAAATGGCACAGCTCTTGCGCTTTTTTTGCTGCTTTCAGTAGGGTCGTGGATTCTTTTAATGATTGTGTTGCCGCAATTATTTATGATGGATTTCTCGTTTCGCGCAAATGTCCCTCCGCCCCAATGGAACACAGAGGCACATCATTACACGCTGGAGCATTATAGGTACATGCTTTATGGCAGTGCGCAAAGCACTGACTCCTACAATTACGTGGATCTTTCCGTATTCGGCAGAACCATCCTAGCCGCTATTTTTGTGACGTTGATCGATGTCGCTTTATGTTACCCAGTCGCTTACTACTTAGCGCATGTGTCCAAAGGGGGATGGGCAAGACTAATGGTGGTGTCACTGATTGTACCTTTTTGGGTGAATGAGCTGTTAAGGGCATTCGCGTTCAAGATCATGTTTGGATCAAGTGGAATTATCAATAATGCATTGATGTGGTTTGGTATCGTTGACGAACCGTATGATTTTATTCGTAATAGTGTTGCGCTGTATTCGGGACTTAGTTATGCCTATATATTGTTGATGATCTTTCCGATCTACAATGCTGTAGAGAGCCTCGATAAAAATCAGATAGAAGCCGCGCGGGACATGGGATCACCTTGGTGGCGTATTCACTGGCGGATCGTGATACCTCATGCTAAACCTGGGATTACGTCTGGATGCACCATGGTTTTTATGTTAACTGCAGGCGCTTTAGCTGCGCCGCAAATTCTGGGCGGCCCTAGCAGTCTCTGGTTTACGCAAATTATCTATCAATCTTTTAACCAAGCTGGAAATTGGGCGAGGGGTTCTGCATACGCGATTATTTTGTTAGCCACTAGCATCGTATTTGTGCTCTTCATGATGAGGGTATTTAAGGTCAAGCTGGGGGAGATTGCACGATGACCTCAGATAACGTCCGCAAAGCTTTCACTGTATTTTTCGTACTGGGCTTTTTTATCTATCTGTTTGGACCTCTCATAATAATGGGTTTTACGTCCTTTAACAGTTCATCTTTTCCGAAAATTACCCCTTGGGAGTGTTTTACCGTTGAATGGTTTGATGTACTAACCAAAGATGACAAACTACTGGAGGGCTTGAGGAACAGCATATTTATTGGGATTGGGGTTGTTGTGCTTGCTGTTCCACTGGGATTAGCGGGAGCGTTAATGCTCACACAGGTGAAAGAGCGAGTCCGTCCTTGGTACTACACCATTGTTATATCACCAATTTTGGTACCAGGTGTTGTGCTTGGTATTTCTACTTTGCTATTCTGGGATCGAATAGGTGGCATGTTCGGGGCATCCAGAAACTCTATTTTCTACGATGGCTTTTTTCTCACAATTATAGGGCAGGCCACCTTCATTTCGGCTTATACGATGTTAGTATTTATTTCAAGACTGCAGCGTTTTGACAGAGACCAAGAAGACGCGGCTCTCGATCTGGGTGCTACTCATGTACAAACATTCCGCAAGATTCTGTTACCATTTCTGAAACCAGCTATCGCTTCGGCTTGTGTGTTAGCTTTTCTAGCTTCTTTTGAAAACTATAATACAACGGTGTTTACCATTGTTTCCGAAAGTACGTTGACAACGTTTCTGGCAGCTAAGGTAAGACATGGAATTAATCCGTCGATCAGTGCTCTGGCTGTGATCATTGTTGTTATCACGGTTTTTGGTGCGGCATTACACGAAGTGCTTAAACGTCGTGAGCTTGCGGCTGAAAAAATTGCGATGTTGGTCGCAAGCGGGAAAGTTAGTCGTCGAAAAAAACCAAGGAAGTTCATCTTAGAGCCTGCGGTATTGATGATTTTTGCCGTGCTTGCATCGGGTGTGGGCACTGCGTATTTCGCTGGTACCATAGGTGTTGAGCAATGCAAAGTAGACGTGTTAG
Organism: Gammaproteobacteria bacterium; assembly: GCA_012103395.1. Lineage (GTDB taxonomy): Bacteria > Pseudomonadota > Gammaproteobacteria > Arenicellales > Poriferihabitantaceae > WLWV01. Next base: position 2,055 of record WLWV01000216.1, read on the forward strand.
CGGAGAAAAAACGAGCCACTGCTCTGAAAATACTGGAGCTACAAGAAAAAACGAAGAACAAACAGGCCGCTATTCAGGCTGAAAGTACGGAAACCACGGTTGATAAATCTAATCGTGCAGGCACTGCGAACTTCAATTCAATTTTCAGCACTGGAAATCTACAGGGTCAAACAGGAACAAGCGATTCTGAAGCAAGAAATGAGAAAACAGATCGTGCAGGAACGGAGAACTTTAATTCAATCTTCAGCACGGATAACTTACAGGACCAGTCTGGTACAAAAGAATCTCAACCAGAGCAGGAAGATGCTGATCGAGCTGGTACAGAGAATTTCAATTCCATATTCAGTGCCAGCAATTTACAAAATCAGACTGGGACGGCTGAGCTGAAAGAGGTCGATTAGGAGAACCGTGTCGGTGCCCAAGCTTTAGTCGTTTCTTAGCAACGAATACACTCAACCAGCAAACGGAGTCAGAAAAATGAGCTCTGTACTTCTATTGAGTTTGCAATCATGATGTTGAATTGGAGAAAAAACATATGCCTTTACTGACAACTTGTATCGGTGCGTACCCAAAACCGGATTATGTGGAACTTCCTGACTGGTTTAATGTTCCTGCGGGACCGGATACTGCAGACCCCACTAGACTTTGGTTGGATGCAATAGAGGCTATGGGTTCTGAAGCAGAGCAGATTATTGCTCGAGGGATTAACGAAGCTGTTCAGGATCAAGTAAGTTCAGGTATCGACATTCCTACTGATGGTGAGATTTCTAGAGAAAACTACATTCACTACCACTGTCGGCACTTAAAGGGATTCGATTTTGTAAATTTGACTGCTAAAGAAGTTCGTGGAGGTACGTATTCCGCTAGTCTTCCAAGCATTGTCGGGCCAGTTTCAGTGATGGACGAGTTTCTGACTATGGATTGGAAGCGAGCTCAGGCGTTTACAGATAAGCCGTTGAAGATCACTATGCCAGGTCCGATGACAATTTCTGATACCAATTCCGATCTTTTTTATAATGATCCAAAGAAACTTGGCGCGGATGTCGCAGACGCGCTTAATGTTGAGGTGCGAGCTTTAGCGAATGCCGGATGTAAATACATTCAGATTGATGAACCTCTTTTCGCCCGTAAGCCCGAAGAAGCATTGGATTATGGGTTTGAAAACCTTGAAAGAGCTTTTCATGGATGTCCAGATTCCGTCGTGAGGACCGTGCATATGTGTTGTGGATATCCCGATCGGCTCGATCATCCAAATTATCCTAAGGCAGACCCTGATTCCTATTTTCGGGTAGCGGATGCGGTTGAGTCGTCATCCATTAATGCGGTTTCGTTTGAAGATGCTCATCGACATAACGATCTGTCTTTATTGGAGCATTTCAAAACCACTTCGGTGATCTTTGGAGTGGTAGCAATTGCGAAAAGCCACGTCGAATCAGTGGAAGAAATTCAGGATCGTTTACTGGTGGCTTTGAACCACATTGATGCAGACCGTTTGATAGCCGCACCGGATTGTGGGTTGGGACTGCTTGGACGAGATCTTGCATTGGCAAAAATGCGTAACTTGAGCTTAGCTGCGAAAAGTGTTTGAGCGTTTTCGATAAAAGTAATACATTTTGGCTCTAAAACGACGCTTCGTTTTCGTAATTTGGTGTGGTTTTAGTACGTTTGCGTTTGGAGGAAGCTGGTCCGATGTAAGTGCTCCAGTTCCGGGTTGGAATGCACTGGTTTATCTAATCTACAAAGTTGAAGTGACGAATTACTGTAGCTTAACAGAAGAAAAAACCATTCTTGGCTTCCAACAAAAATATAAGAGACTGATTGAGCAATATCATCTCGATCGAGTTGTAAGGGGTGGTAATTTGATCGACTTCGCTCGATCAGAAGCGTGGAATCTGGCCTACAAAGAATGGGATAATCGCGGTTTGGGTGGCTTCAGAGGTTGGTGCAAAAAAGAAGCCTCAAGATATAGGCTAGAGCTGGAAGTTGCGGAATAACATTAGATCCGGTTCATAGGTGGAAAGTGGTGTTAGTCAATACCAAACGCCATAAGAGAAGTTAAATTACTTAGATACGAGAGAATACATAGATGACAACTGAGAAATTGTATCACTTTGTAAACGGTGAGCGTGTTAGCGGAAACAGCGGGCGATATGGCGATATATATAACCCAGCATTAGGTGCGGTGACAAAGCAGGTTCCGCTGGCGAACTCGAGTGAGGTCGAAGATGCTATTGCCTCAGCACAAGCCGCATTCCCAGGATGGTCAGCGACCCCTCCTGGGCGCCGAGCTCAGGTGATGTTTAATTTTCGGAGTTTAATCAAGGAGCACATGGATGAGTTGGCGGAATCGGTTTCATCCGAGCATGGGAAAACCCTGGAAGATGCCAAGGGGTCCATCACACGGGGATTGGAAGTAGTGGAATATGCCTGCGGTATTTCACAGGTTCTTAAAGGTGAGTTCTCGGAAAGTGTTGCAAGTGAAGTGGATTCATGGAATATACGCCAGCCACTTGGAGTTTGTGCCGGAATTACACCCTTTAACTTCCCTGCCATGGTCCCAATGTGGATGTTCCCAATGGCCATCGCTTGTGGCAATACATTTGTATTAAAACCCTCTGAGAGAGATCCATCATGCCCCTTACTGTTAGCGGAACTAATGAAAAAAGCGGGCCTACCTGATGGGGTTCTAAATGTGATTAATGGTGATAAAGAAGCCGTAGATACAATCTTAAAAGATGATCGAGTTCAAGCGGTGAGTTTTGTTGGTTCAACTGCGATTGGTGAATATATCTATCAAACAGGCGCTGCTCATAATAAGCGGGTACAAGCATTGTGTGGCGCGAAGAACCACATGGTAGTGATGCCGGACGCGGACATGGACCAGGTTGTGGATGCCATAATGGGTGCCGCATATGGTTCTGCTGGTGAGCGTTGTATGGCAATTTCAGTGGTGGTTTCTGTGGGTGATGAACCTGCCGATGCGATTATCGAGAAGTTGGTGCCAAAACTGGATGCCCTGAAAGTAGGGCCCTATACCGAACTATCTTCTGAAATGGGACCTGTGATTAATCCTGCGGCGAAAGAAAGAATCGAAGGATATATAACCAAAGGCGTCGAAGAGGGTGCGCAATTGGTTCGTGATGGCAGAGGAACCGTAGTACCGGGTTCCGAGAATGGTTGTTTTGTTGGCGCCACTGTTTTTGACAAAGTGACTAAAGACATGAGTATCTATACCGATGAAATATTTGGTCCGGTATTGTGCATTGTGCGTGCTGAGAGTTACGACGAAGCGATCACGATGGTTAACGAGCATGAATATGGCAATGGTACAGCTATCTTTACTCGAGATGGTGATGCGGCAAGAAACTTTAGCAACAAAGTGCAAATAGGAATGGTTGGTATCAATGTCCCAATTCCTGTGCCTTTGGCGTTTCATAGTTTTGGTGGTTGGAAGCGATCTTTATTCGGAGATCATGCGATTCATGGTCCAGAAGGCGTGCGTTTCTATACAAAATTGAAAACAGTGACTTCCCGATGGCCCTCTGGCATTCGATCTGGCGCCGTATTCAATTTCAAAGCAGGCGGGGAACACTAACACTATGACTGTTAGACGAATAACCTGAACCAGAAAAGCCCCGATGAATCAATCGGGGTTTTTTGTTTATGGATTGTCAATTTTCGTCATAAGCTGGAATAGTCGATCGGGATAGTCAGTGGTGTAGAAGTTCAGACTTGAGCTGACAGTTACCCGTTTATCAGTAGCTGTCTGTCAGATAGAGTTTAGTTTACAAACTTTTCTTTCCAGATCGCTTTACCGTCGATGAGTGTTTCCATCGGCGTTC
>WLWV01000028.1 GCA_012103395.1 Gammaproteobacteria bacterium
GTCATTGGGTTGCCTCCACATTTGCTTAAGTCACAAACATGGAACGACTTGATGGCTCAACATTCAACACCTAATCCAGAAAAACCGGCTTTGGCTTCGTTCGCTACGCTCACTTCGCCTAAGCCAATAGCGAAGCTGCAATAGAAAGCTAAATTACAGACCTCAGATTACACTACCGTTTCCAGATTGGGCGAAACAGTAAAGGTGATAATTTTCCATACCAAGCAGTGCCTCAAAAGTGGTCTGATAGATATTATAAGGGATAGACGATGTTGTTAGCGAATCGACCTGAAAAACATGTCGTCTGGCAAGTGAGTCTTTCGTAGAAAATTATCGGTGTTTCTGAAAATGGATCGAAAATATGAAATAATCCGCCCTTTTCTACGACACTGTTTTTGATCTAATCCTTTCTGGTGTCTTGAAGGGTGAACGGCCTGGAGGAGATGTTCTTGGGTAGCAATGCTTCTGGGTAATCTCGTTGCCTTTCATTGCCAACAAAGTAAAGATAATTGAAACCACAATACGCAGCGCTACATTGATCGCTGTGTGGAGAAATAACATTGAAAACACAAAAACTCGCCATATATATGCGCCACGGATGCTACTACTGCTCTTTGGTCATGGGTGCAATTGAAAAGCTCGGGCTTGAGGTGGATGTAAGAAACATCTGGGAAGACCCTGAACATGAAAAACAATTAGTAATGGCGACAAACCGCTCAGTGGTGCCTGTCCTGTATTACGAAGACGAAAATAACAAGGCTAGCTGGATGCCAGAATCCGCTGATATCATTGCATTTCTAAACAAGCAAGGCAGCTAATCACGGTATGAGCAGGTGTGCTTCTTTAACAAGGACGAACTTAGACAGGTATGCCTAGGGAACCTCTGAGGTAAAGTGCCCATAACCGAGTAGAAATAAAAAACCCCCTGCGATTGCAGGGGGTGAAAAATCCATTGAGTCAAACAGAATGGGGTGTCTGTTGAAGGGGGATATAGACCCAATGGAAAAGTTAGTTTTCACTAACTGATAAAGAGGATAAACTATCTCAGCAAGACGTTTCAACTATTTCAGATAGGCGGTAGATATAGGGGGTGGATAGAAATTCTGTTTCTTGTATACCCAATTGGGCTGCCTATATATCCAAATTAATCGTTACACACTATCTCCAATGAAACAAAAAAAACTCTGGGGTGGCCGTTTTTCCACGTCTACCAACGATCTGATGGAAACGTACTCTGCCTCGATTGGGTTCGATTGGCGTTTATACAAATACGATATTGCTGGATCGATTGCACATGCCAGAATGTTATGTTCGCAGAAGATACTGAGTGATGATGAATTCAGAGACATCGAACAGGGGTTGATTGATATTCAGGAAGACATCGAGCAGGGGCGTTTTGAATGGAATGAATCATATGAAGATATTCACATGAATATCGAAGCAAACTTGACCCAAAGGATAGGAGATGCGGGGAAAAAGTTGCACACGGGACGGTCGCGAAATGACCAAATAGCCACGGATATGCGTTTATATCTAAGGGAAGAAATCGATTCATTGTTGATACTAATTACCAACGTCCAACAAGAACTCGTGAAGCTAGCAGCCCAAGAGGCTGACACTATTATGCCCGGCTACACTCATATGCAATCCGCGCAACCGGTGACGTTCGGACACCACCTACTGGCGTGGAATGAAATGGTGGACAGGGATTACAGTCGGATATCCGAGTGTCGAAAGCGGGTAAATTCTTCACCGTTGGGGAGCGCAGCCTTGGCTGGGACCAGCTACGACATTGATCGGCAGATGACCGCAGATGAACTAGGCTTTACTGAAGTTGCCAAGAATTCACTGGATGCTGTGTCCGACCGAGACTTTATCTTAGAATTCAATGCCCATGCTTCATTGTTAATGATCCATCTTTCGAGAATGTCCGAAGAACTGGTTTTGTGGACGTCGGATGGATTTAATTTTGTGGATCTTGGTGATGGCTTTTGTACTGGGTCGAGCATCATGCCACAGAAAAAGAATCCCGATGTAGCTGAATTGACCAGAGGAAAATGTGGCAGGGTAACGGGAAACCTCATGTCACTACTGATGTTAATGAAAGGTCAGCCATTGGCCTACAATAGGGATAATCAGGAAGACAAAGAACCCTTGTTCGACACCGTCGACACACTGTCGATTTGCTTGCAGGTATTTGAGGCGATGGTTCCAGGAATAAAGGCGAATCGGAAGAAGATGAGAGAGGCTGCGAATAAGGGATATTCTACCGCGACTGATTTGGCTGACTATTTGGTTAGAAAGTCCGTTCCGTTCAGAGATGCACATGAAGTGGTGGGTAAGGTGGTTGGGTATGCGGTGGAGCAGGAAATGCAGTTGGAAAACATCGCCTTGGGAAAACTCAGAGACTTTAGTACTGACATTGAACAAGATGTTTATGAAGTACTAACGCTAGAAGGTTCGGTAAATGCACGGGATCACTTTGGGGGAACAGCGCCTAAGCAGGTAGTGTGGGCAGCGTCCCAAGCAGCAAAAATACTCGCTGCAAGATTTGTCAAAGCAAGCTAAAATTCATCGCTTGAGAAAAAACCGCATAAGGTTAAGAAAATTCAATGAAAAAAATAGTATTCATCTTGTTATCGAGTTTGATTCTGCTGTCTGCCTGTGGCCAAAAAGGAGCGTTATACATACCTGCTGAAACGGAAAAAAGCGAAGAAGACGGTTCCGCAGATTCGTAGCGGTTCTAATTCTGGCTAGCAAGCGCTAGATCGTCGTGAAACGAATCCGAGGATAAGCCAAGCCTCCCCGGGGGTTTTGGTGTCGTTGCCTTTCATAACAGACAAAATAATGTGCTATGAAGGGCAACCTTTTCTAGGGCAAGCCTACAATATTAATAAGATTAATCGCTCCACTCGTGGATGCTAATCGTCGTAAAGGTTAGCCCCTCCCCTCTATTTCTTTTGGAAAAGTGAGCTTTTCCTTATCTCAATAAATTAGCCTCTGGATATCACTGGATGGATCATTTTGAATACGAAAACGATGAACTGTTCGCTGAACAGGTGTCACTTAAATCGATTGCCGAACGCGTAGGCACGCCTTGCTATGTCTATTCCCGGGCGACGCTCGAGCGGCATTGGCATGCATTTAATGATGCATTCGAGAACTATCCACATCGTATTTGTTATGCGGTGAAGGCCAATAGTAACCTAGCGGTGTTGAATTTATTAGCGCGTTTGGGGTCAGGGTTCGACATCGTTTCTGGTGGTGAGCTAAGAAGAGTGATCAAAGCTGGCGGTGATCCGGGTAAAACCATATTTTCCGGTGTAGGAAAGTTGGAGTGGGAGATCCGTGAAGCGTTGGAGCATGATATTGATTGTTTCAATATTGAATCCGAAGGTGAATTACAGCGAATTAGCAAAATCGCGGAATCGCTAAACAAAACAGCTGCTATTTCGGTCAGGATTAACCCGGACGTAGATGCAAAAACGCACCCATACATTTCAACTGGGCTGAGAGGCAATAAGTTTGGATTAACACCAGAACGGGCGATGAAGATCTATGAGCAGGCATCAACAGATGAGCACATTCACATTAGTGGGGTGGCTTGTCATATCGGCTCCCAGCTAACCGAGCTGGAACCCTATAGAGATGCACTGGATCGCATATTGGACTTCGTCGATATGTTAGAAAGCCGAGACATTATCATCGACCACATTGATTTCGGTGGTGGGCTAGGTGTTCGCTACCATAGTGAAGAGCCACCCAGTCCAAAGCAATATTGGGCTACTCTCCGTGAACGACTAAAAAGCCGTGGTCGAAATCTTCCGGTTACCATCGAGCCGGGTCGAGCCATTGTGGGGAATGCTGGCGTACTTCTTACTGCAGTAAACTATATTAAAGAAGGTGAGTTATCCAATTTTTGTGTGGTGGATGCGGGAATGAATGACCTTATAAGGCCCGCCCTTTATCAAGCTTATCAGAAAATTATCGAAGTGAATCGAGGGAGTAGTGAGACAGAAAAAGTTTATGATGTGGTCGGACCCGTATGTGAAAGCGCAGACTTCCTTGGCAAGGAACGTACATTGAGAGTAGAGGAAGGTGATCTATTAGCGGTACGAACATCGGGTGCATACGCTGCGGTTATGAGTTCAAACTACAATGCTCGACCGAGGCCGGCAGAAGTAATGGTGGATGACAGGACGTTCCACATCGTCAAAGAACGAGAATCCCTGGAATCACTCTATGAAGGTGAGCACATTCTTCCTTAAGATAGTCAACTATTCGCAACCCCGGAGGGGACGTGCCCGGTAGGAACATGTTGTCTAGCGGATTCACAGTGTGTTTGTTGATCATCGAAAAAGATATCTGCTCCAAACGTGCATAAAAACTGCCCTTTATCCATGCCCCCTAAGAAATAACTCTCATCAATTCGAATATCCCAAGCACGGAGGGTTTTGATAACCCGCTCATGAGCAGGTGCTCCCCTTGCTGTGATTAAGGCCGTTCGAATCGGCGAGTTATCAAAAGGATAAGTGGACTGGATACGATGTAATGCTCCCAGAATATTTTTAAAAGGGCCTCCCGGCAGAGGGCGATCAGCGGACGCTTTTTCCTTTTCACTAAAGGCTTTTAGTCCTTGTTGCTGATATATCTGCTCCGCTTCGTCAGAAAACAATACTGCGTCGCCGTCGAAGGCGATTTTGAGCTGATCAGTCTGAGTTTGTTCAACATGAGATGGAAGAATCGTGGCTGCAGCAGCGCCAGAATCCAGCGCTTGTCGAACGTCAAGTGGGTCCGCAGAAAGAAAGAGGTCGGCGCCAAAAGGTTTAACGTATTGATAAGGTGACTGACCACCAGTGAATGCTGCCCGGCTGATGTCCAAACCATAGTGTTCAATGGAGTTGAATACCCGCAAGCCGGTATCTGCACTATTCCTAGAAATGAGAACAATTTCGATATGTTGGCTACTCCCAGCATTCAACGATAAAAACTTCTGGACCATTGGAAAAGCCACTCCGGGTTTAAGGGCCTCATTCTCATGATCGATCTGGTATTGGCAATATGCTTCGATACCTTGGTCAATATAGACAGCGTGACTCTCTTCAAGGTCGAACAGTGCCCGAGAAGAGATGGCTATTACTAGGGTGTTCTTGAAGTTCCTAGGCATGACTAACGGTCGATTGATCTGTCCTGAGACAGAGCTAGAATGGAAAATACTCAGGGCGAATTAGCTAACACTTATGATGAACTCAACGTTTTCTTAGTAACTCAATCACAGATTTTGTATCGGGCCGTTGATTGTGCCAGACGAAAAATGCCTCCGCGGCTTGTTCCACCAGCATTCCCAAGCCATCGAATGCGCGAATTGCTCCGTGGGACAAGGACCATTTCATGAATAGGGTGGGCTGGCTTGCATACATCATGTCATAGATCACTGTTTCAGAATGCACACAGTGAGACTCGATGCCGGGTAACTCATTGCTTAAACTGGCTGCGGATCCGTTAATAATGAGGTCATATCCATCTGGGTTTGTTTTTGTCAGGCTGGTTGGGGTCAGTAGCGGATTATCAAATTGTTCTGCGAGCTCGTGGGCTTTTGATGAAGTTCTATTTGCGATGGTGACAGACCGCGGCAGACACTCAAGCAATGGGCCAAGAACACCTCGAACAGCGCCTCCTGCACCAATAATAAGAACGTTTTTGTTACTCAAAGAATAGCCGATATTATGTTGTATGTCGTGCACCATTCCAAAACCATCGGTATTGTCACCATAAATGGAGCCATCTGATTCAAATTTTAGGGTATTAACGGATTGTGCCAAGTACGCCCGACTGCTTAGCCGGTTGTTAGGTTTTTCGCACAATTGCCAAGCATCCACTTTAAATGGCACGGTGATGTTCAGGCCCGCACCATCATGGGCCTGAAAATGGCTCACTGCTTGTTCAAAACCGCCAATATCAACTTGCACTCGATCGTATTGGAGACTGATGTCACATTGCTGAGCGAACAAAGAGTGAATTGTTGGGGATTTGCTGTGGCTTATGGGATTACCCATTACAGCATAGCTCTTGGATTGTGGCTTAAAATCAAACAGATCAGACATCGAAATGAGAATAGAAAATTAGGATAATGAATATTCCCACATCTTAAAGTGGAAGTCGTTGTTATTTCGGGTTATGGCGCAATTAATCTTGTGCTTCCCCCATTGAGACCTCAGCATAATGGTTGTGCATTGAAAATACGTCGCTAAAAATCAGACCCGAAATGCTGATTGATAGGCATACCTTGTTTATAAGGGCAGACGGTGTGTTAGCGCCTATTTTCCCTTCGCTTTTTCTTCGTTAACGAGGTGTTGCAGAGGGCTGTCATCGATATTGATGAAAAGCAACATCGGTCCGGCGCAGTTGATTTTAATAGTCCCGTGTCCGAAATTACTAAGGCCAAGAGAGCTCAGCGGTGGCAGTTTCGTCGGTTCCGGGACTTGATATTTGCATTCTCCGGTCATGACAAATGAGGTCGTTTCCAGAGCTCCCAAGCTAAATAGACCGGAAACGTCGAATTCCCATTCTCCCGCAGAAAAAGCCACCACGTCTTTATCGAATAGCACAGTTGTTCTCGGTGAATGACTTTGGATAAATTTCTGTACTTCGCCGAAATTGAAAAATTCGTGATCTCGTCTACCGCCAAGGAACCCGAGCAAAGTAACATGGGTGAAATTAGGGCTGAGATGATTTAGGGCAAACGCTAGATCGGAAAAGTCTTTTTCGCAATTCAAAGAAGTATCGAGAATGTCGTGGTAAGAATCGCCATCACCGAGGGTGTACCCTTCTTTATCACGACGAAAATGGGCGCCCCCGTCGACGAAAATCACTGGTTCATCGAAGCGCTCCCAACTGTCATGAGGCTGATAAAGCGGCCCCACCAAAACAATAGTGGCTTGACTTCTATATTTTTCCAGATACTGCTGTATAGTCATTTATCGCTACGATTGAGTTCACGCCAATCAGGGAGTGTATGGTGAAAATTCAGTTTGGCAAAAATGGCGCCTTGGCCAAAGTCGAATACGAAAGGTACTTTACCAGCCGACGCATGTTTGTGTCCAAAGTCGAGCCCGAAAAACCAAAATAAACTGACTGCGAATGGATACGTGGCCAGTCACCAGAGGCGCTGGCGAGATGGGAAACGAAGACGGGAAAATTAGGGTTGCGTTTCGAGGTCTCGGCGCGCCTTGGTTGGATAATTTCGTTACATACTGTTACGATAAAGTTTCATGATGCCAAGGCTTGGAAGTCTGGATCCACTATAATATTCCATTTGAAATATTTGTCTGAACTCACAATATGCGTGCTTTAAAAGTTGTGTTGCCTATCGCGGCATTGGCGGTAGGTGTTCTGTCTTTTCAGTACTTGAAGTCAACCAAATCAGTACCGGAACCACTGACGCTCGCGGTCAATGTCCCTGTGGTAAAAGCGCAGGAAGTAAATTTCGCAGCGTTGTCGCCCACCCTCAAGCTCTTTGGACAGGTTGAGACATCCTCGCTTTCAACGCTCAGTGCCGCCTTAGAGGCGGATGTGGTGACTGTCTTGGTTCAAGAAGGCCATTCTGTCGTAAAAGGTCAAACGTTAATGACGCTGGATGATGGAGATACGGTGCTTGCAATCCAGCAGAGACAAGCTGAACTTGCTGAAGTGGAAGCTTTGATCGCCAGCGATAAAATCAAACATAGATATGATCAAAGTGCGTTGGTGCAAGAGAAAGCGCTATTAGAAATCGGTCGTAAATCGGTAAAGCGTGCGAGAAAGCTTGCTAAAACTCAAGCAGGCTCAGAGGCAACACTTGATAATGCGTTGCAAATAGAGCAGCAGCAACTGTTAGCGCTGAACCAAAGAAAAAGAAGCGTCGCTGAGTTTGCATCGAGACAGCAACAGCTTGAGGCAAGGCTATTGAAAGCGCAAGCGACCTTAATTCGCAGCCAACGGGATTTACAGCGCACCAAGATAAAGGCGCCCTTTGATGGAAAGATTAGCCAAGCCATGGTTTCCATTGGAGATCGTGTTAACAAAGGCAATCCGCTATTTAGACTCTATAAAGAAAAAGAATTAGAGATTCGGGCACAAATCCCTAATCAATACATTGAGACCATTCAATCCGATTTGCTAACAGCGAAAAGCACTCGGGCTAAAACGATGATTAACGGAAACTTGGTCGATGTTACGCCAAACCGCTTATCTGGCCAGATTGCCAAGGGACAAGGGGGAATTGACGCATTCTTTACATTACCTACTGAGACTGGAGCCCCGCTTGGGCAAACCGTTGAGGTCAGTATAGAACTCCCTCCGCTTGCAAACACAATATCGCTTCCTATTGATGCTTTATACGGTAGCGATAAGGTGTATGTTATTGAGGAAAACATACTTAAGGGTAAAAAGGTTTCACGCTTAGGGAAACGGCAAATTGGAAGTGAACAGCAGCTGTTGATCGATGGTAGTTCTTTTCGTGCTGGGGAATGGATTCTTACTTCAAGACTGCCCCAGGCCTCTGAGGGGATGAGTGTGGAAATTGATGGAATAAACGACCCATCATGAACAACGCAAAGCCTAATGGACTAATTGGGATATTTAGTCAGCATCCAGTTGCTGCAAATCTGTTAATGGTCATGATGTTCATGGCTGGTTTTTGGGGGATTAAACAACTCAATACTCAGTTTTTCCCGAGTTTCAATGTCGACTACGTCAGTGTGTTTGTTAGCTGGAGTGGTGCAAGTTCCGAGGATGTTGAGTCCCTTATCACCACTTCGTTAGAGCAAGAGTTGCAGGACGTCGATTTTGTCAAGCAAATGACATCAACCTCAGCAGAAGGAATTTCTTCGATTTCTTTGGAATTCGAAGAGGGAACGAATATGGGGTTAGCGGTGGATCAAGTGAAACAAAGGGTTGATCGGGTGCGAAATCTGCCGAGCGGCGCAGATTTGCCAGAAGTGACAAAAGCCACACGATACGAAAGCGTCGCTCGATTGCTGGTAAGTGGCCCCAAGGATGTTAATGAGATTCGAGGATTAGTTTATCGCTTCGAACAGGAGCTTCTGGATCGGGGTATTGCGAAGATTTTTATCAATGGTTTGCCTGAAGAGGAAATATCCATCGAAGTATCTTCTCGTCAGTTGCGGGAACTGGGTTTATCGCTGAATCAAATAGGGGAACGCATTTCTGCCAAATCAAGGGATGCTCCCGTTGGTGTTATCGGACGTTCAACAACTTCCCGGCAACTTAGGTTCAGTGAAAGAAGAGAAACTGGACTTGAGTTTGAATCACTTCCAATTGTTTCGGAACCCCAAGGGCGGCTAGTAACCCTCGGGGACATTGCAACGATTGAGAGGAAGCCAAAAGAAGGCCAAACGTCAATTTATTACCAAGGCCGCCCCGCTGTGGAACTATCTCTCAATAGATCGGAAAGTAGCGATAGCTTGAAGGCCGCAAAGGTTTTCCATGAATGGTTAGCGCAAGCGGATACGAATCTCCCTGATGGTGTAGTGTTAACGCCGTTTAATGAAAGATGGAAACTGCTAGAGGGGCGAATCAATCTTCTTGTCAAAAACGGACTGGGGGGGTTGTTACTCGTTATTCTAATTCTATTCCTTTTTATGAATGCCAGAGTAGCGTGGTGGGTGTCAGTGGGTATTCCGGTTTCTTTCATGGCTGCTCTGGCGATACTCTATTTCTTGGGTGGTTCAATCAACATGGTTAGCCTGTTTGGATTAATCATGGCCTTGGGAATCATCGTGGATGATGCGATTGTGGTAGGTGAAGACGCTATGGCCAGGTATGAGCAAGGAGATGATCATATGATGGCAGCCCAAGGAGCAGCGAAAAGAATGTTAGGCCCTGTGTTCTCGTCTTCCTTGACCACCATTGCCGCTTTTATGCCGCTTTTGTTAATCGGTGGAATTATGGGAACCATTCTGCGAGCGATTCCAGTCGTGGTGATTTGCGTGATTTTGGCATCGCTGGTCGAATGCTTTCTAATCATGCCGGGCCACTTGACCCACTCTTTCAGGAAAATGGGGCGGTATTCTCCTAGCCCAGTTCGCCAGAAACTTGATCGTGGCTTTCAGCGGTTTAAAGATGGCTATTTTCGTCCTATTTTAGTGCAGGCGGTGTCTTTTCGATGGGCAACGTTGGCGATTTCCATTGCCATGCTGATGATAATCGCAGGGTGGGCTGCGGGAGGTAAGCTTGCATTTCAATTTTTCCCCACAGCGGAAGCGGATCGTATATTCGCGAATGTGAGTTTTGTTTCCGGTACCTCTGGTGACAAAGTGAAAGAATATTTATCTCAAATGGAAACGGCTATTTTGGATGTACAGGAAAAATTTGATGAAAAAATTATCGACTTAGTGATTGTGAGGCATGGATTGGTTGAGGGCGGTGACGGACGCGGGGTAACTGGGGATCAGTATGGTTCTATTCGACTTGAACTAGTGGATCCCGATCAGAGGGAGACTCGGAATCGAGATATCATTAGAGCGTGGGAAGAAAACCTACCAGAAGTCGCTGGTGTTGAAAATATCGCGATTGTTGAACCTAGAGGTGGCCCTCCGGGAAGTGATATCGATTTGCGCATTACTGGGGATAACATCCATCAGGTAAAGATAGCCGCAGAACAGCTTCAACAAACATTATCTGGTATCGCGGGAGTGTCTGGAATTGGAGATGATGCTCCGTATGGCCGAGAACAAATGGTTTTGAGTTTGACTCCTACCGCTCAGGTATTAGGGTTAAGTGTTAACAATGTGTCTCGTCAGTTACGGGCAGCGTATGATGGGTATTTGGTTCAGGAAATATCAGATGGTTCTGATGATGTTGACGTGACTGTCCAGCTCCCTGCACAAGAAAGAAATACACTATTTGGATTGGAAGAATTGAATATTCAACTTCCTGACGGAGGCTCTGAAACCCTCGAAAATTTAGCGACTATTACTTTTGAAAGAGGATTCGATTCAATACGGCACTCCAATGGGGATTTGGCGGTCACGGTCGTTGGGAGCGTCGACCCTGCGGTGAATAATACCAATAAGATCCGCAGTGATCTGGAAACTAGTATTTTACCTGAGCTCGAAAATCGGTTTGGGGTGCGCTTCTCCTTCGAAGGGAGGCAGGCCGATCAGCAGGAAACGCTGGGAGACATGAAGTTGGGGCTCATGATTGCTCTGACATTAATCTATTTGGTTCTAGCGTGGGTATTTGGTTCCTATGGCTGGCCATTGGTTGTCATGATGATCATTCCATTTGGCTTGGTAGGGGCTATTGCTGGACACATTATCATGGGCCAGAGCATTACGCTGCTTTCACTATTCGGTTTTTTTGGACTGTCAGGAATTGTGGTGAATGACTCGATCATTTTGGTGGTCTTTTATAAGCAGCTACGGGAAAAAGGGGTGCAAGTGCAAGAAGCGGTCATAGAGGCGGCGTGTCAGCGCCTAAGAGCGGTGTTGTTAACATCACTGACTACTGTTGCCGGTTTGACCCCGCTGCTGTTTGAAACTTCATTGCAAGCTCAATTTTTGATACCCATGGCAACTAGTTTGGCATTCGGTCTGGCGTTTGCAACGTTATTGGTACTGTTCTTGTTACCAGCATTGCTCCTAATTTATGAAAACATGGCTGAGCGGTTTTCCTCCAGTCGGTATGTTTTATCCGACATTGTGTCGTGATAAGATATTTATTCACGAGTTAGATCACACATGAGGTGAAATCAATGGAAAGAGATGGATTGCGATGCCTTGCGACTGCGGCAGCGATATGTGCGAGTGTTTTAAGTACTAACCTAGTTCAGGCTCAATGGACTTTTGACGACGGTTCTCGCTATGGTAGCTTTCGTTATACATCAGAAGTAATCGGAAACACATTTGATCGTGGATTCAGTGATGGGGATGCATTCGAAGTATCTACCACCGAGTTTCAATACAACCAGCGGACGGTTAACGGTGCGTGGCATTTTGCAAATGCCTTTCATCAGGATGAGGCACATTTTCAATTTGGCGCCTCGTATATAAAGACTTCGCCTTGATGCGTTCAGCGGATATGGTAAAACTCAGGCGAGAGCACGACATCACTATTCTGATGTTGATCCGTTTCTGTTCCACGGTGGAAACAATCAAGCTTTTGACTTCTCCGGCCTATCAGCTTCGCATTCGCTGAACCCCCGATCCTCTGTGGATCTCTCATATACTCATATCAAATCAGCCGGTCTGGAAGATCGAACGGTTTATGGACTTGGTTTTACGGGGGATGCACTCGAAGTATCGTTTATGCAGGTGAATCGCAATCAGGAAAACGTCGGATCCGCGTTTTCCATTGCAAGTCACTACAAAAAACATCGCATTGGTTTTGATTATTTAGAGCAGGCCAACGAGGCCTCATTCACTCGGTTTGCCTACCAGACACATCGTCAAGGTAAGCGTTATCAGGTGTCGCTCCAGGCGGTTGAAAACCCGTTGTATGAAAGTAAAACCGAAAATAGAATTGTATTCTCTCTTGGATTTGATGTTGGTTCGAAGAACCGGTTCTACGCGACAGAAGAAGAATCACAAGACCCGGACAAACAGCCAGAGAAGCAAGCGAGAAAGAGCAGCTACCTGTTTGGTGCCATTGGAGTGGGATTGGGTGTGGGTATGAGTTCAGGCAGTGGAGGCGCAGATGGTGCTGCTCGACAGGCATCTCAGCATGAGGCAGCAAGGTCGATACTCAATGAAATCAATCCAACATCAGTCGCCATTAATCGTGAGCATGGTGGATATATCTATCGAAATGCTGATGGTAGCTATGCCAGTACAACGCCAATTCAAGGGTCGGTAGATAGTATCACGTTACCACATCCAGTTTATATTACCCCCGCTGGTACCACCACAACGGCAAGCTATCATACCCATGCGGGGCCAGACCCACGTTATGACAGTGAGAACTTTTCAGCTCAGGATCTGTTTTCGGACATACAATTTAGTCTGGATGGTTATCTGGGGACTCCCGGTGGGCAGTTTAAATATCATAACTATGTGACCGGGAGCATTACAACTTTAGGTACTATTTCGAATTAGTCACTTACCGATGACGGATCCTTCATCGCTTGTGATATATGCATCAATAACGATAGGTCAATACTCGCTAAGGGCTTGACCTCCAAGCTTAATCCGCTGATATGCAGGTGTGGAAAGCGGACCAAAACGAAATCTCGCTTTCCCCTATTTATCCATTGTTGCTGAAACACCAGAGCTACCAAGGCATCAAGTAGTTTTGACCTGCTTAGCTGATACGTTGTAGCTGTGTTTCCATGTGGGCAATTTCATCATCCGCTGGAAGTGGCTCGGGTTTGATTCGCATGGTTTCCAAACGGTATTGTGCAGTTTGGGCACCGGTCAGTTCCTGGGCAACAAATTCCGCATTAGTCGCATCATTGCAGATCAACGCCATGTCACACCCAGCTTGTAAGGCCAAAGCGGTTCTTTGTAATGGGGTGCCGGCATCGTGGGCGCTTTTCATCGATAAGTCGTCGCTAAAAACCACTCCTTTAAAACCTATCTGTTGACGTAAAACCTGATTAATCCAATAAGAAGAAAATGTTGGAAGCTCGTCAGTGATTTTCGGAAATAACACGTGTGCGGTCATCACCCCCCCTAACCGTGAGGCTAGAAACTGATAGGGAGCTAGGTCGCTGTTTCGCAACTCTATCAAGGACCGGTTATCAATAGGTTTCATCAAATGAGAATCGCCTTCTACACCGCCATGGCCCGGGAAATGTTTTCCCGTAGCGGACATGCCGACGCTATTCATACCATTAACAAACTCACCGGCGAGTTCCGCGATAACAGAAGCGGATTCGTGGAACGATCGATCACCAATGACTGTGCTGGTATTATTGGCTTGGTCGAGCACCGGTGCAAAGCTGAAATCGACCCCTACATCGGCGAGCTCAGCGGCCATCAACCGCCCGGCGATCCTCGTCAAGGATCGTGCTTCTTGCGGTTCCGCATCGTATCGAATACCAAATTGCCTAATAGGTGGCAGGGGAAAAAACCCCTTCTTGAAGCGCTGCACTCTACCACCTTCCTGATCCACAGCGACGAGCAAGGACGGAGTCCGAAGTGATTTTATTTCCCGAATCAGCTCTCGAACTTGGGGCTTGGATTCAAAATTCCGAGTAAACAGGATGACCGCGCCAACGTTAGGAGAGCAAAGGAATCGGCGTTCGTGGTCTGAAAGCGCTAACCCCTGCACATCTACCATCAATGCGCCTAAAGGCAAATTAGACATGAATATCAATCTTTGTTTGGGGTTTGACTAAATCAAATAGCTCTAGTAAGTTAGTGTTCGTCATGCGGATACAGCCTTTAGACCCTATTCTCCCCATTTCTACTTCTTCTGGAGCGCCGTGGATATAAATGTATCGACGCATGGTATCAACCGAACCCAGTCGGTTAAACCCGGGTTCGCAGCCACTTAACCAGAGGATACGAGTCAAGATCCAATCCCTCTCGGGTTGTGCAGCACGCATGCCCTTTTTGTAAATTTCACCGGTTGGTCTCCTGCCGCGAAAAACGGAGTTGACTGGTTGGTGTTCACCGATTTTTGCTCGGATGCAATGTTTCCCGAGTGGTGTACAACCGCTACCGTTACGTTGCCCATGCCCGTTTTGACCCGTGGATATGAGATAGTCTCTGATTCTATTCTTCCCCTGAAAAATGGAAAGTGTTTGTTCCGACAAAGAGATGTCCAATATCAGGGGTGCGCTCATGATGGATGTGAGATAAAGATCAAAGTCTGGTGTGGTTTTTGATGTGATTAAGTAGTCCGACACTTGCTGTTTCGATCATGTCGAAGACCGCATCGAAACCATTTTCAGTCTCAGTCCCATAATAGGGGTCAGGGACGTCTCTGGTTTCCAGTTTTGGCGCGAAATCCAGCATCAGATGTAGTTTGTTTTTATGGTCTCCCGCTAATCGATCAAGATTGGCAAGGTTTTGGCTGTCCATGGCAATAATGAGATTGAAATTCAGAAAATCGCTTAGTTCAACCTGCCTTGCCTTCAACCCCCCAAGAACGATATTTCTCGCCAAAGCAGTCTCTTGCGCTCGTTGGTCTGGTGCATTGCCAATATGCCACGCCCCGGTTCCTGCTGAGTCGGCATGAATGAGTTTCTGAAGCCCTTGTTTTTCAACAAGTCCACGAAAAATACCTTCAGCTGTAGGCGAACGGCAGATATTACCTAGGCAAACGAACAGAACGGAGTACATATTGACTTCCTAGCCTCTGGATAGTTTGACGACGACTTCTTCGGCATGTAAGCGACGCATGATATTGGCTAAGTCGATTCGATCGACAACTTCAATGATAAATGACATGGTCGAAGTGTGATTGTGCTTAGCGTCAACGGATAGATTATTAATATTCGAGCCGTATTCCGCAATAACGTTACTGACCTTAGCTAACACACCGGGTTCGTTTAGCGTATCAAGTTTCAACAGCACCTGGAACTTTCCCTCGGTTGAATCGGACCAATTCAGGTGAAAGTAGTTATCGGGGTGCTTCAGAAGATTTCTGCAATTGTTACATCGCGCCCTGTGTATAACGATACCTCTTTCCTTAGTGGTGGTCCCAATGATTTCGTCGTCGGGAATAGGGTGACAGCAACTTGCATAGGTAACGAGAAGCCGCTCTGTCCCCTCGATAGTTAAAGCTGTGGACTTGTGTTCTTCAGCATTGGGATCACGATTGTTAGATTGTGCAGTGACTGCCAAGAGCTGTTTGGCTACTAGAACAGCCAAACGCTTTCCAAATCCGATATCACCCAATAGCTCGTCCCATTCGCTAACGTGGAGCTGTCTGAGTAAGGTGTTTTTGTGTTCGATCGGAATTCGAATTCGACGGTAGCCCATTTTCCCCAGTGCTCCACGGAGAAGCTTTCTACCCAACGAGATGGACTCCTTGTTTTTTTGCTGATTGAGATAGTGTCTAATTCTGGCTCGGGCTTTCGAGGTGACAGCATAGTTCAGCCAAGAAGGTGTAGGGCGCGCAGACTGCGAGGTAATGATTTCCACGTGATTACCGTTACTCAGTTGCTCGTGTAAGGGAACGGTGACTTTTTCGATGCGAGCGCCAATGCAATGATCGCCAATGTCCGAATGCACGGAATAGGCAAAATCTAATGCGGTGGAGCCTCTAGGCAGTCTTTTGATGTCGCCTTTCGGCGTAAAAACGAATACTTCGTCGGGGAATAAGTCAGCCTTAAGATGTTCTAAAAACTCCCCCGAAGTGGAGGATTGTTCCTGAGCTTCAAGAAAACTAGTGAGCCACTGCTGGGCGAGTTGCTGTGGTGCGTGTTCACCTGTTGTCGCAGTTTTATAGAACCAATGCGAAGCAACACCCATTTCAGCGGTTCGATGCATGGATTGACTGCGGATTTGTACCTCCACGGCCTGTCCGAAGGGACCGACTACGATGGTATGAAGTGATTGATAACCATTGACCTTGGGTAACGCAATATAATCCTTAAAGGCACCAGGGCGTGGTTTGTATAGCTGGTGTACGATACCCAAGGCTTGGTAACAGTGATGCCGAGACTCAGTAACGATGCGTATCGCATTGATGTCTGGAATGTCCCTTAACATCAGCCTTTTTCTTTGCATCTTGCGGTAGATGCTATAAATGCTCTTGTTCCTACCTTGAATTTCGGCTTCTAGGTCGAAGTGGGTAAACTTTTTTCTAAGTAGGACACAGAGGTCTTCAATGATCGACTTGTTTCCCTTTTTGTTCGTTTTCAGTCGATCCTTTATGGCGCCAAATCGTTTGGGATAAAGCACTTCAAAACTCAAGTCTTCGAGGTTCTGAGCGAACTCACGCATACCTAGTCGATTAGCGATTGGTGCATAAATTTCAAGAGTTTGTTTTGATATTCGTCGCTTTTTGTCTTCTTGGAGTGGGGATAGCGTATGCATATTATGCAGACGGTCAGACAATTTAATGATAATGACGCGGATATCCTTCGCCATTGCCATTAACATCTTGTGGAATGACGCGGCCTCAGCGTGTTCTTTCGACTCTAGTTCGAGTTGGCTAACCTTGCTGACACCATCCACCAATGCACCGACATCGTCGCCAAACTCTGCTGACAATTGGGCAAGTGTGGTGTCCGTATCTTCGACAACATCGTGGAGGATGGCCGCAATAATGGTGCGACTATCCATGTGCAGATCACCCAGGATTTTGGCGACGGCCAGGGGGTGGTAGATATAGTCTTCCCCGCTTTGGCGCTTTTGGCCCTTGTGGGCCTCTGCGCCATACAGATAAGCATCGTAAATATCACTGATTGCTTCTTCGTCCAAATAGGACCGAAGCTGATGGGTTAAATCATCGACGAGTGTTGTGTGCTCGTTGGAAGTAACACCGTCAGAATAGTAACTACTAAGACGTTGCTTCAGTCGCCGGGCTAATGGAAGCCTGCTCACTATTGGTGTCCTCTCCGGGTATTTCAAACATGTCGCTTAGCTCTTCGCTTGTATCGAAGTCTAAACCAGAAATAGTTGTGTCTTCCTCAAGAATAGAGGCAGTGACTTTTCCCTCAGCGATTTCACGTAATGCGATAACTGTGGGTTTGTCGTTATCTGGCTCAACCATGGGTTCAGCACCAAGAATAAGTTGTCGCGCTCGTTTCGTCGCGACCAATACCAATTGAAATCGATTATCGACGTGTTCAAGGCAATCTGTAACGGTAATACGTGCCATATTTTATGATCCTCTAATGTAAAAATTAACTGAGCTACTAGGGTGCCGGAAATGACAATTAGTCATCATGGTCCAGGTTTTTTAAGATAGTTTGAAGTTCTTTAAGCGCTTCTTCGAAATTATCGTTAACGATAACTTGATCATATTCACTTCTATGACCCATTTCATTTTTTGCGTCTCGCATACGTCGAAGAATGACAGCTTCACTATCCTGCTGACGTTGCCGCAAACGCATTTCCAGCGATTGTAGCGACGGAGGCATGATGAAGCATGATTTTGCCTGTGGGAACTTATTTCGAACATTTCTGGCCCCCTGCCAGTCGATGTCCAGAATAGCATGCTTCCCATTTGAAAGCAGTGTGTCAATGGATTTCACTGATGTACCATAATAATGATCGAAGACCACGGCATGCTCGATGAAATCATCACTCTGTATCATGGTTTCAAATTCAGATTTTTCAACAAAAAAATAATGTTGTCCGTCAACTTCCCCTGGGCGCTGTTTCCGAGTGGTATGGGAGACAGTTAGCTGAGCGTTTTCCCGGGAATCAACCAGCGCTTTGGCCAAGCTGGTTTTGCCTGCCCCAGATGGAGCAGATAGGATAAGAATACCGGGCGAAGACATGAATGATAAGTTTGGGGTGTTTTCTATACTGAAAGTGTGCGGGTATTTTTGCTTTCTAGGGGCGCGTTGATAACGACGCTTGAGTGAGTAAAGAACCCATTCTTTGTTTATTGTTTTCCTCCAAACCAGCCGCGCTCGCCGTAGCCCGATTCTAACGCTAGTGAGGTTTTGAGAACATACCCAATTGAGCTAAAGGGCTCGATAATGACGAAATAATCGCTGGCTCGTGGTGCCAGATGTGAACCCCGGTTGCTCTGCTCGATGGACCCAACTTTAACTACTTTAATCGTCTTCCCAAGTTCTTTCATGAACGGAAGTGAATGAATATAAAATGAGGCTTCTTTGGATCCAAAAACGGGTTTAGACTCTACGCTGTTGTAGCGCACCATGGGCATTCGTTGATGCGAGTGCATGATTGAGTCCAATCCAAATTTCTGGCTGAGCGATATGGCACCTATCATCCAATCGGTTTTGTTCCTTTGCTTGTCCAAGCTTCTGTTCACTGTTCAGGATGTCATCATGAAGGGCATCAGTGATGGTTATCCAGTGCATCAGCTGTTGATTGCTCGGGCGCTGGTTGCAGTACCCCTAATTTTTGTATGGATTGGACTCTCGGGTGATCTACCGGCCCTGAAAGCCCAGCCCCCCGGGAAAATGATCGTACGGGGCCTATTTCTGTTTGTCGCCTATATGTGTTTTTATTTATCGATAGTGGCTATGCCATTGGCTGTGGCGACTGCATTGTTTTTTACCGGCCCCTTTTTTATTTCCCTGCTAAGTGTGCCCATATTGGGTGAATCCTTGGGCCTGCGCAGAATGAGCGGCATCGTGCTCGGTTTTGTCGGTGTGATCATTATCTTGAACCCAGGTGTGAATGAGCGGCATCGTGCTCGGTTTTGTCGGTGTGATCATTATCTTGAACCCAGGTGTGGAGGGTTTTGGTATTCAAAGCCTTTTGCCGGTATTTTCTGCTTTCTCTTATTCTTGTGCCCAAATAATGGTTAGAACCATGGGATTGAATACAAAGGCCACGGTAATGGGGTTCTATTCCAATAGCGTATATTTAGTAGCAGGACTTTTTATGGCCGTTGGGTTTAGTTTCGTCAATGTCGAATCAGAAAACCTCAGCGTTCAATTTCTATTCAGGTCTTGGGCGATGCCAGGTTTTCAAGATGGCCTTCTCATTATGGTCACCGGGTTGGCTACCGCTTGGGCGTCCGTTTTATCGAGTCAGGCGTATCAGATGGGCGAAGCCTCAAAGATCGCAACCATGGAATACACACCCATTATCTGGGTAGTGATTTTTGGTTATCTGTTTTTATCAGAAGTTCCTGATCACCGGACTATTTTGGGTGTGATCGTCATTGTTGCTGCGGGGTTGTACGTTATAAAACGTGAGGAAATCAAAACAAAGAAGCCATTGGCAAGAAATGGGCTGAAGCGCTAGTAATTTCGAAGTTTGAAAACTCAATCAATCAGTCAACAGACCATTGCCCTGATTGATTAAGGTCTGGCAAATACGCTGCCGATATTTCAAGATCGAGAGAAACTGAAAGTATAGACGTTCCTTCAGAATGCTTAGTTACTTAGACATAAACCCGATTGCTTTTTTAATATCTTCGTCTGTGCAATCAGTGCACATGCCACCTGGTGGCATGGCGCCTTTACCAGTTTTAACTGTTGCGATTAGTGTATCGATACCTTGTGCTAAACGAGGTTTCCATGCGTCAGCATCATGTACTTTTGGCGCACCAGCGACTCCCATGTTGTGACATACATGACACGATTTATCATAAACCGCTTTGCCATCTTGAGCAAAAACGGAGAAGATTGTGCAACCCTACGTCTGTAACTTCGGTTTAGTTTGAGTCATTATTGTCGTTCCACACGATATATCGCTTGTCGGCATTGCTCCATTCATCGTCAATCTCAACGAGAATGGCACTGACA
>WLWV01000029.1 GCA_012103395.1 Gammaproteobacteria bacterium
TGTCAGTGCCATCCTCGTCGAGATTGACGATGAATGGAGCAATGCCGACAAGCGATATATCGTGTGGAACGACGATAATGACTCAACCTAAATCAAAGTTACAGACGTAGGGTTGCACAATCAAATTTGAAGTGCGTTGTTTCTAATTAGTATTGACACTGCTAATTTCATTCGATGTATTCGAAAAATAAAAAGTCGGTGGTAGAAATATTTTCAGCGCTTTTAGTGTCGAAAAACAAGTTTTAACTCGTTAAGTTTTCATGTTATCGAAATGGTAGAACGAAAACTTAACGAGTAATTTCTTTTGAATAAATTTAAGCTAAACCGTTGGCATACTCATCGTAGGCTGAGGCCAACAGATCAATGGCTTGTTCAATTTCTTCACTCGTGTGAAAAGCAAAACAGAGCCGTAGATAATCAGGGGATGTGTTGCACTGTATACCCGGTCGAAAGTTAACTTTGTATTTGTCAAACGCAAGCACACGTAATGCTTCGCTGTCCATGTGCGCTGGTAGGCGACACCAGATGTAGTAGCCCCCTTGGGGAGTAGTCACCATTTCAATCTGGGGCAGTTTTGTTTGTAATGCATTACGCAGGCAGACATAGCGGTCGAACAATTCTTTCCGTAGGCCGGCGAGCCAGGTTTCCAACGAACCATCAGTGATCACTGGCTCCAACCATCCCGCCATAATCGGATTCAGTCCGCCACCGCTTACCAATAATGGGTGCTTGACGAGCCATGCAATGAGATGTGGGTTGGCCTGTACCCAGCCGAGACGCAGAGCTGGGGCGAAGATCTTGCTGAAAGTACCTATCGTCAGCACCACTCCCTGTTCGGTGGTGTCTGAGGTTGCAAGTGATGAATCCACTCGTCCATCGGGAAAACTGAGCAATTGATAGGCTTCATCAGCCAAAATCTTGAAGTCGTGATCGATTGCCAGTTGAATCAATTTTTGGCGGCGCGGTGTGCTTAGCGTGACACTGGTCGGGTTTTGATGTGACGGAATGGTCAACACAAGCGCAGGACGAGCGTTTTCTTCGACCACCAGCCGCTCAACCTCGTCAACCACCATACCCTCGTCGTCAACGGGCACGGTCATGATGTCGAATCCGCATCCTTCTAAAACGTTTACCGCCCACTGATAGGTCGGTGACTCAACAATGGCAAGGGGCCGGGTTTTGCTCTCTGCAGCGATTCTTGTGCCGATGAGCAGAATCGCGCCAGAGTTTCCTGCTGTGATGAGCAACTCATCGGCAGAAACGGCGTCCCCGGTTTCGGCCGATAAAAAGGACCCTACTGCTTTTCGAAAGGTCAGGTATCCCTGCTGATTGCCATACTGTAAAAAAGTGGGGTCGCTGATATGGGTGTTGTCTGCTGAATAGAGCAAATCCATTGGCAACAGCTGTGGAGAAGGTTGTCCTACGTTGAGATCATAGATGCCTTCAGGCACCGGCAGTTGTACGTATTCACTGTCTTGGTAAGTCATGGTTTCTGCTGTTTTCGTGGTTTTATTTTGTGTCTGCAATGATAATTTCATGACAACGCTGAGCCACGGTCTTTTGCAACCTATCTCCCGCCTCCGCTGTGTACCATGCGATGTGTGGTGAAATCAGCATGTTGTCCATTTTTGTTAGTTGCGAGACTACGGGGTCGGTACTGGTGTTGATCGGCTCTTGTGCAAAGACATCCAGCGCGGCCCCTGCAATGGCGCTGCTGGACAATGCTGCCAGCAATGCCGCTTCGTCAATGATGCCACCCCGGGAGACGTTGACCAGTAACGCGGTTGGCTTCATGGCGGCGAACTGTTGTGAGCTAATCAGATTCTGAGTTGACGGATTAAGGCTGGTGTGCACCGACACAATATCACTTTGTGATAACATTTCGTCCAGTCCATCCACTTTTTGTGCATGATGAGCAGTCACTTCTGCGGCATCGACAAAAGGATCATAGGTCAGTACGTTCATGCCAAAGCCAGCATGGGCTATACGCGCCAAGCTACGGGCGATGCGCCCAAAGCCAATGAGTCCGATGGTTTTGCCATGAACTTCCATGCCCAACCAATCAGGAGTGATGTCGATCCAGCCTGATGTGCGCATTGCCTGTTGAACAGGATGTACTTTGCGCGCCAATGCCAAGATTAACCCAATGGCATATTCAGCTACTGTCTCGACGACATAATTAGGTGTGTTTCCAATCGTAAGCCCTAATGACTCGGCATAAGTGCAATCCACATTGTCGAGCCCTGTTCCCGCTTTAACAACGCCACGCAGCCCATGTTGAATGCCCGCATCCATCAGTTCTTTACCCACGGGTGTTGCCCCGGTCACAATGACCTTGGGTGCATGTTGGCTGATGACATTACCGGCTTCAGACAAAGACGCCTCGATAAGATCAATATTGTGTTCAGTCAGGTAATTAGCGAGTAGGGGCATCTCAAAGTAGGTCGCGCCGTCAACTTTCAGGACAATTGGTTTTTGAGTCATAGTAGGTCTCTGTTAGCGAATGGCTTCGACAGTCCATTGACCGTCTTGCTTTACAAACTGGGCGGGTTGCGCCATCAATGCACCGATTACGCGCTCTCCTTTGAAGGGCAGGCGGCCATGGGCGATACGGGGGTTGTCGAGAATGATGACATCATGTTCTCTCCATTGGTTATAGCGAATGCGCGCCGCTAGTAATGCGTCTTCCATTTGGCTCAACTCTGACATTAAAAACGGTTCTTCGTTCTCCCATGTTGCAGTTAACGGAGGTTGTTTGTCAGGCCACATACGTTTATACCAGTAGGGGGCGATGCCAATAACGCTGGAATGGAGACATCGGCGGCCATGGTATTCGTAGACCAGCGGCCTTGTCAGTTGAGTCTCTACCACGTCTATGAGCTCCCCATTGTCGTTCTCTTGAAACAACACGCAGTCGTATCCCATGTCACGAAAATGCGCCATTAGCTCGTTGGCAGTTGCGTCTTCGCCCAAAACTTGTTGCCAACTAGGGTAACGTGATTGATCAAGTTTATAGACGTAGCGCTTGCGGAAGGAGACATTTTGTTGTGTCAGTTTTTCCTGTAGCGCCGTGGGCAAAAGGTCATAGGCAACGGCACAGTCATAAAGCGACGTCTCACCACCTTGTTCTGGTGGAACATGGCAGATAAAAGACATACGTTTGGGAAATTCGGTGTGATAAGTCAACTCGCTATGGGGCAAAATGTTTAGATGTTCAGGCCAGGGTGTGACCTCTAGTGCCGAGGTTCCCTTCACTTTCTTACGATTTGTATTACCATAACGATAGTTCATCGGCTTACCATCTCCGATCAGCAATTTCAGAACTTTGTTTTCCTCCACGGGTTCACCAACACGAACCAACACGTGTCCATGTTTTTGCAGTTCTGTTTCCAAGACGCTGCTATTGGCGGGCACTTCTGATAAAACATTGGCATTGATTGTTGACTGGATTCGAGTCAGGGTTTGACGAATAGCGCCACTATCCAACTGCTCCTCTTGAACCACGTATTCCCCTGCGAACATTTTCGCTAGGTATCCAGCGTGTTCCAGAGAGGGCCGTACAGAGTTCGGGCGCTTTACCATCGTCAGCACGTCGCCCACCTGAATGTCTCCTTGCATGTGTAAATTTGTCAACTTTTGATGCAAGTCTCGGTCTTCGCATTGCTCAGCAGTGAGCGCAATGTGCCAAGGGTGAGGCCACTCATTAACGGATTGCTCGGAAAAATCAGATGTACCTTGTTCCGTACAGCCTACGAAATTTTTATTATCATCGGAGATAACAAGTGTTTGTGCTGCACCGAGCAATTCTTTTCGGTAAGCCAAAAAGACGGAACTTATCGAATTGTGTTCATCTTCTGGTGTCAAGATTCCCCGCGCACGCAGCGCATCCGTGACGCGCACTCGCTCGCTGTCATCCCTATATGCCCGTTGGTGCATCTCGCCCAATTTATATATACCCAGTCCATGTTTCTTGCACGTCAGCAAAAGGGCATTAGTGTGCAGATATTTGACGACAGCGAAGCAGAGCAATTGGGCGTCACCATTGACAAACGCGGTTTCTACAATTTGCTCCAGTCCTTCTGGCCCCAAATATGAAGTCACACCAATGGCCGTGACGACATCGGTCATACGGGTAAAGTGATCCTGTAGCTCATCGGAGTAGGGCTGGGTTAAGTTCGCGACCAATGACTTTTCCGCCAGATTGACGTTATGGGCAAATCGCAGAGGTTCAGGTTGTGCGTCAATAAATGTGGCTTCTATGCCCGATTCAGAGGATGGAAAGGGCTGTTCGATGGTGTCGTCGTCTGTCCAACGCGCCAAAATCTCTTCTGGTTTAAAGTCGTACTTTAACGCGACAGCGTCCAATCCATGACTGCTGCCAACGAATGTGGTACGCACGGTATCTTGAGGCAAAAGGGCGTGTAAATACGCTTTTAATTTACCCATTGTATGAAAAGGCAAATCATAGTTTAAGTCTTGCATTAACGTTCGCACATATTCTTTGGGTGAATACATGGCATATAAATCATCGAAACTAGCCTTAATGGGTTCACTCATTAAGTTCATTCTCTTATCAATTATGTACAGCACATCGCTAACAGACATGCCAGTGGCTGGCCTATCAAATTGACATGGGGCCAGTAAGAAAGGGCGTAGTATTATACAAGATTATTGACTTTTGCGCCTCTAGCAGAGCTTACAGGTCCATCTATTGTCCTGTTATTACCTCTAACGGCTTTCCTGAGAGGGCTGAAAAGAGAGCTGAAATTCATCGAGAATTGGCTTGTTATAAGTCCTATTGTCTTAAAAAATCGCCGTTTGTATCCTATTTGCGTCTATTGTCGATTCCGTTCGAGTTGTCGAGATAGATAGGGTTTGCGCGCTAATCGGGGCATAAATATTACCCACGAATTAATCCGATGATGGGAATACCGCCCTTGATCCATCGTCATGTTAAGGCTCTGATGATGGTGACGCAGCCCTTAACGATTCTGAAAAAGGCGATGTGAGTCACTTATTCTATCTGCCTGTATCCCAAGCTCTATATCCTTTCTTTTCCTCAGGGGCATCGATAAGACGAATCGATGTCTCAAGGGTCAATTTTGCCCATGACCCTTTATAACAACCGAAAGACTTCGCGACCATTTCGCTTCTGCCGTCGTTGCCTTCATTTTCAACTTGAGACTCGATCCAACTGCGCTGCTCACCCCCGGTGCCTTAATTACGCGTCGATATCAGTTGAAGAGTTTTAGTGTTCCCATGTTAGGTTTTAAGTAGATTTCTAAATCGGCATTTTCCAAAAAATCCACTTTAAGTTAAGTTCGAGTTTTTAACTGGCCATAAGGAAGATATTAAGACAATGAAACACGTTTTTTTGGGCTGTATATTTAGTGCTGATACGGGGTTATGATAGACATCGTTTTGTTACCTCAACTACCGGGAGAACCTTCATGGCTACCACTTATATTCAATGTTATGGCACAAGAGATGATTCTGTACCAAGGTCGGAGGTGATCAAAAAGGCGTGGGGGGTGAATGACAATAACAGCTGGGTGAAGCTTGGCGGGTATTGGAAAGACAGTGGTTGGAACGCGACATCGGAAAACTACTTTGTTGTAGAGGAAATCAACGGCTCAGCGGTAAGTGATTCACAAGTGACACCGCGCCTGGAGCAAATTGCTCGAAGCACAATGAGGTCTAAATATGGGGAAAGTTATGCTCATAATGTCACTTTTTTCGCTTCCAATTCCTCAGCGGGGTATGAGTACCCAGCCTTGAGTCCATCACAAGCCGCAGCGATACAGTCGGGGCAGGGTGTTTTCAACTACACTAAGCTGCTGCGATATGCCTTTGCTTCTGACTATGTTTACGGTATCGAACCGGGAGCTGCGCCGTCCACATTTTCTCAAAAGCGGATCTTTAAAGATCTGATGCAAGCACCGGATTCAAGCGGTCTTGATGTAATCGATACTTTTACCGGGTCGAGCGGCCTGATTGCCATGGCGATCAAAGTGCCTGGGACAAAAGAATTGGATGAAGAAATTATTATTTCTTATAAGGGAACCAGCAATCAGGGGGATATCATTCAAGACGTGGAATTGATGATGGGTAATCTGGTTGAGTCTGATGTGGATTGGCAAAAAGACGCCCACGATTTCTATCAGCGGATCACGAAGCGGTACCCACCAAACTCGGCGTCTTTAGCCAGCGGCTATCAGTCGACCGGGGTAACGCAAGGCCATAATGTTGTTCTAACGGGGCACTCTTTAGGAGCCTATACCGCAGCTGGGGTGGGTGTGAGAACCGGCGTGCTTACTCGGGTTTTTTCATCCCCAGCCACCCGACTTATCTCCAAGTATACTGATGCATTCGCGAATACGATGCGTTTGAATAATGTTGTCAACTTCATCCGCCGGTTCGACCCCGTGGCAACTGTATCCGGTAACCACGACGAAAACATGGTTTACTTTCCCAGTACTGGGGGCATGAATGTGATCGAAAATCACCTGTTGACCGGGATGATCGGTGATTTACTGCTTCCGCTGTCAGAAAATTCTAAACAAAATGAGCTATTGCCTGAATTCGTGTACGTCACTCCGGATGCATCAACCGGGGCTAGCTTGAATTCACGGATCAACTATTGGGGAGAGTTCAACCCATAATTGTTTCCACAACTCCCTCACTGGGGGCCGCAGCTTTCAACTTCAGCTGAATCTGCTGTCTGGTAGTGCCGGATGTAAGTCGGTGCCGCAGTGGTAATGCCCTCTGGCAATCGAGCCAATTGGTAACTCTACATCCTGTTTTCACTGGACCCCGTCTAACGAAGAAAGGTTGTGGGCTTAAAGAGAACTTTTACGGAAGCCTTAGGCCGGCAGGTGATTGGTGAGCTTAAGAAAATCGCCACGCCGTCGTCTGATACTTGGAAGTGAATCTTTTAAAGACCAGATAGAAAGCGCATTGAAAAGGCGAGTGGAAGCCGAAAAATCGAGCCGAAAAAAAACATGAATGCGCTGCTGATATTTTTTCTAAAATAATCTAGTCTGCCTCGGTTTATCGCTCTGGCCTGGGCCGGCCCATTGATACTCATC
The DNA here is from genome assembly GCA_012103395.1 of Gammaproteobacteria bacterium. Lineage (GTDB taxonomy): Bacteria > Pseudomonadota > Gammaproteobacteria > Arenicellales > Poriferihabitantaceae > WLWV01. Next base: position 7,089 of record WLWV01000029.1, read on the forward strand.
CAGATCAAGCTTGTCTTTTTGAAACAATAATCCTTCTTCTTCTAGGAGCGCTCTTTGTTTCCCTGATCCTGGGCGCTGGCTGATCTTTCCTTGGGAATTAATAACACGATGCCATGGTAGATCTTGGGGGCAGGCAGCCATGGCAAGCCCTACCCAACGTGAAGCGGATACCTGATAATTTTCAAGGCTAATATTTTCGGGCTGTGGGAGTAGTTTAGTGATTTGCCCGTAAGTGGCTACACTTCCATAAGGAATCTGACGTACTAGATTCCACACTTGCTCATCATAGTATTGTTTATTCGGTGGGTGAACATAGCTCATGAGTATTTTGCGAAGGTAGTTCCGTTGGATATTGATGATATATTCATTATGCATGAATTCAAAACCAGAGACTATTGACAGGCTCAACGTTTCGGAAGCCAATTCGGGATACTTATAATAGTGCTACAGATGGGACCAAATTCAGCCCCACGAAGTTATGCCGATGACTACTGGTCGACGATTACTGTGACTGTGGACGAGCCACGATTAGGTGGTGTTTTATCGTGATTGGCCAACCCCGTTCTATTTCATACTGGAAACAATTGTTTCCGAGTGTATAGTTTATGCGTAGATAGTCGCATCAATCAGTTCTGCTTCGCGCGGTTCAATCTCGTATCTGCCTTTAATCCTTGACCATTCCGCTCATCGCTTGATCGTCAGTCCTTCGCAGAAGGTAACCCATCTCTGCACGACCCCAATTCATCTCGATAGCATCTAACCTATGGTATCAATTTCAGAAGCAGATTATCGCAAATAAGGTACTATTTCGTAGGTCCTGGCTTCAATAGCGGTTAGGGTTGTTTTGCAGCATCACTTAAAGCACTAGTGTTCTGCCACCGTTTGTTCGGGTATTTCCCTGTTACGCGTCTTCGGTCAGCATTGCTAAACTGTTGGCAGCCTCACGTAAAATTGGTAAATAGCGATCAGTTTGATTCATGGAGATACGTGATACCGGGGCTTGAATTGCAAGCGAGCTGTAGAAACGCCCTTGTTTGTCCGTAATCGGTACCGCGATGGCGATAATGTCATCGTACAGCTCTTGGTTATCTATCGAGACCTGCTGTCGTTCGATATTATCGATTTCGGCGAGCAGCATCTCGGGATTGGTAATGGTGTTTTTTGCGTGGGCCTCAAGTTTTAGCTTATTAATCACCGCCTTGCGCCGAGGTTTTGGCAGCGTACTTAGGTAAAGCTTGCCACTCGCGGTGCAGTAAAGTGGAACCCGCATTCCGATCGAAAATTGGAGCCGTAATGGCGCATTGGTTTCAACTCGATCGGAATAGGCCATGAACAGACCATCGGGGTAAGCGATGTTGCAGGTTTCACCGATCTTTTCTGATAGTTCAGTCAATATAGCTTGGCGTGTCGCGCCGAAACGAGAGTTGGCCAGAACCCCAACAGCAACATCAAAAAGCCGATTGCCGGGCTGATAACTTTTGCCATCGATTCTTTTGAGCAGGTATCCCCGTGCTTCGAGCTTGGCGCAGAGGCGGTGCGCGGTTGCTTTTGGCAGATTCAGCACCTCGTTAATATCGGTTGCGCTAAGCGGTTTCGTTGATGCGGCGACGGTGTCTAGGATATCCAACACCCGCTCGATCGTGGAACCGCGCTCGCGCTTCATACCTGCCATTTTTTACCAGGATAGATGTAGTGTGCTACGCACCTAAGTTGTTGGAGACACATCACAGTTTACCCTCCGGACATTATTTTGGGTAGCCAAAGTACCAGTTGCGGGAAGATAAACAGCAAGATGAGGCCGACGAGTTGAATCAGCATGAACTGCATCATACCGAGATAAATGTCTTTGAGATCCCAATCCGGCACAACCCCTTTAAGAAAGTAAGCTGACAACGCCACAGGTGGGGATAGCCATGCTGTCTGTAGGTTCACCGCCACAAGTATGCCGAACCAAACCATCAGGTCGTAGCGGTCCAGCCCGTGGACATCCAGCGCCTCGACGGTTGGCAGCAAAATTGGCACAACGATCAGAACAATAGGCACCCACTCCAGTGGCCATCCCAGGAGGAAGATCAGCGCCATAACCACAATCAGAATGAGGTAAGGCGACATGTCGAGGCCAAGTAGCAGTTCTGTCATCATCTTTGGCGTACCTAAAGCACTGAATTCGGCGCCAAAGAAGTTCGATGCAGCAACTAGAAACATGATCAAAACCGTGATCTCCAGGGCTTTGACCAGGCTGTCAAAGAAACTAGGAAGGGCGAATTTGCCGTAACCGATCGATAACAAGATGGCACCAAACGCGCCCATTGCTGCGGCTTCAGCAGGTGTTGCGAAGCCAAGGAGAATTGATCCTAAAGCGAAAGAAATCAGGATCGTGGGAGGCATGAGTCCGGCAAAAAACTCGTCCCAGAGCTGTGAAAAATAGAAACTACCATCAGCCGCAGTGCTATAAATCGGCTTGCCCAAATACCCCAGAAGCAGGGTAAATGCAGCAAAGGTGATCGACCAGATCGGCAGGCTGCCGTCCTCGCCCATATTTGCAAAGATCATATAGATGTGGAAGATCACCGCTATCGGAAGCACGATCTTGAGTATATTCAAACGGCGGTAAGCGGCATAGGCGACGGCGCAGGCCGCGGCCAAAACGATCAAGCCACCAAATGGGATCACACCGCCAAAAGTACCGCCCATGGCAAGGCCAAAGACTCGGCAAATGGTCAAAACACCTAGGCAGATTAACGCGACTTCAGCGCCATAAAATGAGGACGTTTGAGGTTGGTCCTCTTCCGACAAAATTGGCCCTAAGTCCGGATTCAGCCAGCAGCGTCCAAGCGTGTAGAGTAGGAAAAGGGTCGCCAGCAGGGCGCCAGGAATAAAGGCTCCGCGGAAGAGGTCAAGGGTTGAAACCTCCAAAACTGGTCCCATGACGATTAGCATAATCGAGGGCGGGATTAGAATGCCCAATGTGCCGCCTGCGGTGATGGTTCCAGCCGCAAGCTTGACGTTATAGCCTGATCTGGTCATGGTCGCGCCAGCCATGATCCCAAGTAGGGTCACAGAGGCACCCACAATGCCAGTGGCTGCTGCAAAAATCGTGGATACGATCAGTACGGCGATAAATAACGCGCCGCGGACGCGGGACATGATCATCTGGATCGACGCAAACAGCCGTTCCATTAGGCCCGCCGCTTCCATCACGATCCCCATCAGGACAAAGAGCGGCACCGCCATGAGCTGATCGTTCAACATGGTGGAGTTTGTGTTCAGCGTCATCAATAGGGTGGTCAGCTTGAAGTTCGCGCCCCAAATACCGAAAATAAAGGCAAGGAATATCAGCGTAAATGCAATTGGAAAACCGATAAAGATCACGAAGAGCATGGCTCCCAGCATGATCAATCCGATGGTTGCTTTGTCCATGTTCGGGCGGGCAGACATGAGGTCAGAAAACGATTCACCACCGGGAACCATGCTAGGTTGGAACACCGCTAGAACGAGCCAAGCCAGTGCGATGATATAGACAGGTAAGGCCCGAACGAACAAACGCTCTCGCTCTTTACCCATTTTGTGAAATGCGCGGAAAATTTCGGGAAGGCCTTGCAGCATCAAGAGGAAGGCTCCGATTGGCATCGCTAAGCGTGCGGGCCACAAAAGTGGGCCCCAGGCACTATCGACCTGCATGGTTTCACCTCTTGAAAAGGAGAGCCACCAGAACTCTGAGGCGATAACCGTAAAGAAGATCATTGAAGGCATAAAAAACAAGAGGTACAGTGTCGCATCCACTGTCGCTTGTGTTTTTGCCGACCAATTTCGGTAGAGGAAGTCAGCGCGAATATGAACCCCGCGCATCAGGCCATAGCCTGCGGCCGCCATGAAGAGTACTCCAGCTATCATGCGACTGGTGTCATATACCCAGAGTGTGGGGCCAAGTCCAAGGATTCGGGCGAGATTCTCGAATCCGGCATCTTGCAAGATCGCAAAGGAGTTTCGTGAAATAACTTCTAACACGACTACAATAATGAGCGGCACCATAAGAAGGGCAATGATTTGGCCCGCCCGGTAATTAATAACGTCAATCGCTGCGGTTATTGGACGTTGCCAAGATGTCATATCATCTGGCGTTTCACCAGGGGCTTCGGCACGACGTTCCGCAATCAGTTCGTCCGCAATCTCGAGATTTTCTGGATTTACCTCTTCTTCAGCCACGCCCGTTCTCCCTTATGATGTTGTTTATGCCCATGTTGGGCTCTAATTGTTTAAACTGGCTCAAGGCCCTTACAGAAACTTCGTCGCGAGGCCTGGCGGCCTCGCGACGAAATCTTTATTTACTTCAGTGTATCTGCGTGTGCGCGACCCAAACCTGCGTTTGAGGCTTGTGCACCTGCCCAAAATGGTACAACGGTATCAGCGAAATCCTTCTGTGACTGCCATACTTCTGCGAAGAATTCGTTTTCTGCTGCTGCAGCTTCAAGGGACTTTTTAGCGGCCGCCATGTACTCTGTGAAGTAATCCGCTGGAGTATCTTCCAAGATAACACCATGGTTATCTGTCAGGTCTTTCAGCGCCTTACCGTTCTCATAGATTCGATAAGACATGGATTTAGACAGAGACGCGTTTGCCGCAACTTCCAGTGCTTTTTGCTCAAGTGCGGTCAGCGAGTTGTAGAAATCGCCATTCACATACATGTCCGCGTTCACAACTACTTGGTGCAGACCTTGGAGGTAGTAGTGCTTTAGCACTTTCTGGAAACCAAAGACGGAGTCTGGCTTTGGACAGCACCATTCAGCCGCGTCGATCGTGCCTTTTTCAAGCGCTGGCAGGATATCGCCGCCGCCCATAGCAACTGCTGGAACACCGATTTCAGCGTATGCGGCACCAACCATGCCCGGAGGCGCACGGAAGCGTAATTTACGGAAGTCATCCATAGATTTGATAGGTTTTGGGAACCAACCAAGTGCCTCAGGGCCTACTGGCTGTAGCATGAAACCTTTGACGTTTACGCCCATTTCACTCCACAGGCGGTCATACAGCTCTTTACCACCACCGTACTGGAACCAGCTCAGGAACGCGATGTTATCGAGGCCTACACCGGCACCTGCAACAGGCGCGCCGAAAAGGTTAGCCGCAACGTGCTTACCACCCCAATAGTGTGTCCAAGCAAAACCACCTTCAACAAGACCTGCGTCGACGGCATCAATAATGTCTCGTGGTCCGACAACCGCGCCTGCTGGCAGTACTTCGACGGTGAGTGATCCATTAGTTAGCGCTGCAACATCTTTACCGAACTCCTTCAACATAACGACTTCGTCAGCTGAGGTCGGTAGCACCGACTGGATACGTAAGACCTTGTCAGCCGCCATGGCAGTAGATGCCATGAGTGCCAAGGCCGCTGCACCGGCAGCTACATATTTTAGTTTGATCATATCTACTCCTCTTGTTGATTAAGAAAGCCTTCGTTTTTATGCGTCGCGAGGTTGAAGGCAGCGCCCCGGAGCTTATTAGGTCAGTGGTCCGACCCCAGTTCAACGCCGGAAATCGATGAAACTTAAAATGCCCGAAATCGACAAAATTCAAATTAAATGAGACTCCCAGTCTCGATCCTACAACCTTTTGCGGTTGAGTAACAGGGCTGAACACACATTTGATGTCGTCTTGATATCTCCAAATACTGAACCTCATACGCTTAGCGCTAGAAGTGGGGCGAACTAATGGGTTGGCTGATTCGCCGTAAGCAAAAGGGCCTTAAACAAAAATACTTGTTCCATTTTAGCATTACTTATTGTATCGTCGAATCGAAATATACAAACGATAAGGTGCTTGTGAATCAATTCGATTATATCGTCGTTGGCGCCGGATCGGCTGGCTGCGTACTCGCCAATCGGCTGTCGGCGAATCCGTCACACAAAGTGTTGTTACTTGAAGCCGGTGGCAAGGACTTAAGCCCGTGGCTGCACATTCCGGTCGGCTATTTCAAGACCATGCACAACCCGGCTTTCGACTGGTGCTATTTGACTGAACCTGATGCCGGCATTGATAACCGCCAGCTGCAGTGGCCCCGTGGCAAAGTGCTCGGCGGTTCTAGCGCACTGAACGGCTTACTCTATGTGCGCGGCCACCCTGAGGATTATGATCGCTGGGCCGAGCTCGGCAACCCAGGCTGGTCTTACGAAGAGCTGCTGCCATACTTCAAAAAATCAGAAGACAATTCGAGGGGTGCCGATGCGTTTCACGCCACCGGCGGACCGCAAAAGGTTTCTGACCTGCGACTGCGGCGCCCGATCGCCGAACATTTCATCCAGGCCGCCACCGAAATCGGCATTCCGCTGAACGAAGACTACAACGGTAGCCAGCAGGAGGGCGTTGGTTATTTCCAGCAAACCGCGTATAACGGGTTCCGATGGAGTACAGCGAAAAGTTTCCTTCGCCCCGCCAAGGGCCGCGCTAACCTCAACGTGGTGACCCGGGCCCAAGTCACGAGCCTCGTCTTCGACGGTAAGCGCGTCACCGGAGTTAACTATCAACGTGGAGACGAACGTCACACAGCCACTGCGAGTGCTGAGGTCATTCTCAGTGCTGGTGCGATTAACTCACCGCAAATACTGCAGAATTCTGGTGTCGGCGACCCGGCGTGGCTGCAGCAGGCCGGTATCGATACGCGACACGCGCTGCCCGGCGTCGGCAAGAACTTGCAAGACCATTTGCAGATACGCTTGGTTTTTAAGACCAATATGCACACCCTCAATGATGAGTTGAATAACCCACTAAAACGTATGAAGGTTGGCATGCAGTACATGCTCACGCGTACCGGTCCGCTGACGCTGGCGGCGAGCCAGGTGGTGGTCTTTACGCGCTCTAGCGAAGACGTTCAGCGCCCCGATATTCAGTTCCACATGCAGCCGCTTTCGGCTGACAAGCCCGGAGATGGGGTACATCCGTTTTCGGCATTTACGTCATCGGTATGCCAACTACGTCCTTTTAGCCGCGGTGAAGTTGTGGTCGAATCCAACGATCCGATGGCTTACCCAAAAATTTATCCGAACTACTTATCCGACGAGCGCGACTGTGCGGTAGCGATTGGCGGCATCAAGGTCGCGCGCCGCATTGCCGAAGCGCCAGCCTTGCGTCAGTGCGTCATCGACGAATACGTACCCGGGCGGGAATTCCAGAGCGACGAGCAACTGCTCGATGCGGCACGCCGCTACAGCCAGACAATTTATCACCCGACGTCTACTTGTAAGATGGGAGATGACGATGCGGCCGTCGTCGATCATCAGCTGCGCGTGCACGGAATCGAAGGTCTACGCGTCGCCGATGCGTCGATCATGCCGGAAATAGTGTCCGGAAATACCAACGCGCCGACAATCATGATTGCGGAGAAGGCCGCAGATATGATTCTGGAAAGAAAGTGATAATTTGATTGTAATTCCGTGCCGCATAGCTTCGCTCAATAATTTTCTCGGGAGCCGGCCGTATTTTACGCGCTTCGATCGCGTCTTTGGCTCCCAGTAAACGACTCTGTGCTCGGTGATATAACTTGATTTCGTTTGACTGAAAGCGCGAATTTATTCTAAAATGAAAGCGCTTACAATTCCAAAATAAAAACCAAATGGCAGTCGAATACATAAAGAAAGCGGCAAAGACATCTGCAACCGGTGAAGACAATACCCGAGACGTCGTTGTCAAAATGTTGAGCGAGATCGAAGCGGGTGGGGAAGAGAAAGCGCTTGAGTACGCTAAACAGCTGGACGGCTGGGAGGACGGCAACCCGGTGATGACCCGCGAGCAAATCGATGCCGCGATCGCAAAGGTTTCCCAACAGGAAAAAGATGACATCAAGTTTTCCTATGACCGTGTCAGCAAATTCGCCCAACACCAGCGCGATAGCATGGTCGAATTCGAAACCGAATTGAGCCCCGGCCTGTTTGCAGGACAGAAGTTGATTCCGATGACCTCCGCGGGTTGTTACGTACCTGGCGGACGATATGCGCATATTGCGTCCGCAATCATGAGTGTCGCTACGGCTAAGGTAGCGGGTGTCGAAAATGTTGTTGCCTGTTCGGTCCCCCATGGCAAAGAAGGTATCCATCCATCCATCGTTTACGCGATGGATCTAGCTGGTGCCGATACCATTTTGGCCATGGGTGGTGTGCAAGGTGTCGCAGCGATGGCTTTCGGGTTGTTTACCGGAGCCCCGGCCGATATTCTGGTGGGACCCGGCAACCGTTTCGTTGCCGAAGCCAAGCGCCTGTTGTTCGGCCGTGTCGGAATTGATGTGTTTGCCGGACCAACTGAAATCGCGATTATTGCCGATGAAACCGCCGACCCCGAAATTGTCGCCAGCGACCTAGCGGGTCAAGCGGAGCATGGCCCGGATTCTCCCGCTTGGTTGTTTACTGAGTCCCGAGAATTGGCGCAAAAGGTTATCGATATTATGCCAAGGCATATCGATTCGCTACCTCAGGTTCAACGCGATGCAGCAAACGCCGCTTGGCGCGACTATGGTGAGGTTATTTTGTGCGATACCCGGGAGGAAGTCGCTGTCATCAGTGATCAATATGCAGGTGAACATTTAGAAGTTCAAGCCAAAGACTTGGATTGGTGGCTTGGCCGGTTAAAGAACTACGGCTCGCTGTTTGTTGGAGAAGAAGCGACAGTTTCATTTGGTGATAAGTGTTCGGGCACCAATCATATTCTTCCGACGAAAGGCGCTGGCCGTTATACCGGAGGCTTGAGTGTTGCCAAATTTATCAAAGTAGTCACTTACCAACGCCAAACCCGCGAAGCGACGCGCGAAGTGGGCGCAGCCTGTGCCCGTATTTCGAGAAGTGAGGGCATGGAAGGCCACGCCCGTGCCGGCGATATTCGCCTTGCGAAGTATTTTCCCGATGAAACTTTCAACTTGGGTGAACTGCGCTAGACACGGGTATTTTGCTAGGCGAATCGAGAAGAAAGATGCGGGATAACATCCGACAACTGTTTGACCTGAGCGGCAGAATTGCATTGTGTACCGGCGGCAGCTCAGGAATCGGCCGGCGTATGGCGCTCGCGCTTTCCCAAGCGGGTGCCGAGGTTGTGATGGTGGGCCGCAACGAGGCTGCACTGGCCGAGGCCATGGAGCAGATAAAAGCTGAGGGCGGTGGTCGCAGTGCGTCAATTGCGGCGGATCTGCTCGATCATTCTACCCTTGGCGATGTGGTTACCGAGGCTTCAGAGATGTTCGGTGCGCCTGATATCCTGATTAATGCAGCCGGTATCAACTTGCGCGAACCCTATGATGAAATCAGCGAAGACAGTTGGCAGCAGACACTGGATATCAATTTGTCGACACCGTTCTTTCTGGCGCGGCATTGTATTCCTGGAATGAAAAGCAAAGGGCAGGGCAACATCATTAACGTCGCCTCTCTGCAGTCTTTTCGCGCATTCGCCAATAGTATTGCTTACGGCGCATCCAAGGGCGGAATCGCCCAATTAACCCGGGCCATGGCCGAAGCCTGGTCGCCTTTAGGCGTCGTCAGTAATGCCGTCGCGCCGGGTTTTTTTCCGACTGAGCTAACCCGCAAGGTTTATGAGAATCCTGAGTTACTGGCGCATAACGCAGGCATGACTGCCATCGGTCGAAACGGTGAGTTATCTGATCTGGACGGCGTCACTGTTTTCCTGGCATCGGCGGCGGCCAACTACATTACTGGACAGATTATTGCCGTCGACGGTGGATTTACCGCAAAGTAGAGGTAAATCCGTTTGTCTTTTCAGTTGGACTCGGACTTGTGTACAACAGATTGATTAGTTTTATTTAAATGCCGCATTCAAAAGCAAAACTCAGGGTGCATTTAGTCATCGGGTCGAGTCCTTTCCCAGCGCTGACTTGTCCCGATGCGCTTGAATTTAGCCTTCTTTCGAGCCATCGCTACGGTGATGGCCCTCAACCCAGCTCGGTGCTCAGACGCATCTTTCCTGCGTCGTCGCTCCGGATACTGGCAAAATACTTGGATTAAATATGAAAGCACTGGTTTACACCTCACCCATGGAACTTGAGTATCGGGACGAACCTGATCCGATGCCGGAAGCCGGAGAAGCGCTCATCCGCGTCCAAGCCAGCGGTATTTGCGGCTCCGATATGCACGCCTATTACGGTCATGATGAACGGCGCCCAGCGCCACTCATCCTTGGCCACGAAGTCAGTGGTGAAGTTGTGAGCGGCAGCCGAATAGGACAGCGGGTAGTGGTTAATCCGTTGGTTACCTGTGGTCAATGCGACGACTGCCTTAGCGGTCGGGCTAATCTATGTCGGTCGCGACAGATTATCAGCATGCAACCCCGACAAGGCGCGTTTTCGGAGCTGCTTAAGATGCCCGAACGTAACTTGGTCAATATTCCCGATGACATGAGTTATGCTCACGCCGCACTGACCGAGCCGGTTGCTACGGCGATGCACGCCGTACTTGAAGGGGAAAGACTGGCCCGAAAGCCAATGGCGGATTCTCGAGTACTGGTCCTCGGCGGCGGTGCAATCGGCATTTCGGTAGCGCTGATTCTCTACAGCCACGGTTGCCGTAATGTTCGTCTTGGTGAGACCAATCATCTCCGGCGCCAGACGGTCGAACGAACCGGCTCCTGTGAAGTTTATGATCCGATCAATGATGCCGCACCCGAAGCCGATAGCTGGGACGTCGTCATTGATGCTGTGGGCGGCGCTCCCACGCGGGAAGCGGCGTCTAAGGCAGTCAAACCCGGTGGGGTCGTGGTGCATATCGGCTTGATGGATAACAACGGCGGGCTCGATGTGCGGAAATTCACTTTGCAGGAAGTCACATTCGTCGGTTGTTATACCTATACCATGGTGGATGTCAGAGCCACGGTAAATGCGTTGTACTCTGGCGCGTTGGGTTCGTTAGACTGGATAGAGCAGCGTCCGCTTAGTGAAGGCGCAGCAGCGTTTTCCGATTTAGCTGCGGGTAATACACCTGCTGCCAAAATTGTATTGATACCGAATCGCAGCTGACACAATTGCCTTTTGAGAACAAGGGAAAGGTAATCCAGTAAAGTCGTTTCCTCCAACGATTTGAAATGCACGATTCTGATGACCGCCTCTTTGCCGATGGAATTCGGTTACATACCCGGAGGCGTCTTTGGGAAGTTGCACACCGGGGTGATGTTGGGATTCCTAGAGTACTAGAGGGCGGCGATGTTACCGAACAGCTAAATTAGATACTATCGCTTGCCATCGCTCGTAAGGGGCCAGGCCCATAAGCCTCGGATGAGATAGGTGGGGAGTGGTCAGTTTGTTCGCGTGCTCTCGCCTGAATCAAGCCGCTGAAAATCTCAATGGTGTGGGAATTTGAGCAGCACAAACTCGCGATCCATGCCCCCCATGTTTCAGATAGATCACTTTGAGCTGTGCCAGAGTTTTCGATCAGTCCATCAGCCCCAATTCATCAGTCCCAGTCCAGCAATTGCGCCATTCCTTCATGTGCCGTTTTTTTCGCTGATAATAGTTACAGAGCTTTTCTTGCCAAAGAGCGGATTGGTCCAAACCACATCGACGCGATCGCTATTCCCCACTTCCTTGGCCAAAGCATCTTGACTGACCACAGGACAATCACCGTCGGCGCTGCCGATACCGTGTAGATAGAGATTTGTGGCGCACAGCCGGGTCTTGTATTTTGTTCTGCGCCTTGCAAAAGATCGTGCCTAACATTCCGCCCTGTTTACCCAATGCTTCGAGGGTATGACGATATTAAATTTCTAACGCATCGCCGTCGAGCTTAACGAGCTTCGACCAACTGTATTGTTCAGGCACCGCAACCTGTTGACCGAAAGCTTCGCGCCCGTCCGCCACCTTCAGGAAGATCAAGAACGTGATTTGCTCGACGTAATCGCCGTAACCCACACCATCATCACGTAAGACGTAGGTGTAGTTCCAAACTTTGTTGACTATTTCTGAGGCTGACATTAGGTTTTACAAAAATTATGACGGATATCGCCACTGCTTTTCGCCATAGTAAATGACTGCGCTGAATCGATACTCCCGACATAAACTTCGCCAGTTTTTGACCATGCTAGTGAAGTAGGTTTAACACGAAGAGGCATCAGTTGGTGTCACATCCACCCTACAAAGTGTTGTTTCATTAATCAGCGGAAATGAAATAACCAAATGTTTCGCCCGAAAGGCCTTACCGAATTCATTATCCACCAATTTCTGCAAATACAGCCCATATTCGTCTTTATCTCCATTTAAGGTCGCGTAGTCAGCTTCAAGTCCTATCGGCTCTCCAGTATCAGACAAGCCAATTATTAGCGTTCCACCTTCACTGTTGGCAAAACCCGCAATGGTTTTCATGATGACGGATTGCGTCTTCTCATATTGATCGGATTCGGTAGAACCCCAACGTAGGGATTGTTCAAACTTGAGGTCTCCGCTCTCGCCTTCCGCGATCATTTCTAATAGCGTGGTGCTGCCGTAGCGATCTTGATTTTCGGCTGCTAGCTGGCCTAAAAAGTCATTCAAATTGCCCGCCAGCAATTTCCGTCTAGCTTGTAAAAACCGCTCATCGTTCTCTATCTTCCAAAGTGATGGATGAGTAGGTATACACTGCTTTTCAAAGGCGGCCGGCGATTTCTCATAAATCTTGGACAAAAATAGTCTTCAGCAGAAGAAGCCGACTTCTTACGATTGGCCACTTGGGTGAGGATGGCACGGTTAGTAAATTCTTGGGCGTATTGGTACTTGACACGGTTGTCACGTCCATAGCCATTTTTCTTCAAAACTGCCGATGGAAAAATATGGTCGTTTTCTAGCTGATACTGTTTACCCATATTTTTATGAAGCCCAACCCCGGTATCAAGACACGTAGCCACCTGGCTTTTAACAAGCGCAGCGTAAATCTCGGGGGCTTGCCCCGAGCTGGATAGCGTACAATGGCATTTATGCCATTGTAGGGTTTCCATTTTATGGATTTACAGAAGAATACGCATCATGTTTACCGGTTTGTATTACTTTGTATGGATTCCGAAATACAGGCATAAGGTATTCGAAGAGCCTTTTCGAATAGAGCTCAAAGGGATCATTAAAAAGATCGGTTACGATTATGATATAGAGATTGTTGAATTAGAGATCCCGGTAGATCACATCCACATGGTGGTGAGGTCGGAACCGAAAGATTCGCCCTCGAAGATAATGCAGGTGATAAAAAGCATCTCTGCCCGGGAGTTTTTCAGGATAAGACCGGAAATAAAGA
>WLWV01000217.1 GCA_012103395.1 Gammaproteobacteria bacterium
ATGGCTCAACATTCAACACCTAATCCAGAAAAACCGGCTTTGGCTTCGTTCGCTACGCTCACTTCGCCTAAGCCAAACGAACATCGCTAAAGAAATAAATTACAGACCTCAGGGTACACTACCCTTTCTTTTTGCCCATCTGGGTGATGGAAATTTCCACGCCACCATTTCCACAGGCTATCCCATCGCAGAACTTGAAGCGGATATCGTTAACACGGTTTATAAAGGGCTGAATGAGATGGGGGGTTCATTCTCCGCCGAACACGGCATTGGTATTGAAAAACGGCGTTCTTTACAAAAGCATGTACCAGACATTAATCATCAACTCATGAAAACACTGAAAACGGCGCTGGATCCGAATAATATAATGAACCCGGGTAAAGTCTTGTAATAGCACGACTATGGGAAGATGAAGAATTTAAGCCCCCAACGTCGATGAATGCCTCCCGCACACGGACCTTAATGCTCTAGAAATCCTCTTTCTATCCAGGCCGCCTCACCGAAAGCTCAAGGTGAATTTCCTGAAACGATTCAGCGATATTTACGGTAAGATCACCGGCATTACTACACACCATCCCCTCAATCAGTGCTTAGTTGATTCCCAGTTAATGACCCTTCGTACAACACCTCCCCCAATGTGGGTGATCGCCTTGACGATCTCCAGCTCAGTGGTTGGCATGACCTTGTTAACGCCAGCTTTGCCCTTAATTCAGAATGAATTATCCGCGTCAAGCTCGGCAGTCCAATTATTGCTAACATCCTACCTCGCAACCTTGGCCATTGGTCAACTCATCTATGGCACCGTGTCAGACTTGATCGGACGTCGGCCGATTTTAGTCTTCGGAGCCGCCCTTTATTGCGTCGGGGGGATAGTGGCCTCACTGGCTTCGACCATTGAATGGCTCACCTTTTTAAGGATCATCCAAGGACTAGGAGCGGCAGCCTGTTTATCCATGGGCAGAGCCATTGTTAATGATTGCTTTGAGCGCACCGATGCCGCAAAAAACATGTCCACTATCCAAATGCTTCAGGCCATTGTGCCAGGGCTTTCCCTAGCACTAGGGGGTATCATCGCCGAGTTTATGGGCTGGCAAGGTGCCATGGTCATCATGTCCATTTTGGGCTTGAGTGTGTTCATCATAGCAATCACCATGATCAAGGAAACACACACTGACAAAGCTTCTCATATCAATTTGGGCGCAATCGGGGCTGCCTATAACACGGTTCTTAAAAACCCAGTTTTCGTTTTTTTTGCCGTCACCAGCGCTATGCAAGTTGGCATGTTTTTTTCAATGAACGCTTTTCTCCCCTATCAATATGCCAGACTCGGTTTTTCTACTATGGAGTTTGGGCTTTGGTTCTCTTTAACCCCTCTTTGCTACGTGATTGGAAACTCCCTGAATCGGCTTTATTTCATCTCCCTTGGCATTGAACGCGCCGCCATGATCGGTTGCGCCTTAACATTAGTCTCCGTCATTTCATTATTCACCACTCAATTCCTAGGCATGACCCATCCGCTTTCTTTGGCACTTCCCTGCTGTCTGTTTGGATTTAGCAATGGCATGGTTATTGCCAATGCCACAATGGGTGCCATCTCCGCTGCGGGTGTTCATGGAGGAACAGGAACCGGCATAGCGGGCTCTTGGCAAATGGCACTCAGCGGCATCGCTGGTAGCGGAATTATTAGCCTGGGCGGTGATCAGAACTTCCAGCTCGCAACGTCGATCCTTATCCTCATGTCATTGACTGCTTTGTTTTCAATCCATTGGATATATCGACATCGTTAAGAACGATCACAGACCACAGTAAACTAGCCCTTCCTCAGAGATAAATTCCCCATCCCTCCCATCCTTTGAGCATCTCTTTTCATATCTAAATCAACTATTTTCGATATGAAAAGAGATGCTCAATTAGCCACACCTCAACGAATTTGCAGCTCTAACACCTCTTAAAATCGCAATTACCAGGTAAATTGGAATGGCGATGTAAATTAGTCTGTAATAAGATCCCATCAGTTCGACGATTTGGTAGAGAAATCGCCATCAACGTCCGACATTCTGAATTGATAATTCGGTTCCTTAAGAGAAATTGTGTATGCGTGAAACAGCCATTGCTCCCGTTGATGCGAAAGCACGACAGAGCGTAAAACCCATCATTTGTTACAACATTGACCAACTTCCACCTTATGACAAGGATTTCTACGAAGGGTTACGTAGTGATATGGTCAAAGTGTCTGAAACCCAAGTGGACCCGAGGGATGCGTCCACCTTCGAAGTATCAGCAGGACAAATATTTCGTATAAACAGCATTGAAGGCTCACAGGTTGGAGATCTCAACCTATGGAATGCGCATAATCTTACAGAGCGATTTTTCAGCGGAAAAACCCGGCAGCTTCACGCTAGCCACGTCACCACTGGTGATCGTTTATGGAGCAGTCTGCCGGGGTTAAGACCAATGGCAACCATTACCCATGACACCCTCGGCTGGTATGGATGGGATGACGATGGTGGTGGCGTACATGATGTCATTGGTACCCGTTGCGATCCCTACACTAACCACATGTTACATGGCGTTGACTACCATTATTGCTGTCATTCCAACCTCTCACGGGCATTGGCAAAACAATCCGGCTTACCGATTAAAGAGGCCGAACTTCATGTGCACGATGTACTCAACGTTTTCATGTGTACCGGTTTCACCAAAGATACACACCAGTATTTCATGAAGGCAAGCCCCGTTCGTCCCGGTGATTACATTGAGTTTTTTGCCGAGATTGATTTACTGGGCGCACTGTCAGCCTGCCCCGGCGGAAATTGCGGTAGCAGTCATTCAGACGATGAAACCACTTGCTACCCTTTGTTGGTGGAGGTTTATCAACCTGACCCCTCTGCTCTGGCAAACTGGTCAAGTCCAGAGCCCAGTGCTTATTCCCGCACTCACGGGCTCATTGATGAGCTTTAATTTGACGTATTTAGCTAATAGACACTGCAGCATATCCACATTGAGACCAATATCATGACGCTCCCTTCTAATCTGCAAAACGACCTCACAAATTGTCGGCTTCCCGTGGATGAAGCCAGCTCACTTCCAGCAGCTTGCTATCACAGTGATTTCGTGTCGAAACAAGAAACGGAACTGATTTTTCATCGACACTGGTTGGGATTGGGACGTGCAGATCGCTTTAAAGAATCGGGCCAGTTCGAAACCATGGAAATAGCGGGCGTCCCTCTAATTTTAATGTTAGACAACAACAAAACACTACATGCGTTCAATAATGCCTGTCGGCACCGAGGAGCACGATTACTAGAAGGCAGCGGCAACACCAGCGGGGTTCGATGCCCTTTTCATAGCTGGTACTATAGTACCGATGGACAACTTGTCTCAGCACCACAGATGGAGAACACAAAGAGATTTTGTAAAAAAGAAACTGGGTTGTTTGAGTTCTCACTGAAGATACACGCTGGCTTTATTTTTGTCTGTTTCAGCCCCAACCCACCCGATTTTTCCAAGCATATTGGCGATTTCGATCGAATACATGCACCTTGGCCCATAGACACGCTAGTGTCAACTCGGCGAACTAGCTTCGAGGTCAACTGTAATTGGAAATTGTTTATTGAGGTATTCAATGAATACTATCATCTGCAATCAGTTCACCCCCAATCACTCAATGACAGTTACTACATTCCAAATACAGCAGATGTTACCGTTGGTAACTATGCCTCTCAATTTGGCGAAACCCAAGGTTCTAGTGGCCTATTACCAGAAAAACAGAATCACGCCCTTCCTCTCATACCGGGTCTAGCAAAAAAGGAGAAAAGTGGTGCAAGATACAGTTGGGTATACCCAAATATGACCTTCGCCCTCAGTCCTGATGCAATGTGGATCTATGAAGCCTATCCCATCGCTCCAAATCGTTGTCGAGCCTACCAAACCATCTGCTTCCCTTCGTCATCCCTGGCACTGGACGACTTCGACATGAGAGCCAATTTTTACTATGAACGTTTCGACGCAGCCGTGGAAGAAGATCGTATTGCATTGGAAAACCAGCAACGGGGAATGGATTCTCCTTTCACCACTCCCGGTCGGTTTTCTACCGTCATGGAACCCAGCGTGAGTGCATTCGCTAGTTGGTATGCCAGCCAGCTGCAATCTGCCTGACCAATATAAATCACTCAAAGCAAAGCAGAACATCACACAAGAAATCCTCTAAACGGGGCTAAACAAAAAACCAAACAAAATCCAAATAAAGCACAAATAAGGCGTCTGTATCTATTGACACACCATTCGTTTTTTGTTCCCATACTTGAGAACAAAATAAATGACTAATAATGAAACCAATAGAGCAGAAAATACTGGACTTTATATCTAGCTTTGAACCTCTGGAACAGCAATCTCTCACGGTAGAGCAAATAGCCAGCGGTGTTGGCTATCGATCTCGAGGGTCCGTTCATCGATACTTGACCTCCCTCATCGATCAAGGGTTTTTGCATAAGACTAAAGGCAAACGCGGAATCACTTGTACCGGGAAACCTAAAGCTGACCACATTCTTCCTTTTCTCGGAAAGATAGCCGCGGGGAAACCCATCGAAGCCATACAAAACAGCCAGGAACTTGATCTCACGGAGTTATTCGCTGGTCCTAATCGGTTTGTGCTCCAAGTCACCGGAGATTCAATGATAGAAGCGGGAATCCATGATCATGATTATATTGTGGTCCATCATGCTGAAACCGCCAGTAACGGCGACATCGTAGTCGCCTTAATCGATCAGGATGAAGTGACACTGAAACGCTTCTATACTATTTCTGATGGCCGTATTCGCTTGATTCCGGAAAACGCTAAGATGGAACCCATGAATTACCCAGCCGATCGCGTTCGTATTCAAGGCGTGGTCATTGGCCAGATGAGAAAATATTGACTCTCCCAACCTTCTATCGCCCCGGCCTAGCAGCAGGTTTTTTATCAAGGGCCGACTGGGCAACACCCTTTTCGAGAGCACATCACCCGAAAAAACCGTATAAATTGACAATACTAACGCAGAAGTCTTAGGACTAGTTTTTAGATATTGGCAGAATCCCATTGTCGTAAGGTAAACTTATCACAGGAGCTAACAGTACCCGAGGATGAAGACTAATCCCTAGATTGTCCAAATTGCAATCAGTCACCACAAAGTAGATCAAATTGACTTAGATCAAAAACGGAATAGCATTTTCCAATCGTAACAAATGGATTTTCATTTCGACCCCGCCTTCTCCGGAGTAGCCACCCAAGCCGTTACTACCGAGCACCCTATGGCACGGGATGATAATAGGAATTGGATTTGAACCACAGGCGTTACCAACGGGTTGAGCGGAGGTATCTAGATTCTTTGCAACCTCACCGTAGGTGAGAGTTTCACCATAAGGAATCGCTAACATTGCCTCATAGACTCGTTTTTGAAAGCCACTGCCGTCCGGGTTAAGCGGCAAATCAAACGAGGTTAATTTACCAGCAAAGTAGGACGACATCTGAGCCACAGCCTCCTTAAGCAAAGATGTCGTTGCAGAAACAGGCTCAGT
The DNA here is from genome assembly GCA_012103395.1 of Gammaproteobacteria bacterium. Taxonomy (GTDB): domain Bacteria; phylum Pseudomonadota; class Gammaproteobacteria; order Arenicellales; family Poriferihabitantaceae; genus WLWV01. Next base: position 5,557 of record WLWV01000217.1, read on the forward strand.
TGACCAAACTAAACGCACGATATTTTCGTCGGACTCCACCACACCCAAGGTTCCGATGCCGGTATCAACACTCGCGATTCGCATTCTCTAATGGGCCTCTCAAATCGATTGTGCAACCCTACGTCTGTAACTTTGATTTAGGTTGAGTCATTATCGTCGTTCCACACGATATATCGCTTGTCGGCATTGCTCCATTCATCGTCAATCTCGACGAGGATGGCACTGACAAG
>WLWV01000218.1 GCA_012103395.1 Gammaproteobacteria bacterium
AGTGCCATCCTCGTCGAGATTGACGATGAATGGAGCAATGCCGACAAGCGATATATCGTGTGGAACGACGATAATGACTCAACCTAAATCAAAGTTACAGACGTAGGGTTGCACAATCATGTGCATACTGCAAAAAGAAACTAGACGTCATCGCAAACATAAATTGCTAGCCTCAAGCATCTCCAAGTACTCTATTTTTTGTCCCTAAACATTGATTAGCATTCTGCTGCCTTTTAAAAATGCGGAAGACACGATTTTAGCTTGTCTTGCTTCGGTTGTCGCTCAGTCATATCCCCATTTTGAGGTCGTTGCAGTGAACGACCATAGCAGTGACAATAGTATCAATATCATTCGGCACTACCCAGATTCACGCATTAACTGCATAGATAACCCAGGGCATGGCCTGATTGAGGCTCTGAATCACGGAATCAAAGCATGTCAATATGACTACATTGCCCGTATGGATTCTGATGACTTAATGAGAACCAATCGCTTGTCAGAGCAACTTGCCCACTTTCAAAGTACCCCCGACTTGCAGTTGTCGGCAAGCCAAGTCTCTTTGTTCTGTAACGAACCATTGAAGGCAGGCTATCTCGCCTATATCGCATGGCAAAATAACGTACTTTCTGATTTAGAAATAAAAAATCAAATATTCGTTGAATCCCCTCTCGCTCATCCAAGCGTCATGTTTCGGAAAACGACCATAGTCAACCTTGGCGGGTATCGAGAAGGTGACTTTCCAGAGGATTATGACTTGTGGCTACGGTTGTTTTCAAAGGGATGTCGAATGGAAAAACTGCCCCTCACTTTGCTCGATTGGCGTGAAGCACCCATCAGGGAATCTCGTGTTAATCCGCGCTATCGGCGCGAAGCCTTTGATCAGCTCCGAGCAAAGTATCTTTCGCAAGATTGTAGATTACCGAATAATAGGCCCATCAACATATGGGGAGCTGGCCGGAAAACTCGATTGCGCGCAAAATGGCTCATTAAAACGGGAATCAACTTGACTGCTTGGATTGACATTGATCCAAAAAAAATTGGAAATACGATTAACGGTATCGAAGTAAAATCGCCAAACTGGCTTATCGAATCCACAAGCAAACCCTTCGTCTTGATATATGTGACCAACCACGGAGCAAGAGAGGACATATCTGCATACCTCGACTCTATTGGATATCATTGCGGAAAAGATTACCTAGCAGTGGGATGACCGAAACATGAAACTTCCTAATCCGCTTAGAAAGCGCATCACCAACGAATCATAAATTATTAGCTTGCCGGAAATAGCTTATAAAGAATCTGAGTCAACTCGCTAGTTCTATTGTGCATCAGCTGCTTAATCGACTTTAATGTCAAAATGTCGGCGTTTGTGGGACCGTCAGATATCAACTTCAAGCATATACCTTTTTGTGTCGCGCCTATGACATCCAAGCCACGTAAAAAACCCGCCGATTCCATGTCATATACAGTATCTCCACGGTAGGTTTTTTGTACTTCGTTTACGCAGCAGATTTCGCCAACTTGTAAATCTGCATCCTCGCAAGAAGCGAGACTCCATTGATCACCAGTAATGAAATCCAAAACCCGGCCGCCAACAACAAAATCGCCAATGACATATCCACCAGACCCAGCGACACCAAAATTCAACCAGCGATCACTATCCCTGCCGTACTCGGATAAAATTGTGGTGGCTCTTAGCGCATTTTTTGACCCTATTCCACAGATAATAAGCTTCACATACTCGCTAGCATATAAAGGATATCTATCCACACAGTCGTTTCGCGACAATCCAAAGTGGGCAATTAGCGGTATTGCCTCCGATTTAAATGCGACCAGAATCTTGAGCATAATTCATTTTCTGTATCGCTTGAACCCCATAAAGATGAACTAATTCGAAGACCAATTGTTCAATAAAGATTGATAAAAATCGCATTCGGTATGCTTATTCCGTTTTCGAAAACCATTAGCCAGCACCGCGAGTTTTGATACCAAAACATCTCTTGTCTCGGCTTTCTGTACTTCATCGATCTCACCTGATTCCAAAATTTTGATCAGTGATCTAACACGAAACCTATCCATACCCCAATACAGCCTTGAAAGCTGATCGTCATGCCCTCCATATTTTTTAATCAGGTTCTCGGGTACTAGCAGCGCAGAATATTGACTGAAAATCCTTAGCCATAAATCATAGTCTTCACAGGCCGGCAGAGATTCGTCAAACAGGCCGACATGATCAAGTACCTCTCTATTAATCAGCACTGAGGACGGAGAAACACAGCAAAGGGGTAAACACCGGTTAAATATCCATCCATCGGGCTTGGCATGCTTTTTCATTGCATTAACCCTTCGACCATTTCGAATCCATATTTCGTCGGTATGACAAATCTTAAATTCGGGGTTGGATGACAGCATCTCCACTTGCTTCTCCAGTTTATTTTCCATCCATTCATCATCGGAGTCCAACAGTGCAATCCATTTCCCATTGGATATTCCAATTCCCGCATTTCGAGCTGCACTCACCCCTTGGTTGCTCTGGGATACTATTCGAATAGAATCTCCATATCGGATGAGTATTTCGTGAGTATCATCAGATGAACCATCATCAATGACAATAACTTCATGGGCTAGATATGATTGACTGAGTACAGAATCAATGGCCCGCCCGATCACAGAAGATCGATTGAAAGTAGGAATAATGACACTGATTGTTAAATTGGCTTCCAATATCTATCTAGGCATCTAGTTTAGTGGATTTATCAGGTGTCCGTGATATTTTCCAAATTAGTGCTTACATTCACAATCTCATTCAAAAAACGGGCCGATAAGCCCGTTTTGATATCTCTAGGGACGAGGTTTACATCAAATGTTTTACCGCCTCTCTTTCTTCTTTCAATTCGTTCTCAGTTACCTGCATCCTTTGTTTGCTGAACTCACTAATAGCTAGCCCCTGAACTATTTCATACTTTCCATCACGGCAGGTCACTGGAAAAGAATACATTAAGCCTTCTTCAATGCCATAACTACCGTCAGAAACAATACCCATACTCACCCAATCTCCTTCAGGAGTGCCCAAGGCCCAATCTCTAACGTGATCAATCGCAGCTGAGCCAGCCGATGCAGCACTAGATGCGCCCCTGGCCTTTATGATCGCGGCACCACGTTGCTGTACTGTTGGAATAAAACTTTCCTCCAACCATTGTTGTTCAACTAGATCACTCGCAACTTTATCGCCTACCTTCGCATGGGAAATATCGGGGTACTGAGTCGCTGAATGGTTTCCCCAAACAATCATCTGGCTTATTTCGTCATGATGAATACCAAGTTTCTCAGATAACTGCGACTTAGCACGATTATGATCTAGGCGCATCATCGCGGTAAACTGAGAATCATTCAGATCCGGGGCATTTGCCCTTGCGATCAAAGCATTTGTATTTGCGGGATTCCCCACTACCAACACACTGACATCGCGGGAGGCATGATCATTCAGCGCCTTTCCCTGCACCGAGAAAATTTTCCCGTTATCTTTTAGTAAATCACCACGCTCCATACCCGGCCCTCTAGGTTTAGAACCCACTAACAGAGCATAATCCACATCAGCAAAAGCAACGTTTGCATCGTCGGTTGCTACGATTCCATGAACCAAAGGGAAAGCACAGTCATTTAACTCCATCACCACCCCTTGCAGCGCTCCCATGGCTGGAGTTATCTCCAATAGTTGTAAAATAACGGGCTGATCTTCTCCAAGCATATCCCCGGAGGCGATACGAAACAACAGTGAATAGGAAATGTTACCAGCGGCGCCTGTGACCGCAACTCGAACAGGAGATTTCATCAAATACCTCAATAGTAGAAAACAGGTTGGATTATAATTCAATCTATAAAATTACAATACTACCGAGGCTTGTTTATTGCCCAACTTGTTTATGACCCAGCTTGTTTCTTGTTAATCCTACCGATTGTTCTTCGAAAAAATTGCTTTCATTTCCCGTGTTGTCATAGCCATATATTTTACTCCAAGCGCTCGTTTCTCCAATTTCCTACTTGTATCACTCGATTTCGCAATCAATCAATTTTCCTTAACTAAACCAGCCTTCGGGTTGACTCTCGGGGAACCGAAACGTACCATGCCGCGCTATGAAAAAACCCACTTTCAACATGCTCTTTCTTTCACTAATCATGATGCTGATTGTCAGTGGATGCTCTTTTCGAATTCCATGGAGACCCCAACAGCCTGAAACCCCGCCCGTCGCTGAACAACCCAAGCCTGTGACCTCAGTGGAATCTGAGAGAGATGACATTCAAGAACCGGAAAACGCCATAGCGACGGAATCATCATTCGTAAAAATTGATGACGATCCGGACGCAGCGATATCTAGCCCCAGCATTCCTCCCGCCGAGACTACTGATGCCTAGGAGCGTTTGCGACAAGGCTTTCGTATGACTAATACCCATCTCGATAGTGACACACTAGCCAAATTTGAAAATTGGTATGGTAAGCGCCCCGAATATTTTGACCGCCTAGCAGAACGCGCTTACTGGTTTCTACCCTATATATTGAGCGAAGTAGAAAAGCGGGGAATGCCCACAGAAGTCGCACTACTACCAGCAATAGAAAGTACGTTTAGACCCGATGCAACATCGAGAGCGAAAGCAGCTGGTATTTGGCAGTTTATGAGTTCCACGGGTAGGCGGTTCGGCTTAGAGCAAAATTGGTGGATCGATAATCGAAGAGATCTTGTCTCTTCCACCACAGCAGCGCTTGATTATCTGGACTACCTCTCATCTAAGTTTAATGGTGATTGGGAACTCGCATTCGCAGCCTATAACGCCGGAGAAGGCAGGGTTGGCAGAGCCATCAAAAAGAATATTCAACAGAATCTGCCGTCTTACTATTCTTTTTTGGATCTCAGTAAGGAAACAAAACAGTATATTCCCAAGCTCATAGCTGTTCGCAATATTGTTAGTAACCCTGAAAAATATGGCATTACACTGAAAGATATTCCAGTAAAGCAAGTTCTGGATACCATCGACGCCGAATCCCAAACTGACTTAGCCGTGGTAGCGTCACTAATCGACATCCCGATGGAACGTTTAGCTTTTTTTAATCGAAATTATAAACGAGGTGTGACCCATCCGAAAGGCCCCCACATGATCACAATTCCTACCGAGCTGTCGGAAATTCTTACCAGCAAGCTCGCCAATCTAACGGCTCGGGAGAGACTACGATGGGCTAGACATCGAGTTAAGAAGGGTGAATACCTTGGAAAAATAGCTCGTAAGCACAGTGTAACAGTGGATTCGATTATGGACACAAACAATCTGTCTTCCAATTTAATAAAACCGGGTCAAGAGTTACGAATTCCAATAAGTACGGGCAGACACAATTACAACACTAGCAGTCGATATAAACCAATAAAAATAAAGGAAGGAGACACACTTTACGTCGTCCAATCAGGAGATTCCCTTTGGGCTATCGCAAACAGAGCAAACATTCGACTGTCTAACCTTCTATCGTGGAACAATATGACAAAACGAACACGGCTCTATCCCGGTCAAAAATTAATCGTTGGAAGATAAGTAACTTAGTTCTGGAAATTAAATTAGTCGCGCAAACATCACTTCGCACTCGATTTAACGAATATTTAGACTCATCATATGTAGAAGTTTAGACCAAATCTGACACCGTATTAAATCAATCCGAGCGAAGCGAGGGTTGATTTAATGAGAGTTACCCGTTTTGATGTAGTTACCAAACAATATCAAAACACAACGAGGTAACT
>WLWV01000219.1 GCA_012103395.1 Gammaproteobacteria bacterium
TGATGGCTCAACATTCAACACCTAATCCAGAAAAACCGGCTTTGGCTTCGTTCGCTACGCTCACTTCGCCTAAGCCAAACGAACATCGCTAAAGAAATAAATTACAGACCTCAGGGTACACTACCTGTGCGAACCAACTTAAACCTCCACCCTACCAAAAAACATGATTGATCATCTTAGTACCTATGCTACGCATTACGAGATAACCAAAAGCTTTTACGAACAGGCTTTCCAGCCCTTGGGTTATTCACTCACCACCGAATTCACCACAACCGAAGAAGACGATGAGGAGTTTCCTGGTCGACGGATTTGCAGCTTCGGCAAGGAGGGCACCACTACTTTCTGGGTTATCGAAACCAAACAACGGGCAACACCCCGGCACGTCGCTTTCACTGCGCACAGCGAACAAGCCGTCGACGCATTTTATCAAACGGCCCTAAAAGCCGGAGCCCGAGACAACGGCACGCCGGGCCTTCGTCCCCATTATCATCCCGGCTATTATGGTGCCTTTGTGTTCGATCCCGATGGGAATGATATTGAAGCGGTTTTTCACGGTCCTAGTTAAGAAACCTCTGAGCAAGTCATACCAGTCATAGTCGGTCTCATCGTTACGCCACTTCGCACTAGAGTAACGACTACGCGGATTTTGCGCCATAACTTTACCTATTTTGAATCTCAGCTTGATTCGTTCAGACTTATGCACAGACCCATTAGTTTTTCATAATGAGCATAATGAGAAGTAAAAATGCTGTATTGTTTATTCCCGTAAAGCATAAGTTTCCATTAGTTTTAGTACACTCCCCCCAAACCTATTTAGTCTAAATATCCCGAGTCTTACTTTCGATGCGTACACATAAAATTGCCGCCATCCCAGCAGACGGTATTGGTCAGGAAGTCATCAGCGCCGGACTTGAAGTCCTGACGGCGCTTGCTAGCAAGGACGGCACTTTCTCATTCGAGGTTGAGCATTTTGATTGGGGCTCGGAACGTTACAAATCCACTGGCACGCTAATGCCCACAGACGGTGCTGAGCAACTCAAACAGTTCGATGCTATTTTTTTTGGTGCTGTTGGCGCGCCTGATGTTCCAGACCATATTACGCTATGGGGATTACGGCTTGCCATTTGCCAGCCACTTGATCAATATGCCAACGTACGCCCCTCACGAATCTTGCCTGGAATCACCAGCCCACTTCGAAACGCCACCGCCGAAAACCTTGACTGGGTCATCGTTCGTGAAAACTCCGAAGGAGAATACGCTGGCAACGGCGGACGGGCCCACCAAGGTCTACCGCTAGAAGTTGCCACAGAAACTTCAATCTTTACTCGTAGTGGGGTCACACGAATAATGAGATTCGCCTTCGAGCTCGCGCGATCGCGGAGGAGAAAACACCTAACGGTTGTCACGAAATCCAACGCACAACGACACGGCATGGTTTTATGGGACGAAATAGCAAACGAAGTCGCTGCCGAATTTAGCGATGTCTCTTGGGATAAAATGCTGGTGGACGCCATGACCGTTCGAATGACGCTGGACCCAAAATCACTGGACACAATTGTCGCTACCAACCTTCATGCGGACATTCTTTCCGACCTAGCATCAGCGCTCGCTGGATCCATTGGCATCGGACCAACCGCGAATTTAAATCCAGAAAGGCACTTTCCATCCATGTTCGAGCCCATTCACGGATCGGCATTCGACATCACCGGTAAAGGAATAGCCAACCCCATTGGCACCTTCTGGACAGCATGCATGATGCTCGACCATCTCGGCGAAACCCGCGCCTCTGAACACCTAATGCAAGCCATCGAGAAAGTGACAGCTAATGAACAATTCCACACTCCCGATCTGGGAGGTACTGCGCGAACAAACGACGTCACAACGGCATTGATCACTGAAATCCGCAAGACATGAACTGGGGTCAGTGTCGTAATGATTCCAAATACAAGCAACCTAAGCCGCGTCAGTCTGCATGGTATTACCAGAGTCTAGAGAACCGAAAAGACTATCATCAGATACCCTTAAATTGGTTGGCGTCTCATCATTTTCCTTTACACTTGAGTTAACGGAACATCCTCACCAGGCAGAAGCCACAAATGGTCTTTGCACGACGGTAGCTTATCCATGTTGACTCAATCCCTTACGAATGTTGCACTTGCGTCAGACGGGCGTTCTGACGTGGCAAGGGTAACGACAGTGAACAGAATAATGAATATCGACGTGGGTGGTGGGGTGAATCACAACCTTAAACACGGGAAGGCTTTTTGTATTGGTACTACCTCCTAAACGAAGATCGCTATCATTAATCGATGGCTACAAACCATCATGACCAGAAGATGAAGGGCAACACATTGGTTCAAATATCTGATCAGCCGGAGGTTCAATCGGGTCGAGGAGAAAAGTAGAAATTGTGATTCTAAGTTTAACGTCACACATTTGATCGTTTTGACCGCACTTATCATCCCACTCACCTAATCTCACGGAGGAAATAACGTTATCCTTAACACTCTGGTTCTTGGGAGCATTGTCTCGCAAGACATTACTCTGCACTAACAACTCAATTCAGAGCAGCTGCAAGGAAGCGCTTTAAAACACCGCGCATTTCAGCATCTCGTGCTTTCTTAGAATTTCCAAGCGATGGCAGTTTGTTCGCGTTGAGAAGCGCTGAAAACCCATGCACAAGCGCCCATGAAGCATACACATCTGACATACCTTGATCAGTCTCACGCCCACGAACCTTATCCACCAGAACCACTAGATTTTCGAATGCAGCTGCCGCTGACTGAGACAAATCAGCGTTGTCGCGATCAGGCATCGTGGAAGCGAACATTAGATGAAACATCTCAGCATTTTTTTGCGCAAACTCTATATAGCCAAGACCGGACGCCACTAGCTTCTCCAATGGATCATCGTTGGCCTTTTTTTGATGCTTTTGCTGTACCTTAAGAAGTCGCTCAAACCCAATTGCTGTTAATGCAGTTAACAATCCCTGTACATCGCCAAAGTGGTGTGATGGTGCTGCATGGCTAACACTAGCTGCCCGTGCCACACCACGCAATGAGAAACGCTCGAGGCCGTTCTCTTTTAGCTCCAACTCAGCCGCCGCCACCAGCGCATTACGCAAATCGCCATGATGATAGGTCTTATCGTTTGAGCGGGGGACCACACTCCGACGAGTGATTTTCTTTTTCATGGGCAGATTTTGGCCGAACATCTTGACATTGTCAAAATATTAAAATACCCTTATCTTTACACTGTAAAGTTTAATGGAGCGATCAATAATGTATCCCACTGACCCAGCAACTGCTTTCAACCTCGCAAATGCACTCGCGCCACCCGCCTGGTTCTGGTTAGTTATCTGGATATTTCTGCCTAAAGCAGCTCGCCAAAAAACACGCTACTTGGGGCTGATCATTCCCCTAGCGTTGGCCGTGATCTACACCATCACCATGATGGTGCATTTTAGCTCTGCTGGCGGTGGGTTCGACTCACTAAGCAATATGATGGCTCTCTTCGACCATCCGGGGGCTGCGCTCGCGGGTTGGGCGCATTATCTGTCCTTTGACCTCATTGTTGGCTGGATGATCGCCAGCCATGCAGTTGCGAATAAAATGAATCGACTACTTGTCATACCGTGTCTACTAGCCACATTCATGTTGGGACCTGTTGGCTTACTTCTACATACCATTCTGTGGCTTTCTCACTTGGCTATGTACCGGATCCCCACTTATATGAAGCTTGGTAAAGATGTTCGTTTATTGCAACCACAGCACCCGCAATCAAGTTGGTGGTCAACGGCAGCCGATCGCATTTGGCAACAAATGTGCGGCGGACAAGTCGCACTGTTTGGATGTGCAGTTGCTTTATCATTATTAGCACCTTTTTTGATTTTGGCGTACAGCATAGATACGCGAACGGTACTTGAAATCAATACATGGATGAAGCCGATAAAATTCACCGCCTCGTTATTCCTCTATGCGTTAACACTGTCGTGGTTTTGCAACTATTTACCCGAAAACTGGCGCAATAGTAAAAAGTTCAGTCAATTTACAGCCCTCGTGATCGCAAGCATTGCACTGGAAATGCTATGGCTTATCTTTGCTGCCTCTCTCGGCGAAAAAGCGCACTTCAACAGAACTCACCCAATACTTACCCCTACATACGCCTTAATGGGAATCATCGCAGTGATCCTCACTACCCAATCGCTGGTGATCGGCATTGGGGTCTGGCGTAACACACAATCCGGCTTGCGCAACCTAACACGCTACACCCTTGCACTTGGTCTGGTCACTACATTTCTACTGACACTGATCACTGCAGGATATATGTCATCAGAAGTGGGGCACGAAGTATTACCGGCAGGTGTAAGCGGTGTATCTGAAATTGACACTGTGAATTTTATGGGTTGGTTACGCGCTGCTGGTGATCTGCGAGTAGCCCATTTTTTTGCCTCCCATGCCCTGCACTTTGTGCCATTCATCGGGTTTTTGTTAGCACGCACTTTCTTTACCGAAACGAGCGCACGGAGTGGCTGGAACATTGCGATAGTGATTACGATTGCCTATAGCTTAGGTGTTGCTGCTGTGTTTATTCAAGCCTTGGCAGGCCGGGCATTCATTTCTTATTGATAGAGCAATGGTACAAATGGGTGAGCTATCGCTCCTAGCTTCTCCGAGTCGGGCGTGAGCATCATATTGTCGGCCTGCTAAAGGGTAAATGGAGAAAAATGAAAGCCAAGATTTCATGCTTAACGAATCTCATGAACATGAAACCGTTTTTATGGCACTTATCATCCGATCCACCTAATCTTACGGAGGGAACAACGTTATTCTGACTGTTCCAGTTCTTGGGCGCCTTGAATTAGCGGTCAAGGTTCAACCTGAATCCACATAGCTTGGAGTTAGGCTGCCGTCTCTGGCATACTCATAACGATCATTTTATGAGGAAGAACTCATGACGGAAACACACCGAGGAAGATGCCTTTGTAAAGCGGTAAGCTTCGAAATCGATATCCCAGAAACCTGCGTGAATTGCCATTGCGAAAGCTGCCGCCGACAGTGTTCTTCTCCGATGACTACGTACATCGGCGTATTGGATAAAAACTGGAGATGGACTGGAGAAATACCTAAGACCTACCGTTCATCTCCCGGCGTAGAAAGAACCTTCTGTGGACAGTGTGGGACGCCCCTCTCCTTTCGATCAGAGCGTATGTCAGGAGTAATGCATTTGTACGTTGCGGCAATGGAAGAGCCAGAGAGATTTAGACCACAACTCCATGTTGCCTATGAGGAGAAACTTTCTTGGTTAACTATCGAAGATGATTTACCAAAGCGAAATGGGCCAGAATACTTGTAGTATTATGCTTTCAGCACCCAGGAGGATTGTGCTCGGATAAAAACCACTGCTCTGGATAATTAAGGAGCCTCTGCAAAAATCTGGCCAAGTCGAATAGAGATGAAAAACGACCGAATTTGAGGCGCTAGTCGCGCGTAATAGCTGTAGAAGTTCATTTCTCGCTCAGGGCAGCCGTCCATAACTTTTTCAGATTCCTTAACTACTCTATTATAGGGTTACAAAACACTAGGGAGTCCATGGACAACAATCTGTGACTTGGAATGCCCGTTTAATCAGAACACTGCCCTTCTTTGGTGTAGAAGTTTAGACCAAATCTGACACCGTATTAAATCAATCCGAGCGAAGCGAGGGTTGATTTAATGAGAGTTACCCGTTTTGATGTAGTTACCAAACAATATCAAAACACAACGAGGTAACTC
>WLWV01000220.1 GCA_012103395.1 Gammaproteobacteria bacterium
CTTGTCAGTGCCATCCTCGTCGAGATTGACGATGAATGGAGCAATGCCGACAAGCGATATATCGTGTGGAACGACGATAATGACTCAACCTAAATCAAAGTTACAGACGTAGGGTTGCACAATCCGGTTTGGCACGCCAGGTTGCTTCCCGAGGTGTCACTATTAACGGTATTCTTCCTGGTCAGTTTGAAACGGATAGATTGAAGACAACCATGGAATCCCGCGCCAAAGAAGCAGGAATTAGCCTGGAAGAACAGATGATTAGGGGTCGAAAGCTCAATCCAACGGGCCACCTTGGTGATCCCAAAGATTTTGGTGAGCTTTGTGCCTTTCTATGCAGCGTCCACACGGGATATTTAACGGGCCAGAATATTGTCATCGACGGCGGTAGCTATCCCGGTACGCTGTGAATGGTATTATCAAGGTGGTCAGGGTCGACATAAATGCTTTGAGTATGTCGGCCAATAAGAGAGACGCTACCGATATGGCGGTGTACTTTATCTATTGAGTATTCGAAGCGGTATTGTCGAAGTAACATCGGAAAGTGCTTGTCAGGGCGAATAGTGCCTAGAGCGACAGTTCCGTCGAGGAACTGTAGGTTGTTTTGCTGGCAAAAACGCTTCGCGATGCCATTCGCGACCTCTTTCATTTGCTGGTTTCTAATCAAAAGCAAGACAACAATGACAGCCATAAATAGGAACATCACTTCGAAGACGGTTAGCATGATCTAAAACGGGTCCGGTGATTGAAGAGGAGATTATAAAGGTGGTTGCTTGGCTGTGTTATGCAATAGGTTAAAGAGGATCGGTTATATCGGTTGTTAGGTTTGACGGATCTTGGATTAGGGACGAGCGGGCCTAATCCCGAGACATCATTAAAATTATCGTTTAAAAAGAAAAAAGGTGAACAAATGAAAGCAATGGCTGATGTGTGTGTTTCCCCTATTGGGGTTGGTGTCTCTGTGTCACAGTATGTCGTGGAATGTCAAAAAATATTTCAGTCGATGGATCTGGATATCAATATGCATGCCTATGGCACCAATATTGAGGGAGAATGGGATGAAGTGATGGAAGCGATTAAACGCTGCCATGAAACACTGCATGAAATGGGAGCACCGAGAATAGGCACCACCATACGATTAGGTACTCGAACTGACCGTGAACAGTCGATAAACGACAAAATCGAGAGTGTGAACAACCAGCTTGGTCAGTGACGAGGTCTAATTTTGTATTGATGGATTATGAAAGAGTGACATTTTTACTTTTTCACGCCATGTTGACCCGTAAAACACTATCGGTTTCCATTTCTTGAGGTAGAATCCACTACTTTTTGAGCAGGTGCATTACCGCTTTTTCTAGGTTTTTTCTGATATGAAACTATCAGCGGCTTTGTGTGTCTTTGATTGTACGCTTTTAGATTAGAGAACCTGTTTCCATGCATTCTTGGGGAAACTAAGGGTGGTTAGTACTAGAAAAGAGGCCTATGGCCACTGAAATCAAGATTAGAAGACAAATTATGAACAATAAAGTAATTGCGACAGTAAGCTGGGCCATTGTGTCTTGGGTGTGTTACGTGTTCCTTTTTTCTCTACCGTATAAGTTCACCATGCACCCGGATACGCAACATATTTTCGGGACCATCGGTCAGTGGATGGTGGGGTATGTTGGAAGTGGAATTGGCAACTTATTCGCTAATGTAGGACCATTTATCGTAGGCGGTGTCGAATTGCTCACATCACTGATACTTCTGTTACCGTTGGTTTTGTGGCTTCTTTCATTTATAGGGTTGGGGAAAAACACAGGTACCCGCGCGTCGTATCATAAGCTTGGTGGGATTATGGCTTCTGTGGTTATGTCTGGTGCGGTTTTCTTTCACTTGGCAACCCCCCTTGGAATCAAGGTGCTGCATCAGGGGGTCAGTGACAACGGAAGACTCTTTTATTCTGCGGTTTCGATTTTGGTTTTGGGTGTGGTTTTGTGGTTTATCAATTCTAAACTGGAAGAATAACCAAGCTTTTTCCAGGGGAATTACGACTGGTTTTTAGGGCGGCCACGCTATGAAGATCACTATTTTGATGGTGATTACCTATATTCTCTGGTGCATCAGACTTGGTACAAAGCCGTGTAAGTATTTTCAGCTAAACGTGCCATACTTTGATCGCAAAGTCGGGATTTACTCCAAGATCGCCATCGATCAACGTATCCCAGCGCGGTGGCGACTGGAGCAGTTTTATGATGATGGCGTTCGAGAGCCTAATCGGTACCCAGTGTTTGTCAAGCCGGAATGGGGGCAAAATGCTAAGGGAATCCTCAAAGCGAATAATGCTAGGGAGCTTGATGATGCTCGAAAGAAGATAGCAGATGAAAGGGTTCGCTATCTCCTTCAGGAAGGCGCCATCGAGCAACGAGAGTTCGAGATATTTGCGTTGCGAGATTACGCTAATCAGCAAACCTACTCAGTGTTCACTATCACCGAAGCGGTTAATACCTCTGAGTCCAGCCCGATTAACAGCGTTCACAATCGTAATACCCAGTATATAGAAATCACAGACCAGTTTAGCGAGCAGGATAAGCAACAACTTTGGAAATATGTTGGCGAAATTGGCAGTTTTAACATATCTAGGACGAGTGTTAGATCGAATTCTCTTGCCGAGCTTCTGGATGGAAGGTTCCATGTCATTGAAATCAATCTGTTTCTTCCTATGCCTATCAATATGCTCGACCACAAATATGATTGGTCAGACCTCAGGAGAATGATCAGACACTATATGTTTTGTCTGGCGAAGATCACTTGGGCAAGGGATAAAACACAGGAAGCCAAACCCGTGTTTACGAAGATTATGCTTTATGATCGGCGCAGCAAAATACTGAACTATTTGAGAAGCAAAATATGAGGAAGTTGAAAGCGTTTGTCTATCGCTGGATCAGCGAGCGATATATGAATGGCTGTAGCAATTACAATTCACTCGAAGTGAGAAAGGGCTGCCGGTCAAAAGAGCAAGGACGAGCGATATTCGCGAAAAATGGTGTTCCCCACGCGAGAGGCTTGATTTTTCTTTGGCCCTGGAAAGCGCACCAGTTTGCAAAGGAACATGGTTTTCCTTTAGTGATTAAGCCGAATGTGAGTGGGTACTCCCGAGGAAGCTATTTTCCCATCAATAGTTATGGGGAATTGTGGAAAGCTATCTTTTGGGCAAAAATATGGTGGCCCACCACGGTAATCGAACAGTACCTCAAAGGAGCAAACTACCGCGTGCTTACCACCGAGGAAGAATATGTCTCAGTAATTAGAAGGTATTCTCCTTTTGTAATAGGTAATGGGAAGGACAAGATTTCAAAACTGATCGATGATGAAAACGAAACTCGGCAGAAAATGAAGCTCTATCCAGTTATTTTCCCTATTAGGAAAAATGATCCGGTAGTCCGGCACCTCAAAAAACAGGGGCTCACATTAGCGTCGATACCGGATGATAAGGAACATATCGAGCTATTTCACCGAGTGGCGTTGTCGCCAGGTGGCGTTGTGGAAATTGTCGATCAGGCGGCGATCCCTCCAGAGAATACTGAGCTGTTCAAAAACGTGGTCACTATGTTTGACGCTAACGTATTAGGCATAGATGTCATTTTCGAAAAAGACATTACAGTAAGCCACAAAGACCAAAAATGTATCTTCATTGAGGTGAATTCTCGACCTTATATGAAAATGCATCACTATCCACGATATGGCAAAGCCGAAGATTTCAGTAACGTGTTGGAGAAGTTGGACACTCTAGATATTTCCGATAAAGATATTTTCTAGATGCCCCAGAACTCACGAATCTTCTATCAGTTTCTAGGGCTGCATTCGCTACTGATTGGTATTTTTCCGTTCTATATTCCTGTTTACTTGTGGAAACAGGGGTTTGATCTGGGTGCAGTTGCTTTCTTCATTTCCCTAAGTGGTTTGGGTTTTTGCATGGGAATGTGGGTTTGGGATCGACTGAGATGGAAAATCAGTTTGATCTCCCTGATGGGAGTATCAGTGCTGTTGGAAATCGCGCTGCTACTCAATGTCCAGTATCTGGACATGAGTGCCAAAGTGTTGGTGTTACTTGGTGTGATCTATGGGGTATACAATAGTTTCTTTTGGACAACCCAAAGAGCGCTATTTTTTGATCTGGTTACTGTGGACAATTCCGGTAGGAAGTATGGCAACTTTCAAATTTTCGTTGGTTTGTTGCTACAGATCGGAATTCTGATTGGTGGATTGTTGCTCGAAACCGCCAGCTTCATTTATCTCCTATATGTCTCAGCGTTGATCGGGATCGTTGGCATGTTCTTTTTATGGCGATCTCAACTGCCTTATCCTGAGACACTGACCAGTCGCCCTAGCATTAAACTCAGAGATGTTATCGGGTTTAAGGATCAGGAGTCATCAAGGACGGTGTTTATTGTGGATGGGTTTTATTTATTCTTGGAAAGCTTTTTTTGGATTATTTCTCTTTTTTTGTTGGTGCACGAAAGTTTCTCTACACTGGGTTTAATCGTAATGGTATTGGCGGTGATTTTTGGTCTGCTTTTTTACTTACTGAAAAACACGATCGATAAACTTGGTCGAAAAAGAGTCTATCTGTTTGCGGTTTCGGTATATGGAATTGCTTGGGGTTTAAGAGCTGTCGTGAGTGATCAACTGGCATTGGAAGTATTATTCTTGGTGCTCGTTTTAATCACCTTCTTTACGTCATTTTTTCGGCTAGCGATGAATAAACGATTTTATGATTTGGCGAAAACAACCATCGGCCATGACTATCTGATTATAAAAAGCTATTACTCCCAGTTATCAATAATGGTTTGTTTTGGACTGGTTGCATTTGCGGCAAGTCATCTTGAGCACAATGAGAATCTGCTTGAACCAATATACTGGATTGCGGCTATCACCGCTCCTGCATTCTTTTTCTATGGCGCTAAGCGATACCGATAGCGATGCAGTTAGACACTAAAGTAGCGACGTGGTCTTTGGAAACGCGACGCAGAGCGAACTAGTTTCCTGCCGCAGCCAATCCCCCCCTCTTTTTGCGAGTACGGATAACATCGTCCATCCAATCTGGATCCATTTCGGGAACAGAGGAGAGCAATAGCTCGGTATACTCATGATGGGGTGGATTGAAGATTTCTTCCTTAGGGCCCTGCTCTACAATTCTTCCTTGTAACATGACGATGACTTCGTCAGCGATTGCGCCCACGGTAGCAAGGTCATGGGTTATGAACATATAGGCGAGATTGAGTTCTCGTTGTAGCCGATCTAATAATCTTAATATGCCCTCTGCCACCAATTGATCAAGAGCAGAAGTTACTTCATCGCAAATAATGAAGGATGGCTCAGCGGCGAGGGCTCGGGCGATGCAAATTCGTTGTTTTTGTCCGCCAGAAAGCTCACCCGGAAGTCGATCAAGAAACAAATCAGGATCCATTTCGATCATTTCCATGAGTTCGCGTAGCCGACGCTCCTTGGCCTCTCCTTGCATGTTGAGATAAAAAGACAAAGGCCGCCCAATAATATCCCGAATTTTATGTCGAGGATTCACCGCAGTGTCTGCCATTTGGTAAATCATTTGTATCTGTCGCAGCTGATGGTAGTGTAATCTGAGGTCTGTAATTTAGCTTTCTATTGCAGCTTCGCTATTGGCTTTGGCGGAGTGAACGTAGAGAGCGAAGCCAAAGCCGGTTTTTCTGGATTAGGTGTTGAATGTTGAGCCATC
>WLWV01000030.1 GCA_012103395.1 Gammaproteobacteria bacterium
ACATGGAACGACTTGATGGCTCAACATTCAACACCTAATCCAGAAAAACCGGCTTTGGCTTCGTTCGCTACGCTCACTTCGCCTAAGCCAAACGAACATCGCTAAAGAAATAAATTACAGACCTCAGGGTACACTACCATATATTTCATGGAATTATCTTTATCAGATGGCCTGAGAGGTGATGCATCCCAGCAGATTCTTGTATATGCTTTGGCTATTTTAATCGGTTTATTTCATGGACATCATTTATCTTCACGGCTTAAAGGTTGATTGCGTTATTGGCGTATGGGAATGGGAACGAAGGATCACTCAAAGTATTACTGTGGATCTGGACATGGGGTTCGATATTTTGCCCGCTGCCAAAAGCGATAACCTTGAAGATACGCTTAGCTACAAAGATGTCTCCAAGCGGATTGAATCGTTTATTCAAAACTCTTCGTTCGCGTTAGTCGAAAAGCTGGCCGAGGAGATTGCTCAAATTCTTCTAGGCGAATTTGGTATCAAGTGGTGCAAGGTGCGCATCAATAAATTCGGCGCCGTAAGAGGGGCCGGAGACGTTGGCATACTGATCGAAAGAGGAGAGCCCCAGTGACCACTGTCATCCTGAGCCTCGGTAGCAATATCGATCGGGAACAAAATATCGCCAAAGCAATAGCCGATATACGAAACGCGTATGGAGCCCTCAAAATATCCCCAATCTATGAGACTTCATCAGTGGGTTTTTCTGGCCCGCCATTTTTCAATTTGGTCGTCGGGTTTCAAACTGGGGAATCAGTAATTAGTATTCGAGATAAATTACGGGAAATAGAGTCCACTGCTGGACGGGTTCGGGGGCCAAAATCTTTTGCTAGTCGAGTTCTCGATATAGACATTATTCTTTATGGAGATCAAAACCTTCTGGACCAAGGATACAATATACCTCGAGATGAAATTGATAAATATGCCTATGTCTTAAAACCGTTGGCAGACCTATATCCCCAAATGATTCACCCCGTGTCAGGTCTGTCAATAAAAACAATGTGGCAACAATTCGATTCACAGGGTCAAATCCTCACCGTGATCGACTTTCCTGTATAGTCCGAAATGACTTCTAAGCCAAGACTAAACTCAGCGGGCTTACATTAAGGGTTCATCGAGAAGGGTTTCATCGAGCACTACGAATGTTTTCACAGTGCTCGTTGAACAATTTGACGATGAGTTATTCTCGAATCCCCTCAACCGTCAAATACAGATCCACTGTTCTGGATGCCGGACCAAGGTTGTAGTTGATATCATAATCGGCCATAGTGATGGTTGTTCTTCCTTCGAAACCAATGCGATATCCACCCTAGGGGTCCTTACCTTCACCAATTTTATTGGTCTTAATCTCCACGGGTTTCGTCACACCGTGCAACGTTAGATCCCCGACGAGTGTGCCGGTGCCATCGCTTTGTTCTGCATAACTTGTGCTCACGAACGTAGCGGTCGGAAAATTACCCACATCCAGGAAATCACCACTTCGGATATGCTTGTTTCTATCTGCGTGGCTTGAGTCTACTGTGGTGGTATCTATATCGATTTTGACACTGGCCTCCGAAAGGTTCGCAGCGTCATAATTGATAGAACCCTCAAAATCAGGGAAAGTACCAATAACGTAACTGTAGCCAAGATGGGAAACCTTAAACTGAATGAACGCATGCTTACCCTTGTCATCAATCACATACTGCTCCGCATGAGTAGAAAAATTGATAGTTGAAGCTGCGATGAAGGAAGCCAATAAGGCGACCTTTCCAATTTTTTTTCCTGCTATTTCAAACATAACTTAATCCTCTTTGGTGACTACCAATTTTCATCGATAGGTTGATATTTCACGCCGCACCTAATTGTTCAATCACGGCCAATCATTCGATTTAGTGTCTGATCTTTATCCACAAAATGATGTTTCAAACCAGCCAATCCGTGAAATCCGGCCAGTAACAGCACAGACAACGCAAACCAGTAGTGCATTTCGCCGGCCCAGTCTTCCTGATGATCAATGGAGGTAATCGTTGCCGGTATCTCAAACCAGCTGAAGACCTCAATACCATCTCCGGTCGCCGTGGAGATCAGATACCCCATAGAGACAACAATTAGCAATAACAAGTTCATTGCCCATTGCACGATAATAGACAGCCAGTGCTCCCACCGCTTTACTCCTTGAGCTGCATCAGGAAATTGATTCGTCAGACTCCAGAAAATTCTAAAGATCAAAATGGCCGCAAAAATTATCCCAATACTCTTGTGATAAAAAGGCAATGAATGATAGCGAGGGTCATAGTAATCCAACGAAAGCATGTACAGGCCAAATGAAAATTGCCCAATTACCGTAAGGGCAATAAGCCAGTGGAGAACAATGGTTACCCAACCAAACGACTTTTTCGAATTTCGAATCATGTGTTCTGCAATATATTCATGTGATGTAAAGTGGATACAGTGTTGTGTATTTTCATTAAAATGCCAGAGAATATGGTCGTAAAATTGCTTTGAAGTTCACTAAATTTGATTAAAGCCTCTCCTTGTGGCGTTAATACCCGTGATTTCTGATTTTGACCTATCCATTGAACGCATTTTCTGGTATAAATCGCGCCCCATTTCGACGAATTCGAGAAAAACAGGAATAATTCCATGGCAAGAGTATGTCAAGTCACCGGTAAGCAAACAATTTCCGGCAATAACGTGTCTCATGCGCACAACAAAACCAGACGTAAATTCCTACCGAATTTGCATAGTAGACGTTTTTGGGTCGAAACTGAAAACCGCTGGGTAAAACTGCGTATTTCCACTTCAGGTTTGCGGGTTATTGATAAAAAAGGCATCGATTCCGTATTAACCGACCTCCGTGCACGCGGAGAGAAAGTGTAATTTCTGATCGCATTGCTATATTTGTGTCAGAGAAAGTAATAAATTATTAGGAGTAAACGATGAGAGACAAAGTCAAACTGATCTCCAGTGCAGGTACCGGTCACTTCTACACAACTACCAAGAACAAACGTACCATGACTGAAAAAATGGCAATGAAAAAGTATGACCCGGTTGTCCGTAAGCACGTCATCTACAAAGAAGGCAAGATTAAGTAATACCGCAGCCCCTACTTCCTGTCTTCAAAGCTTCCTGCGTATCGAGCTCAGGAAGCTTGTTTGTTTAATAATCGATTCTTATGGCAGTAGCGAGTTTTCATAAACTAACGACAAACCTTTGAGCCAACCCACTTTCGGCGAAGCCCTGTCCCCACTTTAAACCTATCTCTTACGAAGCCTGTCAGTTAAGACAGATTATCAGATCAAAAAAACGGTAGCCTCACTGAGGCTTGATCGTTCCCCACAAACCTCAGTTCCCAGCGCTGGTAACAGGCAACTCTTTTTCAATCCATTTCGCGATACCAGCTTTTACATTATAAATCTGTGGGTAGTCAGACACATTATCTAGCCAATTTGCCACTATCCTTGAACGTACACCAGAATGGCAAATAAGAATCACGGATTCTTGCGATTCCACTAGCTCAGAAACAGTCTCTAACCACCGTTTTGCATTATGCTGTCCGTGCTTATCGAAAAATGTAAGCTTGATACTGTGTTCCACCACACCTGTTTCCATCCATTCATCTACACGCCGTAAATCAATAATTTTCACATCCTTCTCCAGCAACTGCTGAAGCGAGAGATTGTCAACATCGATCACCTCCGCCCAACCGACCTTCAAGCTGATCAAAAAGAACACAGCCACACCAAACATTAGACTTTGACAATACGCCATCATATTCTTAATTCTTAGGTTTCTTTGTTCTACGATACCGTGTTAGCCACATAAGACCCAGACGTGAGTCAAATCCTCGGACTAACAATTTGAGGTCGAAACTTTATTCATAGCGAATCCCATTAATGTTGTAGTACTGTTTAACACCGCCAAGAGTGAGAGATACTTCATCATCCACTTCTTTTTTCAACAACGCTCGGGCCATGGGAGAGTCAACACTAATGTAACCTTTCGAACTGTCGCTTTCAATTTCATCCGGACCAACAATACGATACTCAACTGCGCTTCCATCCGACTTTTCTAACGTCACCCAAGCACTAAAAAATACCTGATGTTTGTTGCCAATTTCACTCACCACTGTTAAATCAGGAAGTCGCTTTTGCAGATATCTAATCCGGCGATCGATTTCAGCGAGCTGTTTCTTACGGTAAATATACTCCGCATTTTCAGACCGGTCTCCTTCAGCAGCAGCCGCCGATAGCGCTCGAGTGACCTCCGCTCTGTGTTTCCAGATATCGAGCTCCTCTTGCTTTAGCTTCTCAAAACCTTCCAACGTAATATATGGCGTTGGCTTAGGTTGTGGGGGACGATATCTACTCATGACTCAAACCACCATAAACCCATAAACTAGCGCCACTCATTGGTTTCCACATCTACTTCGGCTTCTTTTTGTAACTCCCACATCTGAGCGTATAATTTTCCATTTCCCAACAATTCGTCGTGTCTGCCCATTTCTACGATTTCACCTTTATCCAGGACAATAATTTGATCGGCATTCACTATCGTTGAAAGGCGATGGGCAATCACCAACGTGGTCGTATTACGTGAGACTCTCTCCAATGCATTTTGGATCGCCTTTTCAGATCGAGTGTCCAACGAAGATGTTGCCTCATCAAAAATCAGTATGCGAGCCTGTTTAAGCGCCGCCCTCGCGATAGCCACTCGCTGTTTTTCACCACCAGACAGTTTCAAACCACGCTCACCCACCAGAATGTCATAGCCTTGTGGATGGCGCTCAATAAAATCATGTATTTGCGCAATCTTCGCTGCCGCGACAACATCATCTTGACTTGCTGACGGGTCACCATAAGAAATGTTATACCCGATGGTTTCGTTAAATAGAACGGTGTCTTGAGGTACGACCACCATCGCGTGCCGAAGGCTCGCTAGAGACAAGTCCTCAATATTCTGACCATCAATAGAAACACGCCCGTTGTCGGGGTCATAGAAACGTAGAAGTAGTCGAGACAATGTGGACTTACCTGAGCCTGATGGCCCCACTACTGCTGTCATCGTGCCTCCGTGAATCGTGAAACTAATGTCTTTCAGCGTCGGTCGGTCAGGTAAATAAGCAAAATTAATGTGGCTGAATTCAACTCGCCCCTCTTTTAGTTCCAGTGTTTTGGCTGTTTCTTTCTCCCTGACATCTGGCTTTTTGTC
Source organism: Gammaproteobacteria bacterium (assembly GCA_012103395.1). Classification (GTDB taxonomy): domain Bacteria; phylum Pseudomonadota; class Gammaproteobacteria; order Arenicellales; family Poriferihabitantaceae; genus WLWV01. The sequence continues at coordinate 5,212 of WLWV01000030.1, forward strand.
GAGCAAGTCGAACATTCTCCCCATGTCCACAAGTGAGTGATTTAGATCCCGGTAAACCGAGCCAAGAAAATTCAAAGGGATATACAGCTGAATCAAAAAAGCATTGACCATCACAAAATCGCCCATGCTCATGCTCTTGTCCAATACACCCTTAGCGGCAAGACTCATCAGCAAGGTAAGGCCGATCGCTACAATCAGCCCTTGCCCTGAATTCAGATAGGACAGAGAAATATTGTTCTTCAATGAAGCCTTTACCCAACCTGCCATGGCTTTATCATATCGGCGCATTTCCATATCTTCATTGCCAAATATTTTGACCGTCTCGTAGTTCAATAACGAATCTAGAGAACGGGTATTGGCTGATGATTCCGACTCGTTCATTTGCATTCTGAAGCGAATCCGCCACTTCGTCACCCCCACCGTAAAGACACAGTACACCAAAATCATTACCACCGTGACTAACGAAAACAGGATGTCAAACTGACTCCACAGGATCAGCAAAACAGCAACGATCTCGAAGATAACAGGAATAATATTAAACACAATCATTCGCAAAAAGTTGGTAATTGCGGAATTACCTCTTTCTACATCTCGGGATAAGCCTCCGGTTTTCCTATCTAAATGAAAAGCCAGCGAAAGTGTATGCAAATGACGAAACACCTCCATGGAAATATGGTGGATGATATTGACACTCGCCTTGGAAAACACAATGTTTCGCAGCTCATTGAATATAATGGCAAAAAACCTCAACAAGCCATATGCGCACAGCAACATCAAAGGCACCGCAATAATGGCATCCGCTGGAGCCTGCTCCAAATAGTCAACGATCTTCTTTAAAACAATGGGTACGGAAATATTCGCTAGCCTAGCGAACACCAGAAACACTAATCCTGCGAACACCCGATAACGATATTGCCAAAGATAGGGAAGTAATCGGCGAGAAACCCGCCAATCTCCTTTTTTGTCAGTGAGGGACTGAAACCTAGGGGTCATATTTAGTGAACGAAAATGGTGTTTTATCGAGTCGCAAGAAAATCCTTCGTAAGGATCAACTTCGAAGGAAAAAGAATAGTAGGTGACAGGTCGTCACAACAAACGTGAGCTGTAACCTAAGTGACCGATACCATAGTGGATAGTTAGCACGAATACCACTGATGCCTTCCCATATCCATATTCCCGGATAGCCCAATGCCATTAAACCCACTGAAGCAGGTACGTTCACCAAACCAATAAAAAACGAGGCGAAAGGGAGCAAAGAAAAAAGTACCGCCATGCCCAACCCCAGTGCCTGTCTATTTTCGCTCTGGGTGGATGCCTCCCCAGAATGAAAAATAGCGGCAAACCACAAAGTACCAGACAAAAAAGCAAAAATCAGATAAGAATAGATAATGAATCCATGATGAAACACGCCACCATATAACGGCAAAAGCAAGGGGCCCAGCAACCCGATTAAAAATGGTAACAAGCCCAAATACCCATAGCATCGGCCATAGAGTTCGAGCGTTTGATTTTTGGAAGCCGAATTCAACACGCCACCTAACTCGGCACAACCACCAGTTGGGATATTGTGACATTCTCAGGCTGCTGAAGCGCAAACACGATACTCCGAGCAATGTCCTCGGGGATCAGCCATTTACCAGCACTCTGATAAAATTCCTCGGCTTTTTCTTCATTGTCGCTTGCGTAACTAAATCGGTTGGCTGCGAACTGAGTTTTTACCAATCCGGGCAGAATTTCCGTCACTCGGATACCGGATCCAACATAGTCCAATCGCAAGCTCTCACTAAAACCATGGATAGCATGTTTACTCGCACTGTACATTGCTCCAGATGCATACCCATGCAATCCGGCAACAGACCCCATATTAACGACATGTCCTGCACCTCGCGCCACCATTCCTTCAACGATGAGTTTTGTTACCCGTACAACACCAGAAATATTGGTTTCGATGATGTTTACCCATTGTTCTACATCACCTTCATCAAAACGTCGACGTCCACCAATATCATGCCCTGCGTTGTTAACCAACACATCAATCTGATGGTACTCCATGGGCAGCCGATCAAATAAAGTGCTAACTGAATCCCAATCATTCACATCCAACGCTAACGGAAAAAATTGATCCCCCAAAGCAGCGCAAAGTGTTTCCAAAGCCTCGACGTTTCTTCCGGCGCCGATAACGCGAAAACCGCTTTCAGCCAATAGTTTTGCCGTAGCGCTTCCAATTCCACTACTGGCCCCTGTAACGAGTGCTATTTGGGTATTCTGATTCATGGGCAGTATTGTATCGGTTATCCGGCAGAATGAAACTGTTCACGCTTCGGAGATGAACACCAGAACGACTCCATATCACTTTGCTTAACCCGTCCATTAGATCTAAGATACTATTGAGCATACCAGAGCCCAGCAATAATTCTGTCTCTTGGTTGAATTAACACCTAACTAGCTCGCCGACACTCGATATAAATCATGAAAACCTACCATGCCTCCCAGGCTCAGACACAGCTGAAACCCCTTGCACCATTTGAAACTTCAGCCGGATACCGAATAGTTGAAGGCAATCCTCAAGCTTCCATGAGACTGGACTTCGGCTCCGCTGACACCGAGCATAGATTGGGTATCTGGCGTTGTACACCGGGCGCTTTTGAATGCATAGAAAAAGGCAATGAACTACAAGTGCTTATAAGCGGAAAATTGAGAATCACCCTTGAGAATGGCGAAAGCCACCAGTTTGGCCCTGGCGATAGTTTCTACAGTGAAAAGGGCGAGAGAGTAACCTGGACGATTTTGGAAACCGTCGAGAAAGTGTTTTTTACTCACGACAGTGACAAGGCGGCGCCTTGATATCAACCTATAAATCGATTACCGAGACCTTACCAATCGTACGTTGGCGTTGTACGAACAACAAAACGACAAATAACGGACAACCAAAATGGAATTTGCTGCCTTTATCCTATTGGGGGCCTTCGCCGGAGGGTTCGTTAATGGTCTAAGCGGCTTTGGAACAAGCATGGTCGCCCTAGCGTTTTGGTTATATGTGGTACCTCCCGCAGTTGCTGTGCCCTTGGCGGTAACTTGTTCGCTGGTCAGTCATTTGCAAACGCTGCCCTCAATATGGCATCAAATTAATATTAAGCGAGTTATACCTTTGATGATTGGCGGCGCAATGGGCGTCCCATTGGGTGTTTATCTTTTATCCTATCTCACTGGAGATTCATTCAAACTGTATCTCGGCATCCTGATCGTGGGTTATTGTGCAGTCATGATGATGACAAAGCGCCAGCCTCACACAATCCGAAGTAATTCGGCAATAGACGCAGGAGTAGGGTTTTGCGGAGGAATTCTTGGTGGACTCTCGGGTTTGTCAGGATTGTTACCAACCGTATGGAGCAATTTTCAGTCATGGAACAAAGAAGCCAAACGTAGCGTGTTTCAGACCTACAACTTAGCTATCGCAGCCATTGCGTTAGGTACACAGGCAACCGCAGGATTCATCACTGTTGACCTTGTAAAAACGATAGGCGTTGCTCTGCCCGGCACAGTGGCTGGTGTGTGGTTAGGTCACTGGGTTTATAAACGTCTTGGTGACAACCGATTTAATCAAGCCATTTACATCATTCTCACTATCGCAGGCCTGAATTTGATATTTGACATTTCACTCTAGAGCCGTTGATACGAGCATCACTGTATAGAAGTATGGTCGATTCAAAACATAGCAAATTAGTAAACATCTAGGTCCAACACATATAACAAAAACGAATAGTCTATTTCGAACTTGGTATTGGTTGGCACACTCAAGGCTTGATAGACTCCGACGCCATCTATCATCCCACAGCGGATTTTCCCATCTCACCTTGCATCTCATGGAAATCGACTCAAAGAGTGAAAAAACCATCGGTATCATTGGCGGCCTCGGGCCACAGGCAACCGCTGATTTTTTTAGCCGGATTATTCGAAACACCCCAGCGAAAACGGATCAAGATCACCTTCATGTCATTATTGACAATAATCCTAAAACACCTAATCGCAATAATGCCATCGCAGGAACCGGGCCATCCCCTTTTGACTCATTTAAGCACAGTGCCTTAAGGCTCAAACAGGCCGGTGCTGATCTACTAGTCATGCCGTGTAATACAGCTCATGCGTTTAAAGACGCCATTGTTAGCGTTGTTAACACTCAGTTTATCGATATAGTCGACGAGGCAGCTTCCCATATTCAAACCCATTATTCAGGCGTTAGAAAAGCCGGATTGCTCGCAGCTGATGGATGTTTACAATCTCGCCTATATCATGACGCCCTGTCGAAACGAAAAATAGAAACACTCAGCCTAGCACCTGATCTGCAAAGCAACTTCATGGGACTCATCTATCGTGTCAAAGCATCCGGCGTAAATACTGAGGTCAGACAAGCGATGATGGCACTTGCTGACACTTTAATAGACCAAGGAGTCGAGGTTGTAATTGCCGGCTGCACCGAAGTACCACTAGTGCTTGGTCAGGATGACCTATCAATACCACTTATTGATTCAACTGAAATTCTCGCTAAGCAATGCGTTCATTATGCACGTAATGGATAAAGATCAGCTAATAAACTGCGCCAACGAACTAAACCAGCGATAATCTACTAAAAATGACCATCATTTATATCAAGAAAGCAGAAAAAACCGCGCAGACTGGCAGCGAAGAAACCGCAGCCACTGTAACCACCATGTTGGAAACTCTTAAAAGTGGTGGCGAAGAATCCGTAAAACAATACTGCGAAAGCTTCGATGGTTGGAGCGGAGAAATTGTTGTTTCACAATCTGTCATCGACAATGCCATAAAGCGCCTCCCTGAAACGGTCAAAGACGACATTCGGTTCGCGCACCAACGGGTCAGTGATTTCGCCAAACACCAAAGAGACTCCATGCTAGAGTTTGAAACAGAATTGGTAAACGGTCTAATCGTCGGACAAAAGCTGGTTCCAGTCCAGACCGCGGGTTGTTACATTCCAGGTGGACGATACGCTCATGCGGCATCCGCAATCATGAGCATCTCCACCGCCAAAGTGGCTGGAGTCGATAATATAGTCGCAGCATCACCGGCTTCTAAACAAAGAAACGGCATCCATCCCGCCATCCTATTCGCCATGCACTTGTCTGGTGCGGATTATATTCTTAATGCCGGTGGCGTTCAGGGGATTGCCTCACTCGCTTATGGTTTTTTCACTGGACATAAGGCAGACATCATTGTTGGACCTGGGAATCGATTTGTAGCGGAAGCCAAACGCATGCTATTTGGAGAAGTGGGTATTGATGTCATTGCGGGACCCACTGAATCCATGGTGGTCGCCGATGACTCTGCGGATCCTTTCATCGTCGCTTGCGACCTAGCAGGGCAAGCAGAACACGGACCTGATTCTCCTGTTTGGTTAGCAACAACGTCCGAAAGGGTCGCCAACGAAGTTTTACGTATCATGCCAGAAGTGATCGCTGATTTACCCGAAATTGCCCGTACTGCCGCTGAAGCAGCTTGGCGAGATTACGGTGAAATCGTATTGACTGAAACACGAGAAGAATCAGTGATGATTTGTGATCAATATGCACCAGAACATCTACAGGTTCAGGCCGAAGATTTGCCATGGTGGCTAAACTCATTGCGCAACTATGGTTCGTTATTTTTGGGTGAAGAAACCACCGTGGCGTTCGGAGACAAATGTTCCGGACCAAACCACATTCTGCCCACCAAAGGAGCAGGCCGATATTCCGGTGGTTTAAACGCAGGTAAATTTATCAAAACACTGACCTATCAAAGAATGTCCCGAGAAGCGGCTCACGAAGTGGCACCGGTATCGTCACGGATTTCCCGATACGAAGGGATGGAAGGACATGCAATGACCGGCGATGTTCGAATGAAAAAGTATTTTCCAGACGAAACATTTGATTTACACGGCGAACTTGAAAACAGTTAATATTCTTCGCTTTGGGATTCGAACGAGTCCTGCCGATTATATCTGTCGATAAAACACCTAAACCCCATTGACCCAAACAACTCTATAAGAGTAATGACCGATGAATCATCCTGCTGAAGAAACCATCCTCAATGTCGATCTGAGTGACCCAGGCTCGCTACCTCAAACTGCAATTGATCAGGCAGTAAGCCTGATGAAAACGGGGCGACTCCATCGCTATGGCGAATACAGCGGAACCGAACCCCACGCCGCATTGCTCGAAAAAGAATTCGCCCAGTACGTGGACGCTAAATACGCTGTCGGGATTAACTCCGGGGGCTGTGCGATCTTCATCGGATTAAAAGTAGCGGGGGTCGAGGCTGGTGATTCAGTACTGGTAAACGCGTTCAACCTAGCACCGGTTCCTGGCGCAATTCATCATGCCGGCGCTAAAGCAGTGCTGGTCGAAATTGAAGATGATTATCGTATCGACATCAATGATATACGAGAAAAAGCCAAACAAAGCGGTGCGAAAGTCCTATTGTTAACTCACATGCGTGGACACATCGCAGACATGCAAGAAATTAGCAAAGTCTGCGATGAATTGGGTTTGACCCTCATCGAAGATTGCGCCCATACCATGGGCGCAAAATGGGGGGATAAATTTACCGGCAGATTCGGCGCCCTGGGCTGTTTCAGCACGCAAACCTTCAAGCATATCAACTCAGGCGAAGGTGGCATTCTCGTTACTGATGATGAAGACATGGCAGCGAAGGCTATCCTCTACTCTGGCAGTTACATGCTGTACGGTCAGCATCAAAGTGCGCCTTCTGAAGCCGTGTTCGAAAAATGGAAGAAGACTATTCCAAACTTCAGCATGAGAATGTCTAATCTGGTTGCCTGCATTCTCCGACCACAACTCGCTGAAATGACCCAAAGAGGGGAACGGTGGAATGAAGCCTATGCTGCTTTGGAACAGCGCCTGAATGACATTACCGGTGTTGACGTATTGCCTCGAGAGCCGAAAGAAAAATTTGTCGCCAGTTCAATTCAATTCAATATCAGTGGACTCGACCAGCAACAGATCATTAAATGGGTCGATCAGTGTACCAATCGTATGGTGGCAATCAAGTGGTTTGGGCGCAGTGAACCCATGGGTTACACCAGCTTGTATCAGCACTGGCAATACCTCAATTCACAGTCCTTGCCAAAGACCGAAAGCATTCTAGAAACAACCTGTGACATGCGAATCCCACTATCGTTAACCGACGATAGCTGTGACCAGATAGCCCTTGTCATGAAAGAAGAATTGAAAAAAGTGCGCCGATCCTGATCCATAGTTCTAATGTCATAAACCTAGTCATGGGTTGATGCCTTCGTTTTAAGTATTGAGGCTCATTACTCCCTCGCAACATCAACCCGAGTCAGAAACATCCTTTTCCTATTCACTTAATCAATCACAACCAACATGCATTTATCACGATTTCCGAGAGTCCATCTCGCCCATCTTCCAACACCATTAGAGCTCCTACCAAATCTAAGCAAAGCCTTGGGTGGACCCAATATTTACATCAAACGGGATGATTGTACCGGCCTCGGCTCTGGTGGGAACAAAACCCGAAAGCTCGAATTCCTAATTGCTGATGCATTAGACAAAAAAGCAGACGTTATCATTACCCAAGGAGCCGTTCAATCTAACCACGCCAGACAAACCGTTGCCGCAGCAACCAAAATGGGCATGGCATGCGAAATTCTTCTAGAGAATCGAACTGAGAGCACTGAACACGAGTACTTGGAATCAGGCAACGTTTTCCTTGATAGATTGTTCGGCGCCAATGTCGCTCACCTTCCAAAAGACACCAACATGGATCAAGCCATGGAAGGAAAAGCTGAAGAGCTACGGATCGCAGGCAAGAACCCTTACATTATTCCTGGTGGCGGCTCCAATGCCATCGGTGCATTAGGGTATGTCAACTGCGCCATCGAAACCCTTACCCAGGCTAACGACATGGGCTTAAAAATTGATCACTTTGTTACCGCCACCGGCAGCGCTGGCACACAAGCGGGCTTAGTCGTCGGTCTTGAAGCCACTAATTCCCTAATTCCATTATTGGGCATCGGTGTTCGCGCGCCCAAAGAGAAGCAGGAAGAAAATGTTTTCAATCTGGCATGCAAAACCGCTGACCATATGGGGATTTCTGGTTGTGTTTCACGGGAAAAAGTCATCGCAGACTGCAACTATGTGGGCGGCGGTTACGGCGTACCCACCGACGGCATGATCGAAGCGGTGACCATGATGGCACAACTCGAAGCTATTTTGATGGATCCTGTTTATTCTGGAAAAGGCCTGGCCGGGCTGATTGATTACATCCGCAAAGGTTTCTTCAAGAAAGATGAAAACATCGTCTTTTTACACACCGGTGGCAGTGCTGCTCTGTTCGGCTATACGAATACGTTTGACTTCTCCTAAGCAGAAAAGCGGCAACGATATGGTTATCTGATCTCACCAATAATCACGTCACGGTAAAACAAAAAACCCTGTCATTTCCGGCAGGGTTTTTTGTTTCATACCTCATGCTCCTTTGACCAATGTTCTTCGATCAACTGTTATCTTTTCCGATATCCATGAGTTAGTATCATCCTCACTATGCAAAACAACATAAAGCACTATGGAACCTTAGACGCCTCTTATCAGGCTGCGGGGGAATACGACGGCCTGGTGGTTCTGGTAGATCGATTCTACGACTACATGGACACACTTCCCGAAGCCAAAATCATACGGGATATGCACCCAGACGACCTTGAGGAATCCAAGGAAAAACTAGCCCGTTTCCTCAGCGGATGGCTAGGAGGCCCAAAACGCTACCAGGAAAAGTACGGCCCCATCAGGATTCCCATGGTCCATCTCCACCTAAACATCGGCCCCGAGGAAAAAGATGCTTGGTTGCTCTGCATGAAAAAAGCATTGGGTGATTCAAATTATGGAGAAGACTTTAAGGCGTATTTGCTCAATCAATTAGCCAAACCTGCTGAGCGAATCACAGAGGTGATTGAAAATAGACGTAGCGCGTCCGAAAAAAGGGACTAGATATCAGCGTCAACGGCTTCTCTTTGAATCATTACGACACTGACCCCAGTTCCTTTTTCTAAAACTCTGATATCTCTAGCGCTGGAAAATGTTCCGCAATACCATGAATAATAAACTCAACGGCAATGGCACCAATAAGCAGTCCCATGATGCGATAGAAAACAACGGTGGCTGTTTTGGTCATCAGTTTACCTGAGTAAACTGTCAAGCGAAGGGCGATCATCAAATAGACGAAAAGTACAACGACGACGACGGCGACAACGAACTTATGAGATAGAGAGTCATGAATATTCGCGAATACGACCAACGTACTTAGCGTCCCGGGTCCGGCCAATATTGGCATGGCCAATGGGACAACGCCAAGAGCGAAAGCGCCAGCTGTTGAGTCTGATTCTGCTTTTCCTCCGATTGACGGCTCAGAACGCATCATTTCGAGAGACATTAATAAAAGCAACAATCCACCCGCCACCCTGAAAGCAGAAATTGAGATACCGAAAAGGTACAAAATCTCTTTACCGAAAAACACGAATAACAACATCACAATCAAATAACTGAACGATCCAACCGTTGCCACCACTAATTGCTGGGCCTTAGGTCTGTCACCAACTGCGCCTAGGAAGAGTGGAAAGATAATGGGTGGTGACACCATCGCGAATAGCGTAACGAATATTCTTACGTACTCGTTCCAGTTTGTTATTTCAGCGATATCGAGCATGGTAGAGCTCCTTAGATTCAACAATTAAGTGCAACGGTCAAGGTTGTAGTTGAATGACAGAACACCTCTTGAAATGTTCTGTCATTCAGCGATTTCTCGGACGATGATTTAGTCTGTCCATCGTCGATTGTAACTAGAAGACTAGGGTCAGTGTCGTAATGATTCACGAAAATGGAAATAGGACATTGCCGGCATGCCAAAAAATGCCCATCGTGCAGGGAATGTTGACGTCAGAAGGACATAATTGTGTGGTAAGGATGGGTGAAATTCTTAACCACTGAAAATCGGTGACAAGCTCTGCATTCGGCCAGATACGATACGCCGTAACGCTCGATGTTTGTCGTATCAGTAGTCGGGGAGTAGTTCTGAGAATTCGGTGTCTTTTGCGAAAACAGCAGATCATGGCCACTGAGCCATGATCTGCTGTTTAGGTAGCTTGATGAGTTTCGACTAAACTCATCAGGGAGGGTACTGAGCCCCTCTCTATTTGGTGATCAGTGCAGCTACTGCCTTTTAATAGGGTTAGCGCATCGTTTGGGCCTTGGATTTCCAAAGAGAGGGTTTGTCGATCCCGATAGGTGTTTTCCAATGTGGCACTTGAGTAAACAAATCCGTTTTCTACCAATACGTCAGGAAGTTGGCTGAGTTTTTGATCTTCGTTAAAGCTATTCAAAAGCCCTTTAAATCTATTTTTCAATTGCTTCTCTATTCCCAACATACCGGAAATCTTGCTGAGGTCATGAACTTCGAAGCTTGAAAGGTTGAGAACCAATGCGCCATTACGAATGCCTGGGGTAATCGCGGCGACGATGGTTCCGGTTTCCTGAACTACTTTGGTTTTTGAAAAACCAGTACAGAGCCATATTTCGGCACCACTAGTGACACGAATATGAATAGCAGCATCTGATACTTCGACTTCGGGCTCAGAACTCGAGACTCTAAACTTGCAACCGTCGTTTTGTGCCAGTATCAGCGCCTTAATCTGTCGGCCCATCACAGGTATGATCTTGGTCACGTTTACTTCGCCTTGTATGTGAAACACGTCCCCGCTTACCGCTGACTCTGATGCTGTAACCATCAACGGAAGACTCACGTCTTCTTTAAAAATATTGACATCCATATCTCGGTTTAGCAGTTCGAATGCCAATGTCGTGCTTGCCAAAGTGCTAAACAGTAGCATCGAAGCTGCCGCTCGAAGGCTCATTAAAAGTAAGGGTGATTTTTTCATTTCGTCAAGATAGATGGTTGATAAGGTGCCAAAGTTGATAGGATCATACGCAAACCCCCAATACAATCACAGCCACTGTTCGCTTGCATTTTCCCTTTTTGACGATACCATTGATTGACCAAAATATCAGTGAATGGCCCTACACTTAATCGCCTTTTTTCAGCGCTTGATATCGCTCCAAAGCACATTTTCGCGTCGTGGATAAGTCCACAATGGGCAAAGGATAGCTCTTACCTAGCACGAAATTAGCCTCTGATAGGATAGGCGCCGGGGCAGCCCAAGGTTGGTGGATGTATTTTTCGGGCAGGTTGGCTATTTCAGGGACCCATTTTTTAATGTAGAGGCCTTGCTGATCAAAACGATCGCCCTGCCTTACCGGGCTGAATATTCGAAAATAAGGTGCCGCATCCACGCCACAACCCGCTGTCCACTGCCAGCCCATGGTGTTGTTAGCAAGGCTCGCGTCTAGCAGGGTATCCCAGAACCATTTCGCGCCCTCAAGCCAATGCACCAATCCGTTTTTAGTCAGAAAAGAAGCTGTGAGCATTCTAACTCGATTGTGCATCCAACCGGTTTGCCACAACTCCCGCATTCCAGCATCGATCAGCGGTATGCCAGTTTTTCCCTGACACCACGCCCGAAACAGAGCGTCGTCATGTTGCCACTGGAAGTCAGCGAACAGCTCACGAAAAGGTCGTTGTGGCGTGTGTGGAAGGTGGTAAAGCAGGTGATGTGCAAAATCTCGCCAGACCAACTGCTTCAAATAGGGTTTTACCTCTTCTTCCCTCTGAGAAAAGGACGCATACTGCTGCACCCTATGCCATATCTGTCTTGGCGATATTTCGCCAAAATGTAGATATGGTGATAACCGCGAAACCCCTGACACCCCGGGAACATCCCGGTCAGTGGCGTAACGCAACACAACGTCATCCATAAATTGATTGAGTTTTATCCCCGCTCCTTCTTCTCCTGGCTCCCAGTAGCGACTAAATTCACTATACCAGTTTCCAATTGGAAGTAGGTTCAACTGCTCAGGTTTCAGGTGTTGGGGAATACGTTCCACACCGGGCAGAGAGTCTGGTGCTTCATGCTCTGGGCCAAGTTCAGTGAGTTGAAAATAGCGACGGCTGAATGGAGTATATACTTTATAAAAGCCACCCCCTTCTTTTTCCACATCCCAGGGTTCGCGCAGCAACGCGCCATTAAAACTCCGGGCGGCGATCCCATTCTCCACAAGCTGCTGCTTGATGAATTTGTCCCGCTTAACAATGGTGGGATCGTATAGCCTGTTCCAATAAACGGACTTAGCTCCTGTTTCAGCGCTTAATTCGATTAATGTCTTCAGACTTCCTCCTTGCCGAATAATCAGTGTATTGCCATGCTTTTTAATCCTTTCAGCGAAGTTGATCAGGCTATGATGGATCCACCATCGACTGGCTGCGCCCATTTCCCAAGGGGCTTCTTCTTGTGTATTAGAAACATACACGATCACCACTTTCTCATGATTATTTAGTGCGGCGTTGAGTGCTGGGTTATCCTTTAGCCGAAGATCCCGTCTTATCCAAACGATAGCAGTGGATGGCATGTTATTGATTGTGGTTTCATTCAGTGGAATACTTATCGCGCATTCAGTGTAAAATCTCGGACTTCAAAATGGCATTAGAGAGCCCCTCCATTAAGCGACCTCGGGACAAATCATAACTGATTAGTTTGAGCCCGAAATAGGGATTTAAGTCACGCCTCACACCTGATACATTGGCGATTTATGTTTTCTGATTGTGACACTGTTCATGATAGGTACTCAGATCCTAGAACCCAGTCTGAAACACAGTCGCTAATTTTGGAGTCCGCTTACCTCACAGGACAATAACACGTTTGTATCATAGCTCGAGCCCTCAGCATAACTGCTGCACTTGCAAATGCGTTGTTAAAAATAGGCTCAAAATGCTCTTTTATAGGTATAAACTGCGCTTTTTTTCTCCACATCCTTAAATCTTGCAGGACTATTACCTTTGTTAGCATTTATCTTCGCGGTCACCCTACTCATCCTTACCCCAGGGCCCGGCGTTCTGTCCACTGCCGGTTTAGGAGCAGCTTATGGGTTTAATGCCGGACTTCAATATGTTGTCGGTCTATTTCTTGGTAATAATCTGGTCGCGATTATTGTGGTATCTGGGTTAGCGACAATACTATTTACCATTCCCTATGCAAGAACCGTTTTACTCGCACTTTCCGTCTGTTATCTTGTTTATCTGGCAGCGAAAATTGCCCTTGCAGGTTCGAAGATCAGTTTTATTTCTGCCACTAAAAAACCCGGCATCCGAGCTGGTATTTTCTTACAGATCATTAACCCCAAGGCCTATGTGGTTAATACAACGCTATTTACCGGTTTTATTTTCTTCCCACAATCCCTGATTACCGAAACCTTGATTAAGTTTCTCATCCTAAATCTGGTTTGGGTTCCGATTCACTTGCTGTGGTTATGGATTGGCAGCAAGATTCAGGAAATGAATCTGCCGGCGAAAGCCCAGTTCAGGGTCAATCTGATTATGGCAATTGCCATGTTGTCTGTCGTGGGGCTTGCTATTTTTTCAATGGTCTAACCATTTCTTGTCAAGCAGCGCCGATCTATTCAGATCTCATTGCTTCGAGCGTTTACTAACATCGGCATTTATGAGTAAAGTAGTTTACTGCTGCATAATAGAGGCCATAAATTTAGCGACATCCGAAATAGCATCTGGGTGCACGTAGTGGGCTGCATCATAAGTATTCCACTGCACTTGATAGCCCATTCCAATCAATCTATCTCGATCACTCTGACCCACTTCCAATGGAATCGCTTGGTCATTAGTCCCATGTGCAACGAAAATAGGGGTATCCTGATTTTCCTTAGTTCGCTCAGTTTCGGTACTATTGAGAAATGGTAAATAAGTCGATAGCGCAATAATGCCCGCCAGTTTTTGTGGATACCGCAATGAAGAAAAATAGTTTGCTGCACCTCCTTGTGAAAAGCCCGCAAAGAAAATTCGTTCTGTTGGTATACCTCTTTCATTTTCTCTAGCGACCAGAGAACGATGCATCTGAAATGTCTCTTCAATCCCCTCACGATCCTTATCCATGCCAAATTCTTCACCCAAAGAATTGTACCAACCCCGCATTTCCTGCCCCTTATAGCTGGTGATCGCTCGAATAGGGCCGCGAGGAAAAATAAAACGTGTTGCCTTTGGCAATGACATCAGAGCTGGAGCATACTCAAAACGATCAGCATCCCCATCCAAACCATGCAACCAAATGATGGCATATTCAGGGTTTTCTCCGGTCATAGTCTCGATGGACTCTATGTTCTTGGACTTATTTCGCAATGACATACGACACTCTTAGGTTAAATTAACGACAGTCTAAATATACCAGCTACACCTTGGTAAGCAAGACTCCAACAGCGCCAAATAAAACACCCTTACGATCAAAATTTCGGAGGATTGAAAATTGCGATTCAAAGAATCCAATGAGTCAAACTCTTTCGATTCACTGGGCCAGACAAGCCCACTCACCGTGGCAATGAATTTACCCTTAGGTTAGGTCTAATTTGGTGTAGTAGACTTTTGCTCACCTCGTTCGATGCGCTTTATGTCCACATAACTATTGCAGCATTGGAATTATTACGACAGCATTACTTTTATTGAAACTTATGGTACCTTAACGACAATTTATCGATCTTGTCGCTTTACGAATTTTGTATTGACCGTCGAATTTATTTACGTTATCAGGAACAACGAACATGAAAACACTATTCGGAATAATTGTAGTTACTGCATTGGCTTTGTCTTCGGTAGTGTAATCTGAGGTCTGTAATTTAGCTTTCTATTGCAGCTTCGCTATTGGCTTTGGCGGAGTGAACGTAGAGAGCGAAGCCAAAGCCGGTTTTTCTGGATTAGGTGTTGAATGTTGAGCCAT
>WLWV01000031.1 GCA_012103395.1 Gammaproteobacteria bacterium
GCTTGTCAGTGCCATCCTCGTCGAGATTGACGATGAATGGAGCAATGCCGACAAGCGATATATCGTGTGGAACGACGATAATGACTCAACCTAAATCAAAGTTACAGACGTAGGGTTGCACAATCGAACGCAAGCCATACGGACTATTTTGGAAACAATCAGTATTGAGAGTTTTCTATTCATAATGGCTTAAACCCCGAAATTTTCGTTTGCACAATACCGGTTTTCTGCTATTTTTAGTTGATTTTCATCGTCACAGCAATCTTGAAACTTAGTGGTTCCGGAGGCTTAGTTTTTTGAACGGAATTAGCTTGGTTCGGGTAACTTATTGTTTCACTGGTCAACGTGGTAGAGATTATCGGTTGTTTGGGGCAGCTTTTTTCGGTGGTTAGAATCGATCCCCTCTTATATAAGGCAACACGAAATTGGTTATTATATATGCTTCAGGTTCATAATTAATAAGTTGAGTAATGAAGTAACAATGTTAGACACTGGACTGATTTTCGCTATATCAGAACGTTCCACGGGCTTTCATATCGATTGGAAGAACGGCGAGTCTAGTTTGTTTCACTACGTGTGGCTTCGGGATTGCTGCTATTGTGAGGATTGCGGTGACTGCCATTCCAGCTTTAGACAGTATGTGCCGAGTATGGACTCCCTAAAAGCCCGTCCAGGTTCATTCTCATGGAACAAGGATGAATTATGTATCGAATGGGGCAACGATGCTCATCAGTCGGTTTACTCTGTTGAATGGCTAAATGAGAATCGATACGACGACCGTGCTCGGTCATCTAGACGGTTTACATACTCTTCGTGGAACGCATCAACTAATTTGCCTGATTTGTCGTTTGATTTCGAACAAGTCAGTACCAATGAAGTATCGCGGCTAGAGCTTCAAACTCGCCTGATTTCCCATGGGGTTGTGATTGTTCGAGGGGGCACCTGTTCAGTGGGTAGTGTCATTTCTTTCGCCGAGCTGACAGGTGAAGTTGAGCAATCTGCTTATGGTGCCGTGTTTGACCTGAGACCCGGTAACGCAGCTGGGACGGCCGGCATTGAGACGCTGGCATGTGTTCAACCCGCTGAAAGCGGTGGCGATTCAATTCTGGTTGATGGCTTCGGTATCGCTCAAGCACTCCGCGAAGATCATCCACTGTGTTTCGAATCCCTAGCAACCTGGAATCATCATTACGTCCGGTTTCATCCGGGTAAACTTTATCAACGTGCACACGTACCGATCATCTCTCTTGACGACGACGGAGAGATATCAGGGATTCGATTACACACCCGGGCTTCTGCACCACTTGATCTGCCGGAAAATGTCATGGAAACTTATCTTGAGGCCTATCATCGTCTATGCACAATGATGCTGGCCCCAGAAAATCAGATGCGCGTAAGCTTGGGCCCAGGTGATGCGATAATTTTTGACAACCATCGTGCATTACATGCTCGAACAGCATTTTCAGACCAACGCAGATTTTTACAAATTTGCAGTGTTTCTCGGGAGAAATTTCATGAGTCGTTTCGCTTATTGGCAACCCGCCTTGGCTATTTTGAATTGGCAAACAAAGTCCTTCGGGCCGGTTCTTGTCGGTGAATCGACTATCTTTCCACCGCGTTCCAAATGGCTGAGCATGGCGCCCAATATTAACGAATCCAGTTTTGGCTTCCCTAAAATGTAGTTCAGTAATCTGGGGACAGTATACCTATTAACACTATCGTCTTTGAGAATGCGGATCGTGAAAAATATTTTTGTTCTTCGATGATAAGAAGTTGAGACCTAAGAGTGCGTTAGTTCATGGTGCAGATGATGTGTTTCTCAAATATCGAGAGAGAGAAATTGGTTTCGGCCTAATCGGTATACTGCCCCCGGAATTGTTACTGTTAAGCGCTAATCGAAGTCGATCCAGTCGATGATGTAGTCTTCCTGATCGTCAGGATCAACTCGTGTTTCGTTAACAGTTTTGCCTTTAACGCTAAGCTCACCTAAATGATTCAATGGCGCTTCGCCTCTATCAAACCGTCGATAAGCGCAGGTGATTGGCATCCATTCAAGCACATCAAGATTTTGTTTCGAGAGCACGATACATTCTGGTTTCTTGTTTTTTCGGTCTGAGTATTGTGTGCAGCGGCAGGTGTCTTGGTCGAGAAACTCGCAGGATAAGTTGGTGTAGTACAGCTGGTTGGTGTCTTCGTCTTGAAGCTTAACCAGACAGCATCGGCCGCAACCGTCGCAAAGGTTTTCCCATTGCTGCTGGTTTAAGCTGAGTAGTGGGCTTGTCATAAAGATCGAACTAATAAATCAGCTAAAAGCCGCTGCCAATAACGTCTGGGTATAAGGATGTTGGGGACTATCGAAGACTTTTTTCGCATCCCCAGCTTCGACGACATCACCGTTTTGCATGACCATGAGGTGGTCTGCAATGGATTTCACCACGCTCAGATCATGGGAGATGAACACATATGCCAGGTTATTTTTGCGCTGAATACGATTGAGTAAGTCCAGTATTTGTACCTGCACAGTGCGATCCAGTGCGGAGGTGGGTTCATCGAGTATCAGGATCTCGGGTTCTAATATCAACGCTCGTGCGATGGCGATTCGTTGTCGTTGGCCACCAGAAAACTCATGGGGATAACGAAAGCGAACCTTGGGGTCTATCTCTACCTGCTCTAATATCTCGACGACCCGGGCGTCTCGTTCCTCCCTATCGGTTACTAAGTCGTGAGCGTCCAAGCCTTCACTAATGATGTCGCTGATCGGCATTCGCGGTGATAATGAGCCGAAGGGGTCTTGGAAAACGATCTGTATTTGTCGCCTTATGGCTTTCATTGAGGCCTTATCGAGCTTGGTGATGGATTTTCCTTTCAGCAATATTTCTCCTTGGGAATGAACCAGCCGGAGCAGTGCTAACGCTAAAGTAGTTTTGCCTGAACCAGACTCACCGACAACACCCAGCGTGTGCCCAGGATAGAGTGTCACGGATGCATCGTTGACAGCCCTAATATGGTCGACGGTCTTTCTAAGAACACCTCTTTTTACTGGAAACCATACTTTGAGATTTTTTGCATTGAAAATAGCAGCGAACTGGTTCTGTGGCGGATCGCGTTCCGACGGTTCTGCGGAAATTAGGGTTTTGGTATAGGGGTGTTGCGGCGACAAAAATAATTGTTTTCCAGTGCCTGTTTCAACCATTACCCCGTTTTGTAACACGATTACCCGGTCCGCGACTTTGCGTATCATACTTAGGTCGTGGGAAATGAGCAAAATTCCCAGGCTCTCTTCGTGTTGCAATGTTTTTAGTAAATCAAGAATACGGGCCTGAACCGTTACATCCAATGCGGTAGTGGGTTCATCGGCTAGCAGAATTTCGGGTTTGTTCGCCAATGCCATGGCAATCATTATTCGTTGCCGTTGGCCACCTGAAAGTTGGTGGGGATAAGCACCAAGTCGAGCCTCCGGGTTTCTGATCCCAACCCGTTCTAGAAGTGTAATAATGGAAGAGGTCGCTTTGCTTCCACTTAAACCTTGATGCAGCGTCAGTGATTCACCGATCTGTTTTTCGATGGTATGAAGCGGGTTGAGCGCGGTCATGGGCTCTTGAAATATCATCGAGATATCATTACCTCGAATGCGCTGAAGCGTGTCCGAGTTGGCACCCACCAATTCCACATCGCGATACACAATAGAACCGCTGGGGTGAAAAGCCTGAGGATAAGGCAGCAACTGCAAAATGGATAAGGCAGATAAAGACTTGCCTGATCCAGATTCCCCAACCAATGCCACTGTCTCGCCGGGATGGATTTCGAAGCCAACCCCTTTAACAATATCGGAAACAATGGTCTGTTTATTTTCGGTGCGACGAAAGCTAACAGCCAAATCCCTAACGGTTAGTAATGGTTTACTCATCAGTTTCTATCCGTTTGTATCATGCTGTGAGTCTGAGGTGGACGGTGCTGGTAAGAGGCGAGGGTAATAACCGTCAACAGGCATGTGGCTATCCATCATCAAGAAAAAAGCTTTCGAGGATCAAAGGCATCTCTTACCGCTTCGCCTATAAACACGAGCAACGATAGCATTACACCGATAACCAAAAAACCAGTGATACCAAGCCAGGGTGCCTGCAAATTATTTTTACCTTGGTTGAGTAATTCGCCGAGAGAAGGGGAACCGGACGGCAAGCCGAAACCGAGAAAGTCGAGCCCCGTCAGTGTGGTCACTGAACCGCTTAAGATGAATGGCATAAACGTGAGTGTGGCTACCATGGCATTGGGTAGCACATGACGAATCATAATGGTGGTGTCGCTAACACCGAGGGCTTTCGCTGCTCGGATGTATTCGAAATTCCGTACTCGTAAAAACTCTGCCCGCACTACGGCAACCAAGCCAGTCCAGGAAAACAACAACATCAGAAAAAGTAAACTAAAAAACCCCGGCTGGATTACTGCAGCCATGATGATTAGCAAATAAAGAACAGGTAATCCTTCCCATATCTCGATAAACCGTTGGACAAATAGGTCCAATAACCCACCGAAATACCCCTGTACCGCCCCCGCGGCGATGCCGACCACGGAACTGATAAAGGTCAAAAGTAAGCCAAATAGTATCGAAATTCGAAACCCGTACAGTACTCTCGCTACTACATCTCGAGCTTGATCGTCTGTGCCTAGCCAGTGTCGGGAGGATGGCGGCGCCGGTGCCGGCACATCAAGATCATAGTCGATAGTTTGATAGGAATAAGGGATAGGGGGCCAAATTATCCACCCTTCGGCTTCGATCAGCTCCTTGATATAGGGGTCATGGTAGTCTGCTGCTAGTTCAAACTCGCCGCCAAATGTCGTTTCCGAGTAATCAGAAAAAACGGGCATATACAGTTCGCTCTGAAATCGGATAAGCAGCGGCTTATCATTAGCAACTAGCTCCGCCCCTAAGGTGATGACAAATAGAAACAAAAAGATCCATAAGGACCAGTAGCCCCGTCTGTTCGCTCTGAAGTTCTCCAACCGTCGAACGCTCAATGGTGACAGGGTGATGCCGAAAAGCTGATTTTCCGACATGATGTTACCTCCCTTCAAAATCGATGCGGGGGTCGATCAGGGTATACATCACATCACGAATGATTTGGGTCATCATTCCTATCAAAGTGAAGAGGAACAAAATCGCAAACATCACAGGATAGTCTCGATTAATGGCAGCTTCGTAGCCGAGCAATCCCAATCCATCGAGGGAGAAAATTACCTCGACCAGCAATGCCCCGGTAAAGAGGATACCAATGAACATGGCAGGGAATCCCGCGATCACAATCAACATCGCATTTCTGAAGACATGTCCGTATAAAACTTGTTGCTCACCCAGCCCTTTAGCATAGGCAGTCTGAACGTATTGCAATTTGATCTGATCGAGAAAAGAGTTTTTCGTGAGCATAGTTAGCCCAGCGAAACCACCGATGACCAGCGAGGTAATGGGCAGCGTGATATGCCAAAAATAATCTCTAACTTGCCCCCACCATGACATTTCTTCCCACCCGTCTGAGGTTAACCCTCGTAGTGGAAACCAATCAAAATACTGCCCTCCCGAAAACAGAACAATTAATAGAATCGCGAATAAAAACCCGGGAATGGCATAACCCGCAACAATGATACCGCTAGTCCAAATGTCGAATGGACTGTTATCTCGCACCGCTTTGCGAATACCCATTGGAATAGAGATGGAATAGATGATTAACGTACTCCAAAGGCCTAGTGAAATTGAGACCGGCATTTTTTCAATGATGAGATCAACCACTCGTTTATTACTAAAATAGCTTTCGCCAAAATCGAATCGCAGATAATTACCGATCATGAGTAAAAACCGTTCATGAGCAGGCTTGTCGAAACCAAATTGTTTTTCGATTTCGGCAATAATTTCGGGGCGTAAGCCTTGGGCGCCTCGGTATTTATTGACGCCACTAGAACCAGAATCAGTCGCCGATTGAGATACACCTGGGGTGTCTGAACCCGCACCAGAAAACCGACTGGTAGCGTCAACTGCCTGCCCTTGCCATTGTGCAATCGCTTGTTCCACTGGCCCCCCGGGAGCAAACTGAATAATGGCAAAGTTGATAATCATGATCCCTAAAAGTGTGGGAATCATGAGAAGCAACCGGCGAATAATGTAGGTCAGCATGGCGAAGTTATGGGGTCAAATAGCAACAGGGTTTATCACTGCGTTTGCTGATCCTTGGCTGAATCAATCCACCAGGTAGATGGGAAGCCAATTTTATAGGTGGGTGCACGGTCAGGATGACCCAACCGATCCTGATAAGCTATCCAAACTTCGTCATTGTAATAGGCAGGAATCACATAGTGATTCCAAAGCAAAACCCGATCTAACGCTTTGGTTGTGTTCTGTAACGTCTGTAAATCTTTAGCACCAACAATTTGTTCGATAAGCGCATCAACCACCGGGTTTTTGATTCCGCCCGAATTCCCTCCACGTACCTCCGCAGATTCAGACCCGAAGTAGTTCTTAAGCTCACTGCCTGGTGGCGGAAAGAAATTATACCCGGCAACGAAAAGATCAAAATCTGAGTCATGCACTCTTACTCTCCACTGTGAACTATCTACCAGTCGTATAGAGGCATCGACACCTAGTTTTTTCAGGTTTTCAATGAAAGGCAGTGCGGTTCGCTGTGCCTCTGGGTATCCTGTCATCAGCTCAAGCTGAAATTGTTCACCGGTTTCATTAGAGATAAGCTGATTATTTTTTAACTCCCATCCAGACTGCTTGAACAGTGATAATGCTTTGCGGGTTGATCGCCGATCCCGGCCGCTGCCATCCGTTTTTGGAGGAATAAATTCTCTATCCAATGTGCCTTCGGGCAATTGGTCCGCGAAGGGTTTGAGAATGGCGATTTCCTCGGGGGTTGGCTTGCCTTTGACGCCGTAATCCGAATTAGGGAAGTTACTACTAATCCGCTTATATTGCCCAAATAAAAGTGTCCGCTGAATGGCTTCAAAATCATACAAAGTCATGATCGCTTCACGAACGCGAATGTCCTTGAATTTATCGCGCTTCAAATTAAAAAAGTAACCTCCCATTCCTCTGGGTTTTAGGCTAGGCACTTCCGCTTTAATCACAGTACCGTCTTCGATTTGTGGTAAGTCGTATTCCGTCATCCAGCGCTTAGCGCTGGTCTCTTGTCGAAAATCAATTTCTCCGGCTTTAAACGCTTCGAACTCCACGGTAAGGTCTTTATAGTATTCGTAGCGTATTTCATCGATATTGTGCAGCCCTTTTTTAATGGGTAAGTCTTTTGCCCAATAGTCTTCTACCCGCTCGTAGGTGATTGATCGACCCGGATCAAGGGATTTGATACGATAAGGCCCACTTGTCAAAGGCGGCTCTAGGCTGGACTCGGTGGGGTCTTTCCCCTCCCAATAATGTACTGGAAGAGGAGACAGCCCGGCGGCGATGGTAATGGGTTTCATGTTATCCACGGTAGCAAAGGTGAATTTAAGCTGCCTATCACCCAAGGCTTCCGCAGATAAAACGTCGATATAAAAAGACTTAATGAAAGGCCTACCACTTTCTTTTACTGTGTTCAGTGCGAATACGAAATCCTTGGCAAGGATGGGAGTGCCATCATGATATCTGGCTTCTGGGCGGAGATTGAAAACCGCCCAGCTTTTGTCCTCGGGGTATTCAACGCTTTGCGCGATTAAACCGTATAGCGCGTCGATTTCGTCATCAGAAGACATCATCAGTTCATCATAAACAGCGCCAATACTCTTTGGCCAATCCCCTTTCAGAACATAAAAGTTAAGGGTATCGAAAGAACCAAAGGCGCTCATTACAATGCGGCCCCCTTTTTGCGCATTTGGATTCACATAGGGCCAGTGCGTCAAACCATTGAAATGTTCGGGTTCACCAAATTGGGAGATCGCCCACTTTTTTGTGACCTTCTCAGCTGAGTTCGTGTCTTGGGCTAAGCCGCGATTGGGAAAGGACAAAAAAGTGCAGATTGTAAGAACAAGCAGAGAAATACCGAGACGGTCCATTTTGGCAAGTTGTCTAAAGGAATTGATTTTCATAGATTTTGGGTTTGCGTTATTACTCAGTTTAGCAGGCCCTAGATCCAGCGTTCTTCGCTGAGTGACATAGCCTAATTGTTTGATCATGCTATTTACCCGTCGTTATCAAGCTAACAACCGGAAGATACCACAGACTCTGTGTGTGGATATCCAACGCAGGTACCGCAACCCGAGTATTTTAGCTATGATCTGATTTCGCTGAACTAATCCCTCGATGCTTAGATATGTGACTGACTTCGAGTACTGATCACCCGACCAAGTTCAATTACCATATTGTAATACTCCACTTCTGATGAATGCAGAGATTTGTTTCTCCAGTCGATTACTTGACTGGTACGATGTCCATGGCAGGAAGTCGTTACCGTGGCAGAAAGACAAAATCCCTTATAAAACCTGGGTGTCTGAAATTATGCTTCAGCAGACTCAAGTTATAACGGTGATTCCCTATTTCGAGAGGTTTATCGGAAAATTCCCCACGATAACAGTATTAGCAGATGCTCCGGAAGATGAGGTTTTACACCATTGGTCGGGGCTTGGGTATTATGCCCGAGCACGAAACTTGCACAAAGCGGCGAAAGTAATGAGGGATCAGTTTGATGGTCACTTCCCACCGGGGTTCGATGATGCGTTAGGGTTGCCTGGCGTGGGTCGATCCACGGCGGGAGCGATCTTGGCATTTTCTTTTAGTCAACGACATGCCATCCTAGATGGTAATGTAAAGCGGGTTTTAACCCGATACCGGGCCGTTGAAGGTTATCCAGGGAAAAAAGTAGTAGAGAATCGACTTTGGGAAATAGCAGACGAATTCACGCCGAATGAACGGGTGTCCGAGTACACCCAAGCCATTATGGATTTGGGTGCAACGGTTTGTACACGTAGTAAACCTCTTTGCGATCTCTGCCCTTTCCGTTCGGATTGCCTTGCGAGACAAGCGCATCGACAAAGTGAGTTTCCCCATCGAAAAACAAAAGCTAGTCGGTCAGTCAAAGCGGTCAGAATGTTGGTGATAAAAAACGAAGAAGGAGCCGTTCTAATCGTCAAACGGCCGTCGACCGGTATATGGGGCGGACTCTGGAGTTTACCGGAAGTCTCTGAGCCGGGATCGGAGATTGAATCTTGGTGCGAAGAAAGTCTTGGTATCAAAGTCCGGGTTCTGGATAAGCTATCTCGCTTCCAACATGTATTCAGCCATTTTGATCTAAATATCGATCCGGTTTTGTGTCTTAAGATCCGGGAATGTGATCATATCAACGATCAGCCATTATTGCAGTGGTACAACCCTCGTTACCCTGCGGAGGTCGGTCTGCCAGGTGCTATAAAAAAAATATTTGATACACTTAGTGAAACCTCAGCATAAAGGTTGTGCAAAAAATGCATTATTGCAGATGGATTCAAGATGCTCATTAATAAGCATAAACTGTACTTTTCCATCCATATTCTACCTAGGGAACCTCTGAACAAGTCATGAACGATCAATGTGAGCCTAAAATGAGCAAGCTTTTCGTTGCCCCTAAAAACAGAGGCGGGCTTCGCAATAGCCCTGCCCCTATTATATTATGGGCGTGGTTTTCGCGACTCGAGCTTGCCTATTTTATCTCTCAACTTGCTTCGCCTGAACTTGTTCGGAGGCTCCCTAGCGTTGTTTTCATTAGCGACGTTATGCTGATATCTTTAACAAATCAATTTACTGAAGAGGAATGACAATGGGTGAAATGGTGGACTGCGTAAAGCTGGGTAAACAGTCAGAAGGATTGGATTTTGCACCTTGGCCAGGCGAATTGGGTAAACGAATTTTCAGGGAAATTTCGAAAGAAGCTTGGCAGGATTGGTTGCGACAACAAACGATTTTGATTAACGAATACAAATTGAACCCACTGGATGCTGAGCATAAAAGCTATCTCAGCAGCCAAATGCAATCCTTTTTATTCGGCGATGGGATTGTGATGCCGGATGAATGGAAGGCAAAAAGTCAATAATTCAGTATCACTATTACCGCCTTGTAATCACTTGTTGTTACAATGAGGGTTGAAGAGCCGTTACCGAAATCCCCAAACGTATGATTGGGCAAACAGCATCAAACAGAAAGAATCGGGGCGAAAGAGGATCAGGAATATGAAAAAATGAAGCCAAAAGCCGCATCCTACTATAAGCAAAACCGATTAAAACAGTTACGAGCGTTTTGCTATGCGGCGAAAACAGGCAGTATTTCGCGAGCAGCGGATCAGCTCTATCTTAGCCAGCCGTCGGTTTCCTTACAGATTCAAGCGCTCGAAAGGGAGCTGAACACCATGCTCTTCGAGCGGCGTGGGCCAAAGATCCGATTAACGCCAGACGGGCAGGCGTTGCTGGAAATTGCCTTACCCATGGTGGAAGGAATGGACTCATTAAGAGATACGTTTTCAGAGCGATGTGGCGATCTAAATAGCGGCTTTCTTAATATTGCCGCTGGCGAGTCCACCATTCTGTACATCTTGCCCAAATACCTTAAACAGTTTTCAGATCAATACCCGGGAGTTAGGATACGTTTACATAATGTGACTGGCGCAGATGGTATGGCAATGTTGCGAGCTGATGAAGCGGACTTTGCGGTGGGGTCAATGTTGGACATGCCAGATGATGTGAGCTACCACCCTGTTTTCCATTTTAATCCAACGCTAATTACCCCTCTGGATCATCCTTTGGCGAATCGAAAGCATGTAACACTGGAAGATATCGCTAAATATGATTTGGTGTTGCCTCCGCGCTATTTGAGTACTTGGGGATTGGTAAAGTCGGTGTTTCAGCAATACAACATTCAGCACAAAGTGACGCTGGAAGCGGGTGGATGGGAGGTCATAAAAAAATACGTGGAAACGGGGTTAGGTATCTCCATTGTCACCGATATTTGTTTGGAAGACGCAGATAAGCTCGCAAAAATACCGGTTAAAGAATACTTCCCCGTAAGAAGCTATGGCGTGGTTATTCGAAGAGGCAAATTTATACCCGCTCAAGCTAAACGGTTTATCGAAATGCTGGCCCCAGACTACTTTCATAGAGCAGGTGCTAACCTAGAATCGCCTGCAAAACGAGTAACTCCAACGAGCGTTGAGAAAAGTAGCCTTGAACCCGAGCTTGATTAAGCTGGAAACGGCCGAATGAACGAACGCTGGTATCCCCATGTTACGGTAGCAGCCATTGCTGTCAAAGATGGGAAGTATCTGTTGGTCAAGGAAATCATTGAGGGAGTATCGGTGATCAATCAGCCAGCGGGGCATGTCGAGAAAGGAGAGACTTTGGAGCAAGCGGTTACCCGGGAAACCGTGGAAGAAACTGGCTGGAGTTTTGAACCAATCTACATCAGCGGTATCTACCAATACGTTGCACCAAACGGAGAAACCTATTCTCGTTTCACCTTTTTTGGCGAATTGGCGAACTACGATGCACAAGCGCCGCTAGACTCGGAAATTGAACAAATTATTTGGATGGATAGGTCCGATATGTCGGTGCACCCCGGGTTAAGAAGTCAAAGCGTATTGAGGTGCGTTGAAGACTATGAGAACGGTCAGCAATATCCGCTCAATACGGTGCGTCAAATAGTCGAAAGGCAAAGCTGATCATGAGTTTGTAAACAGGTTCGAAAGAGTGAAAATAGACACTAAATTAAACCAGACGATTGGACAGATCTTGTTGACGGCGTTTCTGCTCGTTGGCAATACTAGTTTTGCTGCAGATCAGAGTGTGAAGGCGCCGGCCTTTGTGACCCTTGATGCTATTCCGGTGTGTTATGACTTTGGGTGCAAGAATGGCGCGGTGGTTAACTTGCCTCTCACTGAATGGGAAGGCGTGACTGGCTGGTTTGTGCCGCAGGCGGAAACAGCGGAGCAGGAACGAGATCAGATTATGCGAGCTATTGGTTGGATGGAGGTATTAATCGGTCGACATACCCCGACCCATAAGGATCTTGCATTTGATTTACCTGCTCAAGATGATGTGAGTCATCTGTTTCCAGGCCAGCAGGATTGTATCGACGAAGCAGTAAACACCACGACTTACTTAAGACTCTTCGAGCAAAGTGGCTTGTTAACACACCATACCGTCATTGGCCAGGCGTACCGAAAAGCCATATTGGATCAACACTGGGCGGGACAAGTGAAAGAACTCATCACTGGGAAACGCTGGGTAGTCGACTCATGGTTTCAACCGAATGGTTATCTGCCCGTGATTCAAGCTTCTGAAGAGTGGGAAGACATCAGCCTTTTTACGGCGGTAGTGGATGATTCCCGTAAAGAGGAAAAACCGTCTTTCTGGCGGCGTTTATTGCGTAAAGAGTAATTGTTAAAACGTCGTTTATTGTGATCGAATACCGGATCTGTTTTTCCATTAATTCTCTGAAAAGTTTAAAGTAATCTAGTGAGCAAAGTTATTGTCGGGATGTCTGGCGGAGTGGACTCTTCCATTGCAGCAGCCAGATTACTCGAGCAAGGGTATGATGTGACGGGATTGTTCATGAAGAACTGGGAAGAGGACGACACTGCAGAATACTGTTCGGCAAGTGAAGACCTCGCGGATGCTGAGTCGGTGTGTAAGCAGCTTGGGATCGAACTGAGAACGGTTAATTTCTCCCATGAATATTGGGACCGCGTGTTTCAGATGTTCCTCGATGAATATCGTCGGGGCCGGACGCCAAACCCGGATGTGGTGTGCAACAAGGAGATCAAATTCAAAGAATTTTTAAAGTGGGCGCTACATTTGGGTGCGGATTATATTGCCACCGGACACTATGTTCGGTTGGAGGAATCTGACAACGGTTATCTGCTGAAAAAAGGGCTTGATTCCAATAAGGACCAAAGCTATTTTCTTCATACTCTCGATCAGGAAGCGCTGCAATACGCCAAATTTCCCATTGGAGAAATGAACAAGGGTGCGGTGAGAGAGATGGCCGAAAGTATGGGGCTTGCAACCCACAGCAAAAAAGACAGCACGGGAATTTGTTTTATTGGTGAGCGACGTTTCCGGGATTTTCTCAGTCAATATCTCCCTGCTCAGCCGGGAGAAATACAGGACTTAGCGGGACAGGTATTGGGTTCCCATCACGGCGCGTATTACTACACCATCGGTCAGCGTCAGGGGCTTGGTATCGGTGGTCAGGCAGGTGGTATTGAAGGACCGTGGTATGTGGTGGATAAAGACGTGAAGAGCAATGTGGTTGTCGCCACTCAAGGTCATGACCATCCAGCATTAATGAAAAAGGTTGTGGTGGCAGACGATCTTTATTGGGTCAGTGGGCAGCCGCCGACCATTCCTTTAAAATGCAAAGCGAAGACGCGTTACCGTCAAAAAGAACAACCCTGCGTCATTACGGCGAATGATTCTGACCAAACCACTGTTGTGTTCGATGAGCCGCAGTGGGCTGTGACACCGGGTCAATCGATGGTTTTTTATCAGGAAGAGATTTGCCTTGGTGGCGGAATTATTCGGGCCACATCAAACTAGCCTAGGTTAAATTGGCGCGATACAAGAACATGGTAAGAACTGGATTTTCATCGACTTCAAATATGGCCCGTCAAAAATAGGGCTAGACGAACGGAATTGATCGAAATCCGCTGTATCCCAAATAATATTGGATTGCCTTCTGTGCTTGCTTCACTGTCACGGCATTTACCGACTTGGACGACGTTGCTATTGCTTGCCATACGTGAAATGCTGCCAGCTTTATTTCGCAATACGCCCTGCTTTTTCCGTGATAAGGAGCTCCGTTGGGGAAATGTCTTTCCATCCAGCTTAAGGTCGCGGACTGGGATTGGTCTTTATCATCTGTAAAAACGCTCTACCGTTTTCGGGATTTTCCGGGGTGCCCATCGTGGTGGTATGTCGCGTGGTCTCATCGGTCTGCATAGGTCCATTAGATTGTGATGTAAAACCTTTGGGACATGAATCGCCACTATCAACCCTAGGGGCTCCTGGTATAAACTTGATCCCTGTTATATGCGGTGTGGTGGTGTTTGCTTTTAGTGCTCTTTTTCGTGCTACTTTTCGATCATTAGTTCATCTCATGCATTTGATCATATACTTGATAAGGAGCCAATATTGCAGCCTCAAGATAGTGTGTCCACCGGACCGACCGTCGAATACGTTAAAGTAGAAACTGCTACTAACCCCACCTATACGGTTATTTGGTTACACGGGCTTGGTGCGGATGGCCGGGATTTTGAGCCCATCATTCCGGTGTTGAATCTACCGTCGACTAGCCCTGTCCGATTCATTTTTCCTCATGCTCCGATACGTTCCATCACCGTCAACGGAGGTGCACAAATGCGAGGGTGGTACGACATAAAAGAATGGTCGTTTAATCGTAATGAAGATGAAGAGGGGCTTGAAGAATCGAGACAGATCGTTCATTCCCTAATTGAACAGGAAAATAAAGAGGGGATGCCTACTGATCGAATTTTTCTCGCTGGGTTTTCTCAAGGTGGCGCGGTCGCGTTGTTTACGGGGTTACGTTATCCAGAACCATTAGCCGGGATTATTGCTCTGTCCTGCTATTTGCCGGTTTCTAATCGAACTCTAAGCGAAAAAAGCGTTGAAAACCAAAATACTCCGATTTTCATGGGGCATGGAACTCAAGACGAGACGGTGCCTGTGGTATTGGCGGGATTAAGCAAAGACAAGCTAATGAAACTCGAATACGAGGTTGAATGGCATAACTACCCAATGGGGCACTCTGTGCACCCAGAAGAGATTAATGATCTCTCTAGTTTTATGAAACGGATTTTTGTTGGTAGCTAAAAACGCGCCAAAATTAGAATCCTGATGGTGAAAAGCAAATCTTATGGTGAATTCGTCTCCATTATTGCGCTGTTGGTATCGCTTGCGGCATTGGCAATTGACACGATGCTGCCGGCGTTGTTTGAAATGGCCGATGAATTGGGCGCAAGACGAGAGAATGATCGACAGCTGATCATTTCACTCGTTTTTCTAGGGATGGCATGTGGCCAGTTTTTATTCGGTCCGATCTCAGACAGTGTGGGGCGCAAATCACCAGTCATGATTGGGCTATTGCTCTTCACCATTGGCAGTATTATTTCAGCAATAGCGATTTCTTGGGAGTGGATGTTAATGGGCCGTTTCGTTCAAGGGCTGGGGGCGGCAGGTCCAAGAACGCTAGCGTCAGCCATTGTGCGTGACCAATACAGTGGAAACGACATGGCGAAAATCATGTCGTTAGTCATGATGGTCTTTATTATGGTGCCGGTGTTAGCACCAGCACTTGGACAGGGAATATTGGTTGTTTCCAATTGGCGTATGATTTTTTGGATGTTTGTTGGATTATCCGTAATCGGTTCTATCTGGTTCTGGTTGAGACAGCCTGAAACGTTGTCAAAAGAGAATCGGGTTCCTTTTTCTATGGCAAAGATTCGCTCTGCATGTTGGGAAGTCGTATCGCATCGGGTGACAAGAGGTTATACCATGGCACTAAGCCTCGTTTTTTCCGGTTTCGTTGGGTATTTAAGCATGTCCCAGCAGATTCTTCAGGAACTCTATGGTACGGGTGATCTTTTTGCTTTTTACTTCAGTCTTCTGGCGCTTGGTATCGGAGGCGCCGCCTTCGCCAATTCCAAGTTGGTGATGCATTTCAAGATGGCTTTGTTGTGTCGTTATGCGCTTAGCGCATTGGTTATCTTGTCAGTCTGCTGTTTGCTTTTTTGCCTTTATAGGATGCCAACACTCAATGAACTGATGTTTTATTTAATTTTATGTTTTTTCTGTTTCGGTATCCTGTTTGGCAATCTAAACGCAATGGCAATGGAGCCTATGGGGCACATTGCGGGTATGGCGGCATCCATCGGTAGTGTACCCTGAGGACGCCCAAGCGCTGCAATATTCTTGACTCTGTTTCCTGATGTTTGGTGCTCTAATTAGGTTTGAAATCTTACTGTTAGAGGATCTGGTAGAAGGTTAAAAAATCACTTTTGTGATAAAATATACTGAATAAATTTGCACAAATACAGTACGGGATAACATGGCTCAAGACTACGATTCAAGTAGCATCAAAGTACTAAAAGGATTGGATGCCGTAAGGAAACGGCCGGGAATGTACATTGGTGATACGGACGATGGAACCGGGCTACATCATATGGTTTTCGAAGTAGTTGATAACGCTATCGATGAAGCATTAGGTGGGTATTGTAAGAAAATCGTTGTCACTATTCACTCAGGGGAAGAAATTTCTGTTAGCGACGATGGACGGGGAATACCGACTGGAATACTCGAGGAAGAGGGTGGGAAAAGCGCCGCAGAGGTGATCATGACTGTTTTACATGCTGGCGGAAAATTCGATCAAAACTCCTACAAGGTATCAGGTGGATTACATGGTGTTGGTGTTTCTGTTGTTAACGCACTGTCAGAAAGTCTTACTCTGGAAATTCGTCGAGATGGAAAAATTCACCAACAGCAGTATTCGATGGGAGATCCAACTACGCCTCTGGAAGTGATTGGTGATACAGATCAAACTGGCACAAAAGTAACTTTTATGGCCAGTAAGGAAACCTTTACGCACATCAAATATAGTTTCGATATTCTCGCTAAAAGACTAAGAGAGCTTTCGTTTCTAAATTCAGGAATAAGAATTGAGTTAGTCGATGAGCGTGTAGATAAGAGGGATATTTATGAATATGAAGGTGGAATCTCTGCTTTTGTAAATCATCTCAACAAAAAGAAAACACCATTGCATTCTACTGTATTTAGTATGAACGCAGAAAAAGATGGAGTTCAAGTCGAACTTGCAATGCAATGGAACGATTCATATCAGGAAAATACGTTTTGTTATACCAATAATATTCCCCAAGGAGACGGGGGGACACACCTCGCGGGTTTAAGAGGAGCGTTAACCCGAACGATGACCAATTACATCAGTGAACTAGGGTTAGCTAAAAAAGAGAAGGTTAACCTCTCAGGTGACGATTGTCGGGAAGGATTGGTTGCCGTTTTATCCATAAAAGTTGCGGATCCGAAATTTTCATCTCAAACCAAGGACAAATTAGTCTCCTCCGAGGTCAAGGGTGCCGTGGAATCTCAAGTGAATGAAAAATTTAGCAGTTTTCTACTAGAGAACCCAGTTGAAGCAAAATTGATTGGTAATAGGGTCGTGGATTCCGCAAGAGCACGAGAAGCGGCCAAAAAAGCAAGAGAGCTGACAAGAAGAAAGAGTGCCCTCGATTTAGGAGGGCTGCCTGGGAAGTTAGCAGATTGTCAGGAAAAGGATCCGGCTTTATGTGAAATATATTTGGTGGAGGGTGACTCTGCTGGTGGTAGTGCAAAACAGGCAAGGGATCGAAAGTTTCAGGCTATTCTTCCACTGAAAGGAAAAATACTAAATGTAGAGAAAGCTCGATTTGACAAAATGCTTACCTCAGACGAGGTGACGACGCTAATCACTGCCTTGGGAACAGGCATAGGTAAAGATGATTTTGATGTCAGCAAATTACGTTACCATCGAATTATTATCATGACGGATGCTGATGTGGATGGTTCCCATATACGAACCTTGTTACTCACTTTCTTTTTTCGACAAATGCCAGAGCTATTGGAACGTGGCTATATTTATATAGCCCAACCTCCATTGTATAAGCTTGCCATGAAAAAAAGGCAAACATACCTGAAGGATGATCAGGAAATGGCACAATATTTATTGGATATTGCTATCGAAAAAGCAAAAATTACCGTCGAGGATGACAAGGAGATTTCTGATATGGAACTGAAATCTCTCATTATGGATCATAACGTGGTCCAAAGTACCGTCGCGAGATTATCCCGCAGGTATGACCACGAAATTCTCAAAGCACTGTTAAAGGTGGAACCCATTTTCGCAGAGGAGCTTCAGGCTGATGAAACTGCGCAAAGAATATCAGGAGCGTTGCAAAACGCGCTAAACATCGATCGTTCTGGCTCGATTAGCTATTCGGTCAATCCCAGTGGTGAAGAATTAGGACTGATAGTAAATCGCCACCAATATGGGTTAGTAACGACTAATACACTCACAGAAGCATTTTTCAAAAGTTCAGAGTATCGATCTCTAATCGCCTACACCGCTCGTTTGGAAAACATTGAAGGAAAAAACATGACGGTAACTTGGGGAGAAACAGAAGAAAGTTTTACCCAGTTTGAAAACGCCGTTGAATGGATAATGTCAAAATCGAAAAAAGGGTTTTATATTCAACGATATAAAGGGCTTGGTGAGATGAATCCTGAGCAGCTTTGGGAAACCACAATGGACCCAAAAGTCAGACGATTACTAAAAGTAGTCATCGAAGATGCGGTAGGGTCTGATGAAACGTTCACGACATTGATGGGAGATCAGGTTGAACCAAGAAGGGAGTTTATTGAAAATAACGCCTTTTCTGTTTCCAATTTAGACGTGTAGATTTTTGTTAACTATCTGATAAATAAAGGATTTTTAGTAGACCTGCTAGTAGCCAGCATAACGCACATCGGTGAAAAATATGAGTTTTCTAACTGCTCATCTAAAAAAGGTAGATGAAAGTTATTTCCAACATCAAAAGTTTGCATTGAAGTTTGCTTGGTCTATGGCCGCTGGAAGCTTTGCGTGTTTGGTTCATGCCATCTTCCCGTTTCTATGCGAAAAGACGGGAAGCAGTATTATTAAAGATCTGCATACCCAATTGGTTGGTAACAGAGGCTCTGACGAATCAGAGCCCAATACTGAGAAATTAAAGGAAGGGTATTCCGAGAAAGACTAAATGGTAGCGAATTTGGGTTCGCTAAATACCCTTTCCACCATTGGTCTAAAAAAGTCTAATGGCTTTGATTCAAAATCTGGATCAAAGCAGTTCTGATCATATTTTTCGCAGAAATCAATGGTGTCCTGATACCATTGATGATCTTTATGAATATCTCTGGCGTTTCGATCATCTCCGAAATGGTGGCCATAGTAGTACATTTGAAAAAGCCCATGATGACGAATAATCCAGTAGATTCTCTCCGAAACATAGGGGCGGAGAATAGCAGCCGCCATCTCGCTGTGTGAAGCTGGTGCGAGAACATCTCCAATGTCATGGAACAACGCGGCAATAACCATCTCTTCAGACTCTCCAGCTTCAAATGCTCTAGTAGCTGATTGGAGTGAATGTTCAAGACGGCTGACTTTGTAGCCAGAAAAAGAACTTCCTAGATCTTCCAAGGATTTCAGTAATCGATCTGATAGTCCTTCCATGTACAGGCTTTCCTGGTTATGCAGAAATGCGTATTCTTCTGCTGTACCGTCAGCCATGTTAATAAAATCTACTGTTTTCATCGTGTTTAACTCTCTCAGTTAAAGTATGGTTAGCACATTCTCCGGGGGGCGGCCAATCACAGCCTGCCCATTATTTAGGACAATTGGTCTCTCTAATAGTGAAGGGTTCTTTGCCAGAATCTTAATCATTGATTCTTCATCAAGGTTTTTATCTTTAAGCCCAAGTTCAGTATAAAGAGCTTCACTAGTCCTCGTTATCTGCAACGCAGAACAGTTCAATGTTTTTGTAATAGAACGTATGGTCTGTGCATCGGGAGAATCTTGTAGATAGAGAACAATATCAGGCTCAATACCTTGTTCTTGGATTAATTTAAGTGTTGCTCGGGATTTAGAGCAGCGAGGATTATGATAAATGACGGTCAAAGGATACCCCAGTACGATATTAAAATGGAACAGGATGAAATAGTCGCTTGGCAAAGCATGGATGATAAATGTAATTTAATGGAGATGACAAGTATATATCGGTAAATGGGGAACCCCCACTAACGGGCTAACGAGTAATGATGATGAAAAAGCTGGCAGTGACATTATTGAGGCGCTCTAAGGAGGATGATTTCTTGAGGATTGCGGGTTCTCTTTCCTATACAACTCTGCTTACGCTCGTGCCATTGTTGACGGTGGTACTTTCAACATGATTGTGCAACCCTACGTCTGTAACTTTGATTTAGGTTGAGTCATTATCGTCGTTCCACACGATATATCGCTTGTCGGCATTGCTCCATTCATCGTCAATCTCGACGAGGATGGCACTGACAAGCC
>WLWV01000032.1 GCA_012103395.1 Gammaproteobacteria bacterium
GATGGCTCAACATTCAATACTAAAGCCTGAAAAACCGGCTTTGGCTTCGCTCTCTACGTTCACTCCGCCAAAGCCAATAGCGAAGCTGCAATAGAAAGCTAAATTACAGACCTCAGATTACACTACCTTTCATGATTCATGGAATTCAACCGGGTCCTTTACTTTTTCAGGACCAGGGACGACTAGTATATGGGCTGTTCGGTGCCATGATCATGGCAAACTTTCTGAATCTGTGGGTTGGTCAAGTGGGACTCCGACTATGGGTAAAGGTCGTCTCAGCTCCTGAGTCGTTTGTTTTTTCTTCAGCAATTTTGCTGTGCATCGTCGGTGTTGGCATGGCAACCAATGGACTTTTCGGTGTGGTCGTGATGCTAATTTTCGCCGGTATCGGTTATCTGATGACCAGCATTGGACTGTCTATTGTCATTTTTATTATCACTTTCTTTCTTGGTTCTCGATTCGAAATTTCTCTATCACAAAGTCTCGCGTTAATGAACGCAGATTTTTCACGTATTGTGGATTATCCCATCGCCCTTGCATTGCTTGCACTATCAATAATATCGATCGTCTGGTTTCTCGTTGGAAGAAAAAAGTCACACCAGTAGCAAACTTGAAACACTTCGCTGATGCGACGTTTAATATTCTGCCTTGATCATTGATTTTCCTCATCGAGTCGATATAGGCTATTCGATCAGGCTTAAATAGGCAATAAGCCCCTCTACCAATCAGCCACCGGTCAAACCCAAGATAGTGATCATCGTTTAGATATTAGCCTCTAGACAGTAATGGCGAAAACCAACTCACCACAAAACTGAATCCGCTGAATCTTCCACCTCTAGGCTTTCTAGACGGATCAAAGCCGAACTTCTGCTCCAAACCCTCCAAGGAACAAGGGTTTATTCATGGAACTTTTCAATAGTGGCGGTAGTTGAAATGCTATTGGCCCAGCGCTCGTTCTAACTCTGTCAGAAGAAAGTCAACGTGACTTTCATTAAATACCATTGGCGGTCGAATCTTCAGCACATTCTGATGGACACCATCCACCCCGATCAAAACACCCCTCTGCCTCAATTGATTTGCAATCTCCCGGGCTCGATCCGTGGCAGGCACCAACGTCATTCTATCCAATACCAACTCGACACCAATAAACAAACCGCTGCCACGAACGTCGCCAATCAATGGATATTTCTGGGCCAGGGACGATAACCCGTACTTGATTTTCTCGCCCATCGTATCCGCATTCGCCATGAGCTTTTCATTTTTCATCACTCTCAGTATTGCCAACGCTGCAGCACAGGCCACCGGGTTTCCTCCCGTCGTACTAAAAAACTCACCATGTTTTTCAAATTTGTCCGCTATCTCTCTTCGCGTCACCACTAAACCCATGGGATAGCCGCCGGCAATGGGCTTACCAAATGTCACGATATCTGGTACAACATTGCCAAACTCAAACCCCCACATGTGTTTTCCAGTTCGCCCAAAACCCGACTGCACCTCATCGGCCACGCACAGCCCACCCGCTTTTCTGACAATGTCATACAGGGTGTCGAGGTATCCTAGAGGTGGCGTAAAAATGCCACTTGAACTCATAATCGAATCAAGCATGAACAGTGCAGGCTGATGGCCAGTTGTGTTTAATCTGTGTATGGAGTCTGCCGCCATTTGTGCGTAGCGCTTCCCGCGTGAGGAGTCCTCTCGTTTCCAATGCCCTCGATAGTCATCAGGCACCGGGACGGTCTCAATCTCAGGAAAGTGTTTTTTAGCTCGACGGGTTTCTGAGTGGGAAAAACGATAGGTGATGTCGGTGACGCCGTGATAAGCATTATCCATAACCAATGCACCATCATGGCCGGTCCAGTCTGTCGCTAATCGCCATGCCAAGTCATTCGCTTCACTACCGGACGACACAAAATAGCAGGTATCTAATTCAGCAGGAAGCATCTCAATCAGTCGCTCAGCATATTCGTTTACTTCGTTATAAACATACCGAGTATTGGTGTTCAATGTCGCGGTTTGATTGGAAATCGCCTCAACCACTTCAGGGTGGCAATGGCCAACGTGGGGCACATTGTTATACACATCCAAATAGGGTTTGCCGTCAACATCGTAGAGCCACACACCATCGCTATGGGAAATATGCAAAGGATCGCTGTAGGCGAAATATCCCGCATTGCCAAGGTATTTTTGACGTCGTTTCCAGCTAGCCTGCTTATCCACTGCAAATGTTGGTTTCCTCTTCGAAGACGGCAAAGAAAACGGTAGATCACAGGCCTCACGAATCATCATTTCAAGCTCGCCGGGCTGAGCGTCATACAGCGCTTTCAACATGGACATAATTTTTAAATGCAGCCCTTGTAGATGATCTCGTGCATCACTCCATGGGTTTTCATCATCGGCCCAAGCTTCTAACAACAAACAGGCTGCCAACCGGGCACTCATCAGATCTGGCAGTAGAACCATCTCGCTATCCTCTAATGGGAGCACCGAGTGGAAGCCTTTGATAATCTGCACCGCTAGCTTTAGGGGGGCGCTGGAACCCGCCGGCCACTCGGCTGCAGAATTCGCCAAATCCTGCACAATAGGGCCATAGACCATGTCGCCAAAATCAAAAATACCTGCTATTTGGCCCGGATCATCTGGAGACACCACGGCATTGTGGAATGAGATATCATTATGGATCAACTGGGAGCGACAGTTAGGAAGCTTCGGTTTGACCAAGCGCTGGAATCGATCCAATGACCACTGCACCATGTCTCTTTCCAATGGGCTTTCAATATGCCGAATCAACACACTCAGTTGATCAAAATTTTGTGTATCCCAAGCCAAAGGATGTCTCGCTGCGGGATGGAAGAACCCCCGCAAGGCCAAATTGAGTTTAGCGACTGTTTTCCCAAGATTAGACATCAGTCTTCCATTTACGATACCTTGATCAACGAGGTCACCCGGCATCCAAGTAAACACCCTTGCTCTAAGCGTCTCTCCATTTTCTGAGAGAAAGGTCGCCCAATAAGCTCCTTGAATTGTTTTTCTTACACTGGGAGTGGGACTCATCGGAGAAAATCTTCTAATGTGCGACAACGCCTCGCATTGCATATCAAGAATTTCGTCCCGTTCAGACGTATTGGCAATCTTTAGTACCACATCGGCGTCTTTTGTTTTAATCAGAAAGTTACGATCTCTTTCTCCTCCTAATTCTGAAAAACTGCCGATCAGATGAAATGCATTTTCCGCAATGAATCTCGCCTCTGCCAACGAGACGACAGGTGGTTCAACACATAGGCTATCTAGTAAGTCAGTCAAGTTCTGGTTTTTCTAAGTTGGGTTCAAATTACTTTATCACAGGCTCATGAGTTTGAAATACTCTGCGTCCAAAATACACACACTTCAAACAAGAAACTGTGGGCCCACGGTATGTGCTGTTGCTGAGAAAGAAAAAACAGTGGTGCTATTGTGATGATCGGCCTCCGAGAAGTTAGCAGCAAAAAGCCGGGGCGCATCCCGCCAAAGAGGCAATGTATTTGGTAAAAATAAGTTCGCTGAAGCGTCGCCGCAAACTTCCAATCGGCTTTTTGACGTATAGAATCGATGATCCGAAAATCAAAAAGCGAAAAGCACAACCATGCCAAGAACAATCAAACATAATCGCCACACGCCAAACGAGGACACAATGACGCCATAGGAAATCGCACCGAGTCCAATCATCGATTTGGCACCCGCCGTTAGTGCGCTAACCGGACTATTCCCCAAAGCGATTAAATCAGGATTGGCAACCATGGCAAGTGGAACAAGATACAGCCCAACACCCAATCCCATGGCACAGACAGCAACCTTTAGCCAATTTTCTTCGACCATCCCTGCGGCAATAAAGACGGCGCCGCATACTGGCGGTGTAATGGTTGAAAGTAATGCAAACCAAAAAACGAATAAATGCGTTATTAGGGGTTCCAACCCAAGCTGTTGTAACGCGGGTCCTGTGACCGAGATACAGATCACGTAGGCAGCGGTGGTTGGGACTTCCATACCGAGGAATAAACACGCAATAG
This sequence comes from Gammaproteobacteria bacterium, assembly GCA_012103395.1. Taxonomy (GTDB): domain Bacteria; phylum Pseudomonadota; class Gammaproteobacteria; order Arenicellales; family Poriferihabitantaceae; genus WLWV01. The sequence goes on from WLWV01000032.1 coordinate 4,044, forward strand.
CAGTCAATATCAGTGCCATCCAAAGCTGCCCGTTTGCCGCAGAAATAATCAGGGAAGTAAATTTTACCCCCAATCCTGTTTGCCCGAGTACCCCGATGATAATCCCCGCACATAAGATAATTGAACCAATCAATGCGATCTGACGACCCGCGTTGAGAAACACTTCACCAACGCGACCACGAAGCTTGGCCCATCTAAATTGGAAATTTGAATCAAGAAACAGTAACAAAAAGCCGGCCAAAATGGCAATTGCAGCCGCATACTGAGGTGTGTATCCACCAATGAACATGCGCTCTAGTAGCAAAGCAAACGGGATAATAAAAAATGTCGTTGTAACAATAACCTCTCGGGCACTGGGTTGGAGATCTTTCGGTAGCGAGGGAAGAGGGTGATTAATGTTATGAGCATTAATACCCACCCAGACAGAGAAGAAATATAGAACCGCCGGAATCAGTGCCGCCAACATGACATCCTGATATGGAACACCAGTGAGTTCGACCATGACGAACGCTCCCGCCCCCATTAGTGGTGGCATGATCTGACCACCCGAAGACGCCACAGCCTCCACAGCACCGGACAAGTACTTGGGATACCCTAATCGGATCATGGTGGGCAGTGTGGCAGAGCCAGTCGATGCAACGTTCGCAGATGCAGAACCGGAAATGGAACCAAACAATGCAGACGATAGCACAGAGACTTTGGCCGCTCCGCCTTTGAGTCTTCCAGCCGCTGCATTGGCGAGATTCATAAACCCCTGCCCTGCTTCCCCTGCATTCAAAACAGCGCCCATAATAACGAAAATCGATACAATGCCAACGGAAACTCCCGTTAACTTACCCCAAATCCCACCTTCTGTGATGGTTAACGTTCCGAGAAAACTTGCCACAGGTAATCCTGGATGACCAAACTCTCCAGGGACATTTTGCCCAAATAGCCCATAAATCAGAGCGATTGCTGCAACGACGGGCAATGGCCAACCGATGCTCCGACGCGCCATTTCCAGAACACACAACAATAAACAACAGGCCATAATCAGTTGATACGGCCCTTCTAAGTAACCATATTGGTCACCCAACGCAGTATGATTTGCCGCCACATAGAGGCAACTGGCGATACCTACACTTGTCCATATTGCACCAATCGCACGCTCTTTTGACGTCCGGCAGAGGTACAAAAAAGCCCAGGGAATAACCAATGCCATGTGCAATGGGCGACTCACCAAGTTCGGTACTAAGCCCGAAAAGATCAACCCAAGGTGAAATGTGATTGACACACAGCCAAGCACTTTCCACAAATTGTTAGAGAAATTCATCAATGACAGTAACTTGGGCGTCTTACCATGATCAACTCTTTAATCTCTATCATAATTAGTGTCGCCAATTTAGAGGTAACATCGATCATGATTAGGCTAAAGACTGATACTTAAGAAAATCGATTCAAAATCTAACGATTCCCATCCGCAACGACAACACCTGATTCATCATAATAACGCAAGGATCCCGTGTGCATTTTCCCGTGAACATTTTCTAACAAACTCTCCGACACACCATTCCACCAGGGTGCATCGTGACCCATAGTCTGTTTTTGTGCCCAGTAGGTTTTAGTTAGCTGATATGCAATCTCATCATCCATGGATGAGGTAGTATGTGCCACAACAGGTAAGGATGTCGTCGTCACTTCCTGATCAACGCCTGAGTAAGTTCCAGCGGGAATGACTAATTTGGTGCGTTTAGTTTGTTTAATTTGTTCGTCATCCATCGACAAAACTCTAACGCCAACGCTGGCAGCCGCTTCAATCACATTAGGAGCAGGATAAGAGCCTGCGGTCACGAAACCATCTATTTGTCTATTTTTTAGCGCAGGAACGGCATTATCCAACTCGATATCGGCAAGATTTACCTTTCCTTCCAAACCAAACAACTTCAGATATTTTGTGCCTTCCTTTGCGCCGAATGATCCTTTACCAACCAGGATAGTTTTGCCCTCAAGATCGGAAAAACGCTCAATCCCGGAGTCAGCTCGCACAACAAAATGCATTGTCAGCGAAGGAATGGGGAATAGGGCACGAATCTCCTTGAATTTGGGGTCTGTTTTTTCTTTGAACATGGCCTTTCCAGCCTGCGCAAGCTTAACCAATACGGGAGGGGTGGTGAATACATAATTCCCCGTTCGTTTGGTCGCTTCCATGACATTTTGCACCGACCCCTAGCTTTCTTCAACAGTTACTATAATATTACCATCGGAACCGGATTTCATGGCCTCGGCAATCTGCACGCCCATTTGGTAATAGGATGAAGTTGTTTTTGCGGATTTATAGGCCACACGAGTTTCTGCTTGAACTGCTGTCGCGGCAAAAGTGGTTATTGCCGTTAGACTTAGAACAAGTGCAAGTCGTTTGAGATAAGTCATAATAATACTCTGAGTATAGATGGTTAACGTGAATCTCATTCTATCTCACCTATGCTCCACTGCAAAATACGCAACGAGAACTCAGCTAAGTATCACCATTTAGTTCGAAGCCCGTTTTAAGACCCTTAAGTTCCGCCTCTTGCACGCGACCCTACATATTCACCATAATTGACAACATCACCAAAATATCGGGAATAGAACCATAGTGCATACCCATTTTCACAATCCCTCAAGTCAGACGGTCAAATCCATAAACCCCGATGAAAAGAAGCGAATCTTACACATCATCTGGTCTGATGGGCATACCAGTCATTTCCATTTTGTCTGGCTGCGACATCATGCCCTTTGCCCCCATGGCATACCCAATGATACATCTGTCAAAGTATCCCTACTCCCAGATGATCCTTCTGCATTACAAATTACCCAAGTAAGGCTATCTGATTCTTCATTATTTATTCACTGGTCTGACATGACTCAAGTCACAGAGCACGACCTTGAGTCCCTCAAACAGAGTGACTACTCCCAATTCAGCCGATTAAACAAAAAGGCCCCTGTGACTCTCTGGGATAAACACAACAGTGGTGCAATTCCATGTTTTCACTTCAGCACATTACAAGATGAAACTACTTTATTCGACTTACTGTTAGGCATACGGGATTATGGTGTTGTCAAAATCAAACACGTGCCAACCAAGCCAGATACTATCGCTCGGATAGCCCAACTGTTGGGGCCCATACACGTCAATAATTACGGGGAAGTTTTTGACGTAAAAACAGATACCCGCACCAATCTCGGTTCAAATACCGGTGTCCACCTCGGCCCACACACAGATGAAAGCTATCGTCACGCTCCACCTGGCGTTTCTCTTTTTCATTGCTTGCAAGACAGCACTGAGGGTGGTGATTCAATGTTAGTGGATGGCTTTCACGCCGCGACGAAGCTTCGAGAAACTGATCCTAAGTCTTTTCAGACATTGTCCCAAGTGCGCGTTTTTTTTCAACGCCATGCTCCAGGAGAGGAAAATATGCAGTCTCACGCGAGGGTAATCGTCACGGATACAGACGGAGAGATTGATGGCATTCGATTCACTGACCGAACTATTCCACCTCAGGACATTCCCGAAAATCTGATTGAACCCGTTTACCAAGGTATTAGGAAGTTCTGGAATCTCGTCAACGACACCGAGATGATTCATCAATACCACATGACATCCGGTGATTTACATATTTTTGACAATCATCGCGTTCTTCACGGCAGAACCGCTTTCCAGATAAAGAACAACACAACCCGCCACTTGCAACAGTGTTCTGTCAATCGAGATGAATTCCACAACACACTGCGGCTTCTTTCAGCAAAATTGGGACGCCAAGACCACACGCTAACCATGTCAGGCGGCGCCAATGGGTAGAAGGCAAGCAATCTTTCACAGAACTATTAACTCCTATTACCTAATTCCTAATATCTGCGCGGCTTGATCTGGAGTAGCGGGCTCCCTTCCGATTTCCCGAATGATGCGTACTGCGCGCTCTACTAACTGAACGTTGCTCGCAAACTCACCTTTGTTCATGTACAGATTATCTTCCAGTCCAACACGACAATTACCAAGTTGACTCGCAGCCTGTGCAACAATCGAAAATTGCCAACGTGAAATACCGAATGCACTCCAGTTAGAGTCTTTAGGCAACAAGTTCTTCATTACGCTCAAGATTTCTGGTGTCGCCGGCGAGGCGTGAGGAATGCCTAGACACAATTGAAACATCGGTAATCCTTCGATATAGCCTTGTTCAATAAGCGAATGGGCGAACATAATGTGGCCTGGCTCAAATACTTCCATTTCTGGCTTAACGCCTAATTCCTTAATACGTGTCGCCATAATGCGAAGGTGCTCAGGCGTGTTCACGAAAATGGTTTCACCAAAATTAAATGTACCCACATCCAAGGTACAAATGTCTGGGCGTAATACTTCGATGTGCGTCAATCGATCCAGAGGTGAAATCAGCGTTGTTCCCGGACCACCTACCCCCGGCTTTTCTTTTCCGGGATTAAAGCGAGCTCCTTCGCTGGTGGTGAGATTGATCAAAATATCACTACCTGACGCTTTAATTCTGTCACAGACCTCTTCAAACAGCGCAAGATCGCCAGAGCGCATTCCAGTGTCAGGATCTCTAACATGAATATGTGCAATTGCTGCCCCCGCTTTCCCAGCGCTAACGCAGTCCTCCGCGATTTGCTTCGGTGTAATAGGATAGTTCGGATGCTTGTTCTGATTGTTATGTCCGCCAGTAACGGCACAAGTGAGAATAACGGGTTGACTCATAATAATTTTTCCGGGGCTCTTAAATGAAAAATTCAGTACGACTTTAGGTATTTTTTTCTTACGAACGGAGCTATTGAGTAGAATTTTCTGAGTCATTCATACCCTTCTGAGCAAAAGAAAGAATACTCTTTACTCTTGCTTCCCAGGAATACTCTTGGACTCGCCTGTGTGATTCAAGGGCGAGTCGACCGCGTAATTTCGGATCATTCAACAAGTGATCAATGCCTGCCCTTAGGCTTTGCGGATCATCTGCCTCAACCAGCCAAGCATCCTTTCCATGGTTCAATACGTTTTTTATCGCATCAAGGTCGGAAGCGATAATCGCTCGACCTGAAGCCATATATTCGAACATTTTCAAAGGCGACATCCACTTAGCTGTAGGGCAGGACCGACTATAAGGCATTAATAAAACATCCGCCATCCAGAGGTAGTTACTTACCTCTTTATTTTGAACAAAACCAACGAATTCTGCATTTTTTAGCCCACTAAGTTTGAGTTTTTCTCGCCAGCTTTTGACATCACCAGGATGTCCTCCGACAAAAAGAAATGACACATTCGGGAAGGACTCCGCAGCATCCAGAATATCCTGAATCCCACGGTCACCGTATAAGTGCCCAACATAAAGCACATACTTCCCATCAGTGGGGTAATTTAAAACCTCCCTTGCTTGTTCTTTTGATTTAGCTTGGGAAAACATCGACAAGTCTGCACCATCGGGAGCCACAAGTATCTTATCGGCGGGGAGGCCGTAATCAATATACATGTCTCTAAGTGTGTCCGAAATCGTCACGATACCTAGAAAATTATCCTCGCTCAAACGTTCATACAACTCATCTTTTTCCCTCGAATTACTTGGCGATCCGTGGGTTTCTACTAAGGTCGGAATTTTTAGGTTCAACGTATATTTTGGCAATACAAAGGTGCGTGTATAGACAAGCTCTGCGCCCCAATTCTTAAGATATTCGGCCGCTTTTCTATAGTACGTTTCACGAAATGGAGACCAATGTTTTCCTGTTGTATCCAGAAAGGGGTAAAATTTCATCGCGAAAGGGTCTGAGATACCATAAAACTGGTTAATCTCATCATGATTCGCCTTGAACCAGCTGGTTACAGACAAATTGGAGATAAACTGAAAATCTTCACTACATCGATGCCAAGCTTGGGCATTCTTCATGATTTGCACAGCGTGGGCAAAATGGTTAGGTAGGTCACAATTTGCAACGTAAGCAGTTTTCATCTTTTATTCATCAATCCTTTTGTCCTAATTTCATTCAATCTGCATTAACTCCCGAAGTTACCCCTGTTAGCTAAGTACTTTAGGATTCCAGACCGCTTGCGTTTGTCAAAAGGTAAATTCTTAGTAGGAGCTCAAGTATAAACGCCACTGTTTACTAAAACTATCTCAAGACTAAAATGCTCTCAATAATTCCTATCAAATACGATGAGCTTAGGCTTTCGATGGACGAATAGCATGAGAATTCATCAACTTACTGATTTTTAGACGACTCCTTAACAGACTCATCAAGGTGTTAATGGTATTTCAGCCACCTATTCGAACATTTTTGTAGGGCAAAAAAAAGACGGGCAAATGCCCGTCTTTCCCTATACCTTGGGTAGCGCTTATTTAGCTAACCAAGCATTAAAACGCTCGGTCAGGTCATCAACGTTGTCAGCCCAGAACTCGATATCATAAGTCAACGCAGTCTTGAAGTTATCAGGAGCGGTTGGCAGATGAGGAAGGATGTCTGGGTTAACGAATGCAGCAGAAGATTTACGCAGAGGGCCGTATGAAATGTAGTTAGTGGTATCCGCTAACGCTTCAGAAGATGTACAGAACTTCAGGAAGTCCATAGCAGCTTTTTGGTTAGGAGAACCTTTTACAACAACATAGGTATCAATATCAAAAACCTGTGGACCCCACATGATTTCGAACGGTTTACCTTCTTTGTACATGGCGTTAAATAGACGACCATTATAAGCCGTTGTCATAACCACTTCGCCATCTGCTAACATTTGTGGTGGTTGTGCACCAGCTTCCCACCAAACAACTTGATCTTTAATCTCATCCAATTTAGCGAATGCACGATCTTGACCTTCAGGTGTTCCAAGTGTGGTGTAGATATCTTCGTTAGCAACACCGTCAGCCATCAAAGCCCATTCTAGGTTCACGCGAGGAACTTTACGTAGACCACGACGCCCTGGAAATTTCTCAACGTTCCAGAAGTCAGCCATAGTGGTTGGTTTCTCATCACCAGCAATTTTAGAGGCGTCGAAGGCAGGAACCGTTGCCCAAGAGATGTTACCTACGTAGCAGTCGCTTAACGCGCCGTCTACGAAATCTTCAGTAGCTGGGGTACCGTCAGGAGCTGGAGCCCACTGAGAGTGATCCAATTCCTCATACAGGCCCTCATCACAGCCTCGGATTGCGTCTTGAGGAGTTTGGTCAATGATGTCCCATTGAACATTACCAGCTTCTACCTGAGTACGAACCTCAGCTAAACCACCATTATAGTCAACGATGTTAAATTCCTAGCCAGTTGCGGCTTGATAGGGCTCAATACAGGCTTTAACCTAGCTTGCGGTATAAGCACCGCCCCATGAAACAAAGGTAATCTTTCCTTCAGCTGAAGCAACAGAACTCATCATACCGAGCCCCATTACCGCCGCGGAAAGCGCGATAGTTGGTTTTGAATAATGCATATAATCCTCCACAGATTATCGAATTACGTTTATGAAAATTTTAAAAATTAATACCTAAACCGATTCCATTGATCCGAAGCGATACTAATAGGTTTTAATGTAACCAAATTTAGCGTATTTATCCAGTCGAAAGCCGATATGAAGTTACCACAAGGTGGAGGCCAATTCTGTTCTCACACCCCACAAACAAAAATGGGCGACTCATTAAATCATCAAAATGAGTCGCCCATGTGTCTATCTTTGTTTATTTAGTGAAGTAACGTATCACAAATTCTTGGATCCTACTGAGGAGACATACCCCTCAATCGTTCACTTCTTCGTCTGAGTAACTCAACCGCAACCAGCAGTATCACCGAAAATGTAATCAGCAATGTCGCTACCGCCAAAATGCTCGGGCTAATTTGCTGACGTAATCCAGACCACATTTGAATAGGAATCGTCTTTTGATCCGCATCGGCAAGAAAGTAAATCAGAACCACTTCATCGAATGATGTGATAAACGCAAACAAAGCCCCAGACACAATTCCAGGTGTAATCAATGGCAGAATAACCTTGAAAAACGTCCTCAGGGGTTGAGCGCCTAAGCTCGATGAAGCGCGAATCAGTGTTTCATCGAAACCAACGAGAGTAGCGGTCACAGTAATAACCACAAAGGGCGTTCCAATAGCAGCATGAGCCAATACAACACCTAAATGGCTATAAGCGAGTCCCACACTTGAATAGAAGAAAAACATGCCTGCAGCGGTAATGATAATGGGAACAATCAATGGAGAGATTAGCAACGCCATAATAGGCCGCCTAAATGGCATTTGAGGGCGACTCAAACCTACCGCAGCTAATGTCCCTATCGTTGTGGCGATTAATGTAGCAAATATCGCGATCACAATACTATTGCGTGCTGCAAATGCCCATTCATGTCCCCGATTAGCCCCTGTCCCTTCTCCAAAGCCCAACACATCTTCATACCATCTAAGCGAATAAGCTTCAGGATCCAGTCGCACCATTCCCTCAGAAAAAGTGAAATAGGGCTCAGCGTTAAATGATAATGGAATAATGACAAGAATAGGGGCCATCAAAAGAAAAAAGACGAATCCACATATTGCGAGGAACGTATAGTGCCATACTCGGCCCAAGGTTCCAGTGTAAGCTGGCAAGCTCATAATCTATGTCCTCCCCTAACCAAGTTTCATATTGTCGATACCGACAATACGGTCATATAGCCAATAAAGCGCCATAACCCCAACCAACAGTATGGTTCCAAGTGCCGCTGCCAACCCCCAATTGAGCGAGCTACGCATGTGAAATGCGATTTGATTACTGATCATCTGCCCAGAGGCACCGCCTACCAATGCTGGAGTGATGTAATACCCCACCGACAGAACGAAAACCAACAAGCCTCCTGCACCAATGCCAGGAATTGACTGAGGCCAGAAGATTTTGAAAAAGGTAATGACTGGATTCGCACCTAAAGACTGCGAAGCCCGAAGTTGCGACAATGGAATAGTTTTCATAACGCTGTACATCGGTAACACCACAAAAGGCAACAAGATTTGCGTCATAGCAACCAAGGTTCCATTCAGGTTGTATATCATCTGAATTCTCCCTTCTTCCGATAGCACCCCTAGCCAGACCATGATGTCATTCAATACCCCCTGAGTTTGGAGTAATACAATCCACGATGTTGTTCTCACCAATAAAGATGTCCAAAATGGTAACAAAACCATAATAATCAACAGATTACTAATCCTCGGAGGAGTGGTCGAAATCAAATAGGCAATGGGGTATCCTAAAATCAGCGTCAACAGGGTAACCAGTGCGCTAATCCACAACGTTCGAAGAAATAACGTGACATAAATTCTCTTTTGTTCAGGTTGCTGAATAATATTTCCTTCTGCATCAAAACTCCGATCTACCGCATTTAGAAAGTAAGCCGCCGTCACCGGATCACTCACAGCTTTGATAATTCGCCAAGTGCGTACTTCTCCCCACCTTTTATCACCTGCAATCATTTGCTCTTTGTAGGGAGGACCACTAATTTTCTTGAATTTTCTCTTAGACTTTAAAAACAAGCTCCTCGCTCCCGCCATGTTGTAATTGACGTGTGTCGCCACTCGACCAATGGTGGAAGTCTCGATATTTCGGTTGATTTCTTCGAACATCACCTCGAAGATCGCTTCAGAAGGCAACTCTTTACCATCCCACTCTTCTAACGACTCAACCATATCTGGCATAAGTTCGCTCATTCTTGGATTATCCACACTTCGTGTGAGCATATTTCCAATTGGAATAACAAAGGTGAATATGATAAAGACTAGGAGAGGTGCCACGAGCAAAAACGCCGTGATCTGTTTCCTGCGTTCTGCTTTCGCGAGCTGATCCTTCAAAGGTACACCATCAATCATGATGGTTTGAGGTTGGGCTAGTGTATTCACAATAATTTCTCCCCTGTTATCAGGATTGTGCGTCCAAAGCTCGACAATCCACAGAATGCCAGCTAACGTTAACAGATTCCCCTTCAGACAGTTGGGTATGACGGGAAGAATTGGGCACCTTAACGATGAACTCTTCCTGCCCGCATAATGCGAGTCTTGCGCGAATGTGGTCTCCCAAATAAATCAGTTCTCTCACAGTTCCGTTTATGTTATTTGGGCAGGTTCCTGGTTCCGCGCCAATAATCACCCTTTCAGGACGAAGCGATAACGTGGTTTTCGAGCCGACACCATTAATATTAACCGCAAGGGACTTAATAATCTCTCCAGTTTCTACTTCGACATCACAATCAAGTCCATTGACTGCCTTCACTGTCCCAGTTAATCGATTATTCTCACCGATAAATTGAGCTACAAATGCATTCTCAGGCTGCTCGTATAACAACATTGGGTGCAGCCAATTGTTGAACAACACCGTCATCAAAAACACAGACGCGATTAGACATAGTCAGGGCTTCGGATTGGTCATGAGTGACATACACGACTGTGACACCAAGATTTTCATGAATATGTTTTATTTCATACTGCATCTGCTCTCGCAGTTGTTTATCCAAAGCGCCGAGCGGTTCGTCCATTAATACCAGTTTCGGTTCGAAAACCAAAGCTCGTGCAACGGCAACACGCTGCTGTTGTCCTCCAGACAGCTGTCCTGGACGCCGCCCACCAAAAGCTCCCAATTGCACCATGTCTAGCGCTTTGCTCACCCTTTCCGCTACTTCAGACTTGTTCATCTTGCGAACAGCGAGTGGATATGCAAGGTTTTCGAAAACAGTAAGATGCGGAAAAAGTGCATAGTTCTGGAAAACCATACCTATTTCTCGCTTCCAAGGTGGAACGTTGTTGATAGACGTCCCATCCAAAATAATTTCTCCACTGGTTGCAGTTTCGAACCCAGCCAGCATCATCAAACAGGTTGTTTTACCTGACCCTGATGGGCCAAGCATGGTGAGAAACTCCCCACTTTCGACGTTTAAATTAAAATCCTTTACAACGAGATTTTCACCGTCGTAACTCTTTTGTACTTGTTCGAAACGAACATATGCGTCTTGATCACTCGCTGCCATGATGCTCCAGCCTAGGTTACTTTTTTTATAATCAGAAATATCTGATTCTCTATCTATATATCGTACCTCAAAACATGGTTCAGTGGGCAATTTGATTAAAATCGAATCAAGTAGCCCACTAAAATTCGGTACCCCATCACCGTTTAGTCCACAAACCCAAGTAAAAATGAAGAGAGCATGTTACCTACACTCACCAAATGAGCAAGGCATAAAACATGAATCGTGTTTAGAAGAAACACTGCTATTAGGGTTGTAACTAACAATCGCGTTTATTGATCAATATCGATTTGAGGTGAATTCAGTACCTCACGAGAATTGGAAAAAGACAAATCAGCGGGCGCCCCAATTGGCCGACCGATAATCGAAGAAATAGTAACCATCAGCCGCTCCACACATTGAGTGACTCGTAATTCTCTAACCGATCCTGCAAAAATGTGTATTTCGCTCTAGCCTCTAGTATCTCGGATCTATTTATCGTCAAAAACCTAAAATCTTCGCCAAACTTAGAAAACCTTTCAATGGGTTGCTCGTCATCTACCCAAGGAGGGCAGAATATAGACTCGCCATACTGCGAACCAGCTCGATTCAAGCTCACCATGTATATCTGATTTTCCATTGAGCGGGTGGTAGCAAATGCATGCCAAGTTGAAAAAGATTCATCTCTAAAATAAGCACCACAATGTAAAATACAATCCACCTTATGTTTCAAAGTCAAAGTACGACTGAGCTCAGGTATTCGGATGTCATAACAAATGATAGGAGCGAAGACGAAACCAGCGATGCTAAAAACAGAAAGATTGCTCCCACGGTCAAAGTACTCCTTTTCCATAGACGCACCATACTGACATATATGTAGCTTGTCATAGCAACCTAGCAGTTCACCCTCGGCACTGATAGCAATTTGCGAAATATAGTAACGACCACCGCTTATTCTTGGCATACCAAACACAATGGCCGTTTTTCGCCTTACGGCGAATTCCAGCATTTTCTCAACACTTGGACCGTCCAGCGTTTCAGCGAGTTCAGGCAGCAGTGAAAATGTTTCTCGACTGTACTCGATAGTAGATAGCTCGGGCAACACGACCAAATCTACCTGTTCTTGACCCTCCTCTAGGGGGTCAAAACGATCTAGCTTATCGGATATTTTCTGGATCACATCATCAACATGGGCCTGTTTTTGTTTCGCAGTCCGTACCATTGGCACAGCTAATTGACAGGCGAGTAATCGGCAAGAATTAGAAGGTACATTCACAATGTTCGTTCTCGTTGAGTCTTAGCTTCTATATATACAAAATTCGACGAGTAAGCAAAAATATGAACCGATAAACGGTAATGGCGTTCGTGTCGCTAACGTCTTCATCATGATATTCTCTGAGCCAAAATCAAACCCACAATAACAACATAAGGTAGAATGGTTGAAAAATATCCGCCAAGAGCCTAGAACATGCGCCGTGCTTTCCTACTACTTTTTCGCTTCATCATCCTAAACATCGCGGCACTAGCTGTGCTCGCTTTTGTTTGGATGGAAGGCTGGATCCATATCCTGATCGAGCAAGATGTAACTCGTATTACCACGATTATCAGCGCTCTCTTTTTCTTAGGTTGGGTATTTTGTGCCTACAAGGTCATTCGATGCTCTAGTCAACTCAACGCGGTACTCGAACCCGTTAAGCACGGACCGTCCTGAGCACAGTGGTATATCGATCTAACCCGACATGTGGAAGGAAGCTCACGAACCGCACTCGCCGAATGCCTCAGATCTCGCCTTTACTCTAGAATCAGCTCCATTAGACTAATCGCTAACAATTTGATCACATTGGGACTGATCGGAACCGTTATTGGTTTTATCATTGCTTTAAGTGGAGTTGAAGCGGAACGAGTTGCTGATATCGCGGCAGTCGCGCCCATGGTATCAACCCTAATTCAAGGCATGTCTGTTGCGCTCTACACAACATTGGTTGGGGCAATTTTCCACCTCTGGCTTTCCATGTGCTATCAGGTGCTGGCAACTGGAACGGTCAACTTGGCAAATGCCATTATCGAATATTCAGAAGTACCACATATTCATAACAATAAAGATGTAATCTGATCACATGCTAGATCCTTTTCAAGATCAGACACAGCCAGCAGACACGCTGTTTCGCGATGTATTGAGTCTGGCGCTCTTGGGGTTTTTATCGGTCATCGTCTTGTTACTGCCACATATATCTCCCGATGGGTTAAAAAATGTTTCCGAATCTCCCACCCCAGGAAACGTGGTCATCGAGATTACGTGGCCTGATAATCTCGATGCCGATATCGACTTATGGGTAAAAGCTCCTAGAGATCTTGCTGTGGGGTATTCAAACAAAGGCGGCGCTGTGTTTAATTTACTTCGTGACGATTTGGGCAAAACCATGGATTTGTCCAGTATCAATCACGAAAGCGCTTATAGTCGAGGTGTTCAGGCTGGCGAATATGTCGTCAATGCACATGCTTATCGAATTGATCCGAAACAACCTCCCCCTTTTGATGTAGAGGCAGTCATTAGCACAAAAATGGTGAAGGACGGCGTTACTCAAATTATTCCCATTTTGTTTACCAAAGCCCAGATTCGCTATCAGGGACAAGAAATCACGCTTGCTCGATTCAAACTCACCGAAGACGGGAAAATGGTCAAAGGTAGCGTAAATAGCTTGTTCAAGCCTTTAAGATCAACAGATAAAAAGTGATGGAAAATATTCCAATTCTTTATTTATTGTTTACCCTAGTAAGTTGCATACTGGCAACCATCGCCGTTTGGTCAAGGAAGAATCTCAAAGTTCGCACATTAGCAGTCCTGGCTTTAGCGGCGATGGTACTCCTCAACTACGGTGCTTTGGTTAATTTGCTAGGACGGCCTCAACCCATCAACAACCTAGGAAGCGCATCCCTAGATAAAGATGCAATCGTTTTGGCCGTGAGCATGGCAGAAGGTGAATCCATCTATCTGTGGCTCCGGCTTCCAGATGAACACCAACCGCGATACTATCGAATGAACTGGAATCATGAAGATGCCGTGACTTTAAAAAGAGCAATGGATCGCTCCACAAGGGAAAGCTCCGCACTGATGATGAATTATGACTACGAAACCTCGCTTGAGATTGGAAAAGAACCCCTTTTTTACACCATGCCTCATGAAAGGCTACCTTTAAAACCACCTTTGGAAGTCTTTGAATATAGAAACCCCACAAATTCAACTTAATAGACGATTCCGAAAAAAACGCGAGGGAGCCATTAACCCAGAGACTAGAAGCGATAGTGTTGCATTTATTCCTTATCCCCTGACAGACACGGCCGGAAAACTCGTCCCACCAACTAAGGATGGGATAGAGTAATACCGATAATAACCAAATAAGATCAGTGTTTATGTCACTATTTGCTAAACACGTCGCCCTTATACTTGTCAGGAGTTGCTAACAATTCGTCAACGCCTGCAAACGTACTACCATCATAATTACTGGCAAAAGAGGACGAAACAGCCGAAATCGAATCTGCCGCTTCCAACAGCGCCGCTTCGTTGTTGAGTTTAAGTTTTACTGTTCCCACAATACCCAATACCTCAGCAAGCTCGGCTGCATCAATTAAAGTAGAAATTTTCTTGACGAAAGCCGTGGCTTTCTTAGCTCTCTTCGCCATTGAAAGAGCATATTCTGCCTTTACTGTGGCCTTTGAAACACCTCTTAGCGCGTATTCAAGATCAAGTAATTTACCCACTACATATAACATTCTACGTCGTTCAACCGAGGCTTCATTGTTGTCCTCGGTATACCAGATATTGTGCCTTACCTCACCCTGAGTCCATCGAACCAGTTCAAAATTGCTACCCGCGACATGCCCACCTGTATTCACCAAATTTTCATTAGGAACAGTGTGACAACCAAAACAATTTTCAGCCACTTCATAGGTATTGCTCGGTCGAATCATACCTGCCGCTTCCGAGTCAGCATAGCGTTTCACTTTGTGAGCTGGATCTTCATCTTCAGCTTTCACGTCTTTTCCACCAAAGTCACTGTGAACATCAATCCAATCCACACCTGCACCATGACAGGACTCACATGAAATACCTGCAATGGGCTTGGCAGAACCTTCACTGTCCGACGCAGTAAAATGGCAAGTCAAACAGTCACTCTCTGATTTAATCCGCTTGATTCCCATTTTATCCGCAATTTCCCTCGCCCCTTCGCTACGGGGCATACTCTTGAAGGAGGTTGCGTGATGAGATAGCTTCCAAGCACTCACTGAGTCCTCGTGGCACTCACCACAGGCATCTGGCCCTTTGACTTTGGATGGATTCAGTCGATAGTCATCCGCCTGTGCGAAGACACAGACACTCATGAGGCACAGTAGCGCACCTATTTTTTTAATCATATTAAACATAGTCATGAATAAAGTCCCTCGCTCTCAATTTAAATTTTCTCAATATTAAAGCAAAAGATATCGTGATACCCACTGCCATTTTCTTTACTGGTTATTCTAACCAATTGCCAGAGCTTCCATGCCTGATTTCTCCATTTTTTGGGCACCTATTTTGCACCTTGGACTAAAGTTCGATGCAGGTTTCGCAATACAAGACAAAGAGGTTCGACAACAACCTACTATTACCTTAAGGTAGTAATTTATCTAGGGTATCGATCTATAAGACTATGATTAATGGAGTACAACATAGCAGTGGCGAACACCTTACCTTATACAGAATACAGATCCGATTTTGTTGATACATTCGTATAGTAAAGATCTACATAGATTGTGCAACCCTACGTCTGTAACTTTGATTTAGGTTGAGTCATTATCGTCGTTCCACACGATATATCGCTTGTCGGCATTGCTCCATTCATCGTCAATCTCGACGAGGATGGCACTGACAAGCC
>WLWV01000221.1 GCA_012103395.1 Gammaproteobacteria bacterium
TTGATGGCTCAACATTCAATACTAAAGCCTGAAAAACCGGCTTTGGCTTCGTTCGCTACGCTCACTTCGCCTAAGCCAAACGAACATCGCTAAAGAAATAAATTACAGACCTCAGGGTACACTACCCGCATTTGGTGCTACTGAATCTAAAACAAACAGGACTGACCGGTCAGCAGGCCCAAGATACCCTAGCAGAGCTAAATATTACCTCGAATAAAAACCCAATTCCATTCGATTCAGCGAAACCATCCGAATGGGTCGGCCTCAGACTGGGAGTTGCTGCGGCGACGACACGAGGGCTAAATACCACAGACATGGAATCACTGGGTTTGATGATTTCTGGTAGCCTGAGGGATAAACGAGAAACAGGTTCAGTGAGGTATATCAATGAGTTGAGAGCAAGTGTTGCTGATTTATGTAAGAACTACCCGATCTACTAGTGATCTCTGTTTGGGAAGGTTATGAGTGGATGTGAAGTCAGTTTGGCGTCGGTGTTGGTCAGGCTCCGTTGATACGGAAATGTCATTTTCTTTAGTTCTTTTGGTCTTAGCGATTTTTTTTCGATGTTCGTTGGGGTCGATAGCACCTAAACAAGACCATCCTAGAAAAGAAAAGCGCCCAAGGTTTATGGGTGCTTAGTTGATCGGAGTCGATTTAAGACTGGTTTGTTATTGCGCTGCTCCATTAATGAAAACCGAACATAAAGGGACTTAAAGTGGCTCATTTTGTCTCGCGAAATAATCGGCCAAGAAGGTATCGAAGCTCACGGTATCACTTTGCTCTATCTCTGTTTGTTGCTTTAGCGATTGCTGAGCTTGTTGGCGAAACAAATTGATTTTATCTTCTGTGGGAGTTGATTGTTTAAAGTGTTTTTCATGTTGCTCCGCCATGTCCATGGCGAACCTAAAGAAGCTGATATTTTGCGATTCCATTTGGTCGATGATACGTGCCGACGGTGTCAACGATGGATCATCAATTTTTTGTTTTTGTAATTTCAAAGAATCGACGTAATCTGTTTTCCCTGTGGCGCTATCCATTAGTTCGGCAACCGGCTGCATGTGATCAAGTACTGTAGTCGCGACTTCCGCGAAGGGTTTTTCATGATCACCCACCTGCAGCATGAGGTTTGGGTCCCGACCATTCATTACTACCCGGCTGCGGTTGGATGCTGTTACTTCCCATTCGTTTTCACTCAGTTGACTATTGTCGCTTAAAAGGCAATAAACCATTAAGGTATCAAAGAAATGAATACAGGTTTTATCGATGCCCGTGGGCTCAAACGGATTTAAGTCTAGGCTTCTGACCTCTACGTATTGTACGCCCCGTCTGCTAAGCGCTTGAGATGGGCTTTCAGCGGAAACAGTCACCCGCTTGGGTCGAATCACTGAGTAGAACTCATTTTCGATTTGCAGCAAGTTGGGACTCAGTTGTTGATACTTGCCATTAACGTTAACACCAAAATTAACGTAGTCGGGATGTGGAGTTTGAATGGCGTCCCTAAGGGTTTTTGCAAAATCACGAACGCTGTTGTAACAAATATTGATATTAGACTGAGCATCATTGCTATAGCCAAGACCGCTGAGTCTTAGCGATGTGGCATTGGGTGCATAGAAACTGTGTTGGTCAAAATCACTAAGCATGTGTTCTCGGCCACGTAGAAACGATTTGCAAACTGCGGGGGATGCGCCAAATAGATAGCAACCTAACCACGATAAACGGTGGAAGTTTCGAATCAATCCAAAATAGGCATCGGACTGTCGATCTTGGCAGTCAGTGTTTGAATCGGCTTGAAAGTAATCTGTCCAAAATGCGTCGGGCAAAGAAAAGTTGAAGTGAATACCCGCGATGGTTTGCATCGATCTTCCGTAACGATGTCCGAGCCCCCGTCGGTAGGCTTCTTTCATTTTCGCTATGTTAGAACTACCAAACTTGGCAATTGGAATTTTTTGTTCACCTTCAACCACACAAGGCATGCTATTGACCCACAGTTTTTCGTCGCCTAGGTGGCGATAAGTATAGTGGTGGATGTCATAAAGTTGTGTCAATAATTCGTCTGAATCGGTATGTACTGTGGTCACAAATTCCAGCAGGGCTTCAGAATAGTCAGTGGTGATTGTGGGGTGAGTGAGGGCAGAACCGAGTTTAGAAGGGTGCGGTGTTTGTGCCAGCAGACCACTTGGGTCAACCCTTAAGCTTTCCTTCTCTAACCCTCTTTGGAGTTGCCCAAGATGATGCTCCAGATTACGGGAAACCAAGTCATTGAGTTGTTTTTCGATGTTTTTGAGCACAATCTTAATTCTGTTTATAAGAAGTATTAGAGTGCGTCCTCACTTGAATAAAATCAAGAACAAAATGCATATCAAGCATGTAATTTTTCTGGATAGCCTAGTACGCCAAAGGTGCGGAAGGAAAACGGATAAATGGGGCTCGGGATAACGGGTCGCTGGGTTGTATATTTAATGTTTCGAACAAGCTATCCCAACGACATATATCAAGGGGTTGTCTTGCGTTGGCTTAGCGAAAGCCGGGATGTTTCCTCTATCCTTTGATTCTCCCAATTAAAGTGTCCTGCTTAACGGACCAGTGATGGTAAAATATTAGGTTGATTCCAAACCGCATCGCTCTATTTTGACAAAAGAAATTTCGATCGCTCCGATGATGGACCTGACAGATCGACACTGTCGGGCATTCTTTCGTCTTTTTTCCAAACATATCCGTTTGTACACTGAAATGCGTGTAACGGGCTCCATCTTATTTGGTGACCGAGATGGATTCCTGAAGTATGACCAGTTGGAACATCCCGTGATTCTCCAATTGGGGGGCAGTGACCCTAATCAACTTAGGGATTGTGCTAAATATGCGGAGCGGTGGGGGTATGATGAAGTTAACATGAATGTAGGGTGTCCCAGCGACCGCGTAAAAAGTGCCTCGTTTGGTGCCTGCTTGATGGCAAAGCCTCAATTGGTTGCGGACTGTGTTGCGGCAATGGCGGACTCTATCGGCATTCCTGTGACGGTTAAGACTCGTATTGGCATTGATGACATGGATAGCTATGAAGAGTTGGCGACATTTGTTGATTTGGTTGCAAAAGCCGGTTGCCAGCATTTCATTGTCCATGCCAGAAAAGCATGGCTTCAGGGCCTAAGCCCTAAACAAAATCGGACGATTCCACCGCTTCACTATGATCGTGTCTACCAATTAAAACGAGATTTTCCTCAATTAAAAATTACCATTAACGGTGGTGTTACTGATCTTGATCAAGCTGAAAAGCATCTTGAACTGGTGGAAGGTGTGATGATTGGAAGAGAAGCGTATTACAACCCTTGGGTATTGCATGATGTGGATTCCCGAATATTCGGTGAGTCAGTGAATGGTATCGATTCATCACCGATTCAGACTCGATTTGATATTGTGGAAGCCTTTCTTCCCTATGTTGAATCTCAATTATCTCAAGATGTCTATTTGCGCCATATGACTCGCCACATACTAGGATTGTTTCACGGGCA
This sequence comes from Gammaproteobacteria bacterium, assembly GCA_012103395.1. Taxonomy (GTDB): domain Bacteria; phylum Pseudomonadota; class Gammaproteobacteria; order Arenicellales; family Poriferihabitantaceae; genus WLWV01. The sequence continues at coordinate 3,507 of WLWV01000221.1, forward strand.
GCCGGGTGCTAAAAGCTGGCGCAGGTATCTCTCTGAAAATGGTCCAAAACGCGGGGCAGGGCTTGAAGTGATTGAGGCGGCATTAAAATTCGTTTCAGAAGAAGTCGATCAAGAGGACGAGGTTACACCACGTCACCCTTCACCATTCCATCAAGTCGGTTCAGCCGCCGCAGCATCGTGCTCCACTTTTTCCGAGGAGGTTGTTGGTGTCGACATTGTTCATAAGAGTTGATGTTGTCGCCCCGCCGCCATTGACGGGTGAAGAGATGTCTATTTGGAGCCTCGATTTAAAATTCAGGAGTTAAACAATCATGATGAAAGCGATTAATATCTTTTTGTGGGTTTTTGGTGTTACGGTTGTTACGTTGGTTGGTGCGGGTGTGGTTATCACCAATTTGATTGACCCAAATGAATATAAACCGAATATCGAGGAAATTGTTGAAAAATCGATAGGGCGAAAATTAACCATTAATGGTGATCTTTCCATTTCTTTTTTTCCTTGGGTTGGTATTGATGTTAAGGATGCATCGTTATCGCAAAGGGACGGCTTCGGAGATCAGCCAATGGTTTCTTTTAGTTCGGCCCATTTTCGTTTGAAATTAATGCCGATATTCAAGAAGCAGATTGAAATAGACACGGTTCTAGTCCAAGCGCCCACGATCAGGATGAGTGTTTTACCCGATGGCTCCACCAATTGGGGTGACATTATGGGGAGCCTCGCGGATTCTCACTCGTCTGTTGAGGAAAGTAGCCCTGAAGCCGCCGGTACTTTAGGATTGGCCAGCCTTGTCATAGAAGGCGTATCCATCGTTAATGGCAAGGTCATTTTTGAGGACCAGTCTGTGCCCAGGAAAGTCGTTTTGTCCGACGTCAATCTTTCCACGGACCAGTTGATTCCCGGCGAGCCATTGGATGTTCAGTTGTCCATGGTTGTGGATGCCAACCAATTGCCGAATTCATTGACACTGGCTTTGGTGACTACTGTTGAAACCAGTTTGGACTTCACCCATGTTACGTTAGATCAGACACGTTTTGATGTGATCGAGCCTGGATCTGGGTACGCGCTTTTGGCCCCGAAAGCTGTTATTGATCGAAGTCAGCAAACGATCACAGTCAAGGAACTGTCTCTTTCTAAGGATGAAGATCTGATCTCGATTAATGATCTAAAAGTAGCGAGCTTTGCGTCAGCATCACAACTTTCCGTGGAAGGCAAACTGGCCGCTTCCATCAAACACCTCCAGGAGTTACTAAATCAGTACGGAACGAAGGCTGATTTTGGCCTTCACGAGATTGCTAAAGTGAATGTCAATGGTGGGTTTCAGTACAGTGGCGATCAGCTGGCGGTCAATAGTTTGGAATCCACTGTTGGCTTAAATGGCCAGACGTTAGTGTTATCTTTGCCCTATTTCAATTTCGACCTTAGTGATCAATCACTGGAAGTTCCGTTGTTAACGATTCAGCAAAACGATTCAAGCATTGCCATCAGTAAAGCCATTGCAACAGATGTTGCGGGAGGGCTAGCGAATATGATGGCATCCGCCAAACTGCAAGCCTCTGGTGAAGAAGTTCCTTCCTTACTACAGCAACACCACATTGATGTGTTACCCGAAGGTTTGGGTCGCTCTGTGGACTTAAACGTCCAATTTCTATTGAATGACAACCAGCTAGAGGTTCCCGAATTCAGCGTCAAGATGGACGAGATGGAATTGTCTGGAGAGATGCGTATCAGAGAGCTATCAGGTGATCCTTCCTATGAGTTTGCAATCAAAGCCGGTGAGCTTGATATTGATCGATTACTTGGACAGTTAAATGCGGATAGTGTGGCCGCTACCGCAGAGCCTGCTCAAGTGGCATTGTTACCCATCGCGTCATTGCAGGGCTTGAATGCCGAGGGTAGTTTGTCGGTGGAACGGGTTATCGCTTCCAACATAGCACTCACTGACCTCAATATTGACGTACTGTCTGTGGATGATACTTTGACGTTACCGATGTTTAAGATTGTGCAACCCTACGTCTGTAACTTTGATTTAGGTTGAGTCATTATCGTCGTTCCACACGATATATCGCTTGTCGGCATTGCTCCATTCATCGTCAATCTCGACGAGGATGGCACTGACAAG
>WLWV01000222.1 GCA_012103395.1 Gammaproteobacteria bacterium
GCTTGTCAGTGCCATTCTCGTTGAGATTGACGATGAATGGAGCAATGCCGACAAGCGATATATCGTGTGGAACGACAATAATGACTCAAACTAAACCGAAGTTACAGACGTAGGGTTGCACAATCCGAGGAAAGGGGTGTTTATGTTTCCCGGGGCATAACTTCATGAACTGGTACCACGTTGTTGCTGATCTGGGATTCCAGATGTTTCTGGCTAAAAAGTGGGATTTAGCCGATACTGTTATTCTCCCTCGGTTGGTTAAAAGCCGGTGGCCAGCTTTACTTGACTTCTTTTCGTTGTTTGATTTTGAAATGAAGTTTGTCAATCACCCACGTCATGGGATAAAGGTCGCTAAGGCTGTATGTTTTGACAAGTTTACCAGTCGATTTTCAGAGGCCATTCTTGGACAAAAGTTGACTAATGAGATACAACTCTATTTCTCATTTCTTGAGCAAAAACTTGGAGAAGAGTCTAAAGGAAAAAACTACAAACAGTATGGAGAAAAGATATTCTCTACACGAGGAGGAAGGGATTCCCGGGTATATGGTGAGTTTGCAGAGATAGAAAAGGAATATGAGCTAAACGGATATCAGATTGTGTACTTTGGGGAAATGAGCTTAATGGAACAAATGGCGGCAATGTCTGATGCAACACACTTTTCAGGGTTCCATGGGGCTAATCTCACGAATATCATATTTGCTCATAAGTGCAGATACATGGAAGAGCTGACAACGGAAGATCTTTCCACCGACTTTAAGACTATTGCCAAATTTCGAGGAATTGAACATGCAGAGCGGAGAATAGCGAACTAAGAAAAGAACGTCGCGTATATTCTTCCCAAGCATTGTTTTTACGTAATTGGAGTTTCAACTGGCGATAAGCACTGATCTTTACCGATTAAGCGGGCCGTGATTGAAGGGTGCTGATTATTTCTAAATTTCTTCTTCCGCAATGACCATCGGAAACGAGTTCCATGGATAGCTTTTTCTGATCATCCTCAATAAGTTGATCCCAGTTCGCTTTGCTTGTGACGACAAATTTCGGTAGTTCTTGAGATGGACTGTCTTCAATATATTGTAGAGATTCAAAGTGCCGAAATAAATCGGATTTAGGATAAACGTGATTGAGTAACAGTGTGCGAACTCCTAACATTAAAGCCCAATAGATGGTTGACGATGAATTTGCAGCAACAAAAAGTGAACATCGTTTGATCCAATGTTCGGCATTTTCAGTGGCGCATTCGTAACCAAATTTCCGTATCTCTGGTTCATAATCTTCTCGTTTCATCCGTGGGTGTAAGGACACCACAATTCTTCCTTCAAATACGCTAAGTCCTTGAAAAATCTCTCGAATATTGGACATTGCTTCGGCGAGGCCCATAGCGCCATGCTCAGCATATTGAGGGAGGGCTAATAGCAGCACCTTTTTTGAGATACGTTGATCTGTGGAAAAATCCATAAAGTCATATACAGGTAGACCGGTGACGGACATCTTTTGTATTGGCACTCCGAAGTCAAGTAAGAGGTCTCTTATGTACACGGCCTCTACACCCACCACGCTAACGAAACGCGAGGTTCCTTTGGCCCAAGGGTTGTCCGGCAAGGCGCGTTGGAAAGCCAACATCAAAAAACTAATAGGACTGTAATAAAGACGCCCTTCGTCATTGAGCTGGTTTCTACAACACCCTCGTGCAAATATGGCAAGGACTTTTTCAACGAACCGCTTTTCCTGCAAGACATTGGATGTTTGTGTTTTTCGGTCTGGTGTAGCCGTTAGTATTGACGGTAAGAAAACGGGAATCTTTAGGGTGTGTGCTGATTTCAATATCGAAATGAGCGAAGGCATTCTGTCATCGTAGGTGATGAGTACGGTATTGGGGTATTGGCTTAGAAGAGAGAGGGATTGCTTGTTCCGTGATTTAAATTCACCAAAGACATAGGAAACCTCCCTAAACAGGCTTTGGAGTTTGTTTCCCTGGGGATTCAATTCCTGTCGAGCAGGGGTGTCTATGTTTCGAATTTCAAAGTGATGGTTGCAGTCATTAGTCAGTTTGTGGACATGATGCTGGGTTTCGTTAGAAACCAATAGCAATACTTGAATTGACTCCACAGCAGCGATTGATCGCAACCACAAGGAGAGGTCGTTTGCTCGGCGCTCGTGTAGGTAGAGCAGGGATATATGCATTATAGACAGAAACGATTGCGCAGGAGATCCACCTATCTGTATTGCTGGAGCATGACTAAAATGAATCTACTTCGTCAATCAATGACTTGATGGTCTTGTGAGCGTCAAACTGAGCTTTCCAGTTGAGTTTCCTCGATGCCTTCTTAGGAGACAGATAACTACTTTTAATGTCAGAGGGGCGTATCAAAGCAGGGTTTACTTGGATGTATTTTTTTGCATCTAATCCAAATTCGGCAAAGGCCAATTCAGCGAAAGACCATAGAGAACAGGATTTGCCCGTTGCTATGACAAAATCAGTGGGGGACTCCAGGCCAAGCATCAAATTCATCGCCACTACATATTCTTCAGCCCAACCCCAATCCCTGATGACATCTGTGTTGCCAAGCAGTAGCATGTCCTGTTCTCCAGAATGAATATTTGCCGCCGCTCGGATGATCTTTTGGGTGACAAACCTGGATGACCTGAGAGGAGATTCGTGATTTCCTAAAATACCGGAGCAGGCAAATAGGCCATAGGCGTTCCGATAATTATCGACCGCCCAGAATGCGGCAGCCTTCCCTAATGCATAAGGGCTTTTTGGTCTGAAGGGGGTTTGTTCGTCAGATGGACTATCGGCCGAAGACTCACCGAAACACTCTGAAGAGCAGGCATTGTAGAACTTGATGGGCAGGTCCAGAAATTTGATGACCTCCAAAATGGTGATGGTGGCTTGAAGATGACTTTCAATGGTCTCCACGGGTTGGCTGAATGATAGCCCCACGGATGACTGACCAGATAGATTATAAACTTCATCCGGTTTGTAACGCTGGAAAACCTGCGCAACACTCCGGAAGTCTGTAGTTGAAATCGAGTCGAAGACAAGCCGATCCTTAATGCCAAGGCGTGAAAGACCGTTGAAGTTGCTCTGCTCTGCATCCCGTGAGAGACCGACTAAATCGTAATCCAAGCTCAGCAAGTGCTTGGCTAGATAACAACCGTCCTGTCCGGAAACGCCAATGATTAGTGCACATTTTGACATGGCTGTTAGAGAATGCTCTCATGGGATAAACAGGTGTCGAGCCCTAACCAAAAGGACCGCGATTCCACCAAATTCTTCACGCGTTCGAATCCTTGGAGAGAAATCTGCTCTCGCTCCCGGTTGTTCTCCAAATAATATTGCACCTTTTTCGCCGCATCTTTTTCACTTAAAAATGACACGAAGTGCACGCCCGGTTGAAAATAGCGTTCGATACCCGGCAAATCAGGAGCAACCAAGAGTGAGCCGCAGGCCATGACTTCCAGATAGCGATACACAAAGTGCTTTTTCCACATCCAGTCATAGTCATCAGCCTCGTCAAGCACATTGGACGTTGTGACTACAATTTTTGCGTTCACCATTCGAGACCAATACTCTTCATCAGAGCTACGTTCGCCCATCAATGATCGTCCCTTAATGATGAGATCATGTTTATTGGCGCGTAGGTGTTTCTGAATGCTCTCTACAATTGCCTTTCGAGGCTCATACAATGCACCGAGTGTAATGGCATCTTTAGCTGACTGATTATCATTAACGATTTGTCTAGCAGCCTCCAATTTATCCAAAGTGGTCTTGGAGAAAGACATGATATAGGGCCCAATGAATCGGCGATGAGGGCAGATTAAAGAAACGTCCGAGGGGGACATCAAGGTAACAACGACGCCGCTACTGGCGGTGACAATGGAAGAAGTCGTACGCCATGTTCTGACCAACAAATCAGTGAGAAGCGCAATCGGAACGATGCCACGACGGCTTAAAATAATCGACACTTGCAGTGCCTCAACCAATCCTTTGAACCTGTGTTGTTCGCCAGTTCTGGGGCTCCAAGCATAGTGGGTTACAGGATGTTGATTAAGAAAGTGTTTAAGCTGAGCTAAATACGGCGCTTCGTCGGTGACGACAAAGCGAATTACTCGATCTTCACCAACGTATTCCAATGCCGATTGGTGCAGTTCTTTGTATTCAATGATCTCCCAACCCTTTACTCCGGACTCCAAGCAAAGCAATGAGGTGTGACTCTGTTCCGGGCGGTATATTTTTCGCAGACTCTTTCTTAGCCGCAGCCCAAGGCGAATTGGATAGGTGATGGCAAGGGCGATAACAAAAGGTAGCCAAGAAGCGAAAAGCGGCTTGGCAATGTCTCGATATAACCGGAGTCTTTCAGGCGTGTCCAGAGCCACTAACTCAGCCCACTCCAAACGGCTGTGTGGACGGCGTGTCAGGGCTGATCATAATCCAACTCCCGGGAAAACGACCCTCATAGGGGCTTGGCAATATCGAATAGCTTTCACAGAAAATTGGAATCCGCAGCTAGTTGAGGTGATAACCACAAGCCGTTCCCAGTATATAGACGTCCTTGCGCTGTATCCCGGCAATCATATAAATTCACAAAGTGATAGCCGATGTTTTCCATGAACAAGGCGAGATCCCAGAAAAAAGCTTGATCCTGTCGATATGGGACAAAGAACACTTCGGATAAAACAGCTCTAAATTGGCCGTTTTCTAATGCCTGTTTGGCGCCCTTCATGACCTCAAGGTCATACCCCTCAGTATCAATCTTTAACAGATCAATGACATCGCCGTTTAACATAGCATCGAGACTGTCAATCTTGCACAACTGACAATCGATACTTTGCGCAATCTCATGATCCCGGGTAGGAACTCGTTCAGATAGTCCTTCCACCGGTTTAAGTACCCCCGCTACGGCGGTGGCCTGAGTGACGTGGAATTCAATTCGACCATTCTCGGCACCCACGGCGGCGTTGCGAAGATCAATATCCCTATCCACCGAACTAAGTGTATTGGCATACTCTTGAAGCGCCGCGAAACTTGTGGGATTGGGTTCAAAGGAAAGGTAAGAGAAACGCGCTACGTTCTTTGCGAATGCACCCAGCGTCTCCCCTTGGTGACCACCAACATCTACCACAGAGAGCTTATTATCGTTTGACGACTGATTGCAGATAAAGCTGATTGCGGCACGAATACCTTCTTCGGGCCAGTCGTGGAGATCTGAGTTGTTGTTGCTCATTGTCGCTCTAATCTGGAATATTGGTGTGCTTCGGTGAGTGTGAGTCGAGCACAATAGTGAAAAAAAGATAGTGCTTATTGTAGCCCGATTTACCTTCAATATCAGCCTAATCTTCTTAATCCTAGAAGTAATAAATGACCTTTTCCACTATGAGACACAGTTGAGTACATCAGAATAATTAGGGGCCCAATTGCTAAGGCTAGCTTGATAAAAATAGCAAAAAAAACAATAATTATCGAATCTGAGTCCGCAGGGTTATGCAAAGGTAGTGTAATCTGAGGTCTGTAATTTAGCTTTCTATTGCAGCTTCGCTATTGGCTTTGGCGGAGTGAACGTAGAGAGCGAAGCCAAAGCCTGTTTTTCAGGCTTTAGTATTGAATGTTGAGC
>WLWV01000223.1 GCA_012103395.1 Gammaproteobacteria bacterium
TTGATGGCTCAACATTCAACACCTAATCCAGAAAAACCGGCTTTGGCTTCGTTCGCTACGCTCACTTCGCCTAAGCCAAACGAACATCGCTAAAGAAATAAATTACAGACCTCAGGGTACACTACCGGCGTTTGAAGGTGCCAAACCAAGTCTGAGCCCACAGATGAACCGCGATGACCTTGAATAACTGATAGTTTTTTTCTTTGTCACTAAATCGGCTTACTGCTTTGGGCAAATATAGAGTTTCTGTGTCAGTGAATGTTTCCTTGCCGGATTCCAGTTTTAGCCGTCGTCCTGCAAGTCCACAAATGAATTTCTCCAACACGGGTTTTATCTCATCCAAGCTGACTGCGATATGGTTGAGTCGGTATTCTCTCGCAAATGCTTCAATCCGTTCCAGCGCAGCGCTGCCGGGGTAAAGTCCTTCTTTGTCGTAGATATCCATGGCATTTAGCAACCACCCTTGTGCGCCCTCGATTCCCATGAGTTTTAGCGCCAAAGGAACATAGCTAACAAACTGAAACCCCATCTCGGCGTTGGATTTACGAATCACATTGGTCCAATGCAGAGCAAACTCCTGTTGATCAAGAGGTAGTTTTGCTAATCTCTGAGCAGGTTCCAGAGAGGTGCGTCGAGAGGAGAGAACTGGATCCAGGTATTCGTCTAGTTGTTGCCTAATTTCGTGATGGGTTAAAGTCATACTCGAAGTGGACTAAAGCTCGAGGTTACTCATTTCGCCCCTTTGGGTCAGAAGAGATGATGACGTCAGCGGTGTTTACACATTAAACCGAAAGTGCAGAACATCGCCGTCCTGTACAATGTAATCTTTACCTTCTAGGCGTAAACGCCCCGCTTCTTTCGCGCCTTGCTCGCCGTTATAAGCAACAAAATCATCGAATGCCGTGGTCTCTGCCCGGATAAAGCCTCGCTCAAAATCTGTATGAATAACCCCTGCGGCCTGAGGAGCTGTTGCACCGGTTTCTACTGTCCATGCTCGAACTTCTTTTTCACCGGCTGTAAAGTAGGTTTGTAGCCCTAGAAGAGAATACCCAGCCCGAATAAGTCGGTTGAGTCCAGTTTCTTCGAGACTCATTTCTGCGAGAAAAAGCGCTGCTTCATCATCATCCAACTCGGATAATTCCTGCTCAATGGAGGCACAAATAGGAACGACTTGCGCGTTTTCTGTGGCGGCAATCTTTCGAATCTGATCGAGGTAGGGATTGTTCTCAAATCCTTCCTCGCTGACGTTTGCGATATAAACCGTTGGCTTAATGGTTAAAAAACAAAGGGGCTTTAATGATGATTGTTCTTCATCAGAAAGGGTCAATCCTCGTACCGGGTGCCCAGCGTCAAGATGATCTTTCACTTTCATTAAGAGCTGTTTCAGCGCGAGTTGCTCCTTATCTCCGGACTTGCTGGCCTTTTCGGCTCGCTGAATAGATTTGTCAGCGGTTTCCATATCAGCGAGAATAAGTTCAGTATCGATTGTTTCAATGTCTGATGCGGGAGAAATATCATCGGATACATGAGTGATATTGTTGTCTTCGAAGGAGCGGACGACATGTACAATGGCATCCACTTCTCGGATATGAGCTAGGAAGCGGTTGCCTAAACCCTCTCCTTGAGATGCCCCTGCCACTAATCCAGCAATATCAACAAATTCGATGGTGGTTGGAATGGTTTTTTGTGGGGAGACAATTTTGGTCAGCTGATCCAATCGGGGATCAGGTACCTCGACCATACCAACATTGGGATCAATGGTACAAAAGGGATAGTTTGCCGCTTGCGCTGCCTTAGAGCGAGTCAGAGCGTTAAAAAGTGTAGATTTTCCGACGTTGGGAAGCCCAACGATGCCACATTTAAATCCCATTTTATTGCTCGCTAAATTTGTTTGCTAGTTGGACGCGCGATTGATGAATCAATTGGACTATCGGAATTAGGCGCTTGGTTCTAACTTCTCGATGATTGCGTCGTGGGGTTATTTTGAAGATGAGTGTAGCTCGTTCATCGCTTTTTGATACTTCCCTGAAAGAACTTCAGGCATCAGACGGATTATTCGATCTATGCTGTCTTCTATCAGAGCTTGATCTGATCTATTGGGTTTACCAAGCACATATCCCGACACATCCCGGCCAGTGCCTGGATGGCCAATGCCGATTCTTAGGCGGAGAAACTCTGCGCTGCCCACTTTGGGAATGATGTCTCTTAAACCGTTGTGCCCGCCATGGCCACCCCCTGATTTCAATCTGACAACACCTGGCTGCAAGTCCAGTTCGTCGTGTACAACCAGTATTTGTGCTGGCTCTATACGGTAAAATGCGGCGAGAGGAGCAACTGATTGGCCGCTGAGATTCATGAACGTGTGGGGAGAAACCACTCGAATCTGTTTGTTTTCGAAAGAAAAGCTGCCGATTGCGGCTTTGAATTTCTTCTCCAAGGACATCTGGAAACGGAATTCGGTTTGCATGCGCTCCAAAAACCAAAACCCAACATTATGTCGGGTTTCAGCGTATTGGTTGCCTGGATTACCAAGCCCTGCAATCAGGGAAATTCCTGACTGAGTCATATTTTCATGTCGCTATACAGAATGTTGAATTATTCCTCTGATGAAGGCTCGTCATTCTCTTCGGCTTCTTCTTCAGAAGGTGCAACTTTTGGTGCAGCAACGGTGACTACGGCGTAATCATGTTCTTGAGGGTCATCATGCATGAGTGCAGTCAGGTTTACTCCATCTGGAAGCGGAATGTCCGACAAGTGCAGTGATTCACCTAATTCCAGATTGGTGATATCTAAGTCAATGGATTCAGGTAGTAGCTTTGGAAGGCAGGAAACTTCAACTTCATTGATCAGGTGGGAAACAAGTCCGCCACCGGATTTTACTCCGACACAATTCTCTTCGCCAGTAAAGTGGATAGGCAGAGACATTGTCAGTACCTTTTTATTGTCGATTCGTTGAAAATCAGCGTGCAGAATGTCAATCTTATGTGCATGACGTTGAACGTCACGAAGAATTGCCTGCTCCTTTTTTCCGTCGGTATTGATGATGATGATAGCGGAGTGGAATTCTTCTTTTTCTAGGCTGTGGAAAAGAACATCATGGTTGATTGCGATACTAACATTCTCGCCGCCAGCACCATATAACACAGCAGGGACATCTCCTTCTCGTCGGAGGCGTCTTACCAAGCTGGTGCCAGTGCGAGCACGGACTCGAGCGACAAGTTCAAATTGATCTGACATTTTTCTATTCTAAATTATTGATTAATCTATAAAAAGATTACTAATGGAATCGCCGGAAGAGACTCGGCGAATGGATTCCGCTAGTAGCTCAGCAATGCTTAACTGGATAATCTTTCCACAATCCCGTGCTTCTTGTGGCAGGGGGATGGTGTTGGTTACCAGTAGCTCATCCAGCTGTGAATTACTGATTCGTTCGATGGCGGCACCTGACAAGACAGGATGAGTACAGCAAGCCAATACTTTAATTGCGCCGTGCTCTTTCAAAGCGGTAGCTGCAGCACATAAGGTGTTTGCGGTATCTACCATATCGTCGATAAGAATACAGGACCGATCTTTTACGTCGCCGATGATATGCATGACTTTGGCTTCATTCGCCTTTGGTCGACGCTTATCGATGATGGCGAGATCTGTTTCTAGTTGCTTCGCCAACGCGCGTGCACGAACAACGCCACCAACATCAGGAGAAATCACTATGGGGTTAGGCAAGTGCCTCCGCCATAATTCACTCATTAAGACAGGTGAACCGTAAATGTTGTCTGTTGGAATATCGAAAAAGCCCTGAATCTGATCAGCGTGAAGATCCATGATAAGCACTCTGTCAGCTCCAGCGGTTCTGATCATGGAAGCGACTAACTTAGCTGAAATAGCAACTCGAGCTGTACGTGGGCGCCTATCCTGCCTCGCATATCCATAATATGGTATCACCGCCGTGATCCGAGCGGCGGAGGAGCGCTTCAAGGCGTCAATCATTACCAGTAACTCCATTAGATTGTCGTTACTGGGTGCGCAAGTGGATTGAATAATGAAAACGTCGCGACCACGAACATTTTCCATGATCTCAACATTCACCTCGCCATCGCTGAATTTGCTGACCAGCGCTTTACCGAGAGGAATGCTCATAATTTGCGCAACTTCACTGGCTAAAGCTGGAGTAGCATTGCCAGCGAATAACGCGATATTGTCAAATGACACGAAGCATCCTCAAAAAATGTGGCTGGGGTGGGAGGATTCGAACCTCCGAATGCCGGAATCAAAATCCGGTGCCTTAGGCCACTTGGCTACACCCCAAGAAACTATGAAATAAAAAACTCAACAGTTGACTGCAGTAACGGTTGTTTTTCATATGTTTTTCGTCAACTTCCAGTGGCGAAAAAACGCGCGTATTTTCATCGCCAGCGCCTTTTCTGTCAATGCATATTTTTCATTTATTTTGAATAAACATGCAAAACTCTCATTGAGATCAGGCCCATCTAAGAAAAATAGGTCGCTCTGATGATCAACTGAATTTTCCAATCACTTCAGTCAAGGAATATTAACATAATCGCTAGATAGGTTGTTGTAGTCGTTTGTTCCCTTATTCTCATGACTCAAAATAGTAAGCGTATTTTGTAGCACTGTTTTTAACCTTCGATGGATGTTGGGTGCTTGGAGAATCGTTAAAAATGTTATTGGGTTAGAAGAGCTATGAAGCTTGGACCGAGGGTTTTAACTATGCGGCTGGCATTGAAGTTGTTAGAATATGTTTCCCACCAATTCTGAACAATTCGTAACCTTTAGGAATCCAAAGTCTAATGTCTGGTGATAATACAATGTACGGGAATATTGATAATGCGTTCACCGCTAAGTCGATAAATGACTCCTCTTCGGAATACAATTACGCGGGCGCTTTGAGTTTCGCAAGACGTCGCTATACCAAGGATTTGAGTGAAGCGGAGCTGGCAGTGACGGGGATCCCTTTTGATACAGCCACGACTAATCGACCCGGTACGCGTTTTGGGCCAAGGGGAGTACGAGCTGCTTCCACTGAAGTTGCTTGGCAAAGGAATTGGCCCTGGGAGTTCGACGCATTTGATTGTTTAAAAACCATCGATTACGGGGACTGTTTTTTTGATCATGGTTATCCGCAAAATGTTCCGATAGAAATTCAGGCCCATGCAAAGAAGATTCTGGACTCTGACACCGCTATGTTGTCCATTGGGGGAGATCATTTTCTGACATTGCCATTACTTAGAGCGCATGCAGAAAAACACGGACCTGTGTCTCTGCTTCATTTTGATGCCCACACCGATACTTGGGAAGATGAGGAGGGACGAATTGATCACGGCACGATGTTCTACCATGCGGTTAAGGAAGGATTGGTGATACCGGAGGAGTCAGTGCAAGTTGGTATCCGAACAACCAATGACAAACCCATGGGATTTAATATCCTGGATGCGAAGATTGTGCAACCCTACGTCTGTAACTTTGATTTAGGTTGAGTCATTATCGTCGTTCCACACGATATATCGCTTGTCGGCATTGCTCCATTCATCGTCAATCTCAACGAGAATGGCACTGACAAG